>CANFYZ010000018.1 GCA_947451385.1 Comamonadaceae bacterium | reverse complement strand
TGTGTGTAGGTCCTGCCTTTAAGAAAACAACGCACTTGCCAATACCTGCTGGCATTGGTCTTGAAAATGCGCAACTTTGAGGGGTAGTTGGCAATGGGCGTGACTGATGAAAGGATGGGCAGTGTGCGGTGCCGTGGCGGAAGATACTGGGTGTCGTTTGCTGCCTGCTGTTTTTCCAATTCCTGCATAGCCACAAGCGTAGTTTCGGCCACGCGGTCAGGGCAACCTGAATTTGAAATTTGTAGCTAACCTGGCGGTGTAGCGTGAAGCACGCTGCCAATCAGGCTCAAAAACGGTTCAACACACTGCCGTGAATCAGCCACTGCCCAGCGTCAAAAGTCTTTACGCTTGTGCCAATGCCCAAGCTATTCTCCGTCCACGAAAAGTAGCACACCGAAAGGTTAGCTACAAATGCGCAAACACAATGGCTGGCGAATGGAATAGGGACTGGAACACCTGAACTGCGAAAACTGGAGCGCCCTGCCCTTTTTTGATGGCAAGATTGAACCCTAAATCAAGGCACGCTGATGAAGCTATTACGAACGGTTTACGGCGCTAGACAACACGTTCGAAACACAGTATTTTTAATACTAAAACACCCTTTGGAAACTGGAGCAGCTACTACGCCATGGCGGTGATTGAGTTGGGGCAGGAAATCAAGGCGGCACGGCTGCGATGAGCCAACCTACAATTTCTTTCAAATGACGGAATCCGTGTTTAGCTTCAATCAGCATTTATGGTTTTCACGACTGAGGCTCTAACGGACGATTACCAAGTATCGGGTTTTTTGAATGCCCCATGTACAAAGTACGTCATGATTTTTCCCAGACCCTTGCATTCAATAAGTTCACGTTCTTGAACATCAAAGTGGTCTTTCACCTGGGCGTAGGTGCTGGGTGAAATTTGAATCTTTCCAGGAGCAGAGGTGGACTCCATTCGACTCGCAATATTGACTGTATTTCCCCAAAGGTCATAGGAAAATTTACTTTCTCCAATAACACCTGCCACAACGGGTCCTGTATTCACACCTATTCGGAGACCTAGAGCCATGCCGTATTTCAGATTGAGCTCTGTCAGATCATCAAGCATTCCAAGGGCCATGTGAATCACTCGAATGGCATCTTGTCCATCTTCGCTGGTCAGCCCCCCTGCCACCATATAGGCATCTCCAATGGTCTTGATCTTCTCAAGCCCCAAGGTCAATGCGCGACGATCAAATTTTGAAAATAAGTCATTGAGTAAGTTCACCAGTTCTTCTGCAGACTTGGCAGCAGACATTGCGGTAAAGCCAACGATGTCACTGAACAATATCGTTGCGTTAGGACAGCTGTCAGCGATGCTTTTTTCTCCAGCTTCTAATCGGGCAGCAATTTTTGGAGGCAATACATTGAGCATTAGATCTTGGATTTTTTGCATCTTCTCTTTAACCAATTTTTCTTGATCAAAAGCAAAATCCAAAGTTGTTTTGTATAGCTCCTTCTGGGTCTTTTCCAGTTCAATCGACCAAAGCGCCTTGTGCGATACATCGGCTTCCATCGCTTTGAAGGCCAACCTGAAAACACAGTGTCTATGTCGGCCTGCATTGTGGGACAGCTCAGGGACATAGACAAGACTGAAATCAATGCCATCTGGAAATATTCTTCTGAAACAATTAATGCAATTGCCTCTCAGAACCGCTTCAAATTCGAGATCTGACAACGATACGTTTTTCAACAGAAATCGTGATATTTCTCCATCCGATGCTGGCTCTTCTTCATGCGACCAGATAGAGATCGCATCTTTTCCTCTCAACCCCCTTTGCGCGTCGTTAGAAAGCTCTTGGTTATGCAGAATCACCAGATTCTTCAGAGCACTTCGAATATCTGCTTCGCCCTGTGATGAATATGAATTCTTCAGTTCGTCGGAAAAAGGCCGGATTACTTTCATATAGTTTGATGGGGTTCCTCTTTTTGCCAGAACGTTTTCAACATGCTCTGGTATCTTTGCCCCCAACATGAACAGTCCTGGCCAACCGAGACGCAAGTTAATTTCCTTGAAAAATCTCAATCGGTAGTGATAAGGATAGAAAGATTCTGGATCCAGAGAGGTTAGACCTAAATCATTCAGAAAATTCTTACCCAACCTGTCTATCTCCGACAGTGTTTCAATCGCAATATTCAGGGAAAAACCCAGTACCTCAGCAGAAGTTTCCTCTTGAGAACTCAAACGACCGTCCATCTTGTTCATACAAAGTGCATCACTTTCTAAAGTTTAAACAGATCGTCATGTACAACAAAAAATATGGCACACATGACCCTGACGCTTTCACTGAAGTCCATCATCGGGTGTCCTGTCTTCACAAAGAGGGTGTACCCCTCTTGACTGAACGGCTGATGCAAGCTCATGTGAGGACTTCTGATGCGTGTGTGGATTGAAGTAAGTTTGAGTCGCCCACCTGACCAAAGTCGACCCAGTGCCCTGTTCAGGGCGATGTTGCCGTATTAAACACTTCTCGCTCCGATGAATTAGCCCCCAGGTGGCGTAGCTTTACAAAAAAATGAGGTCTGGCGCCAAGGCTGGGTTTAAAAGTTCAAGCGGCTAGTTCTTGACGTTGGCAAAGGTGGCAAGTTTATGCAAATTCATGGCCACCACCACTCTGCGACCCTGAGTGGCCGGCACTTCGTGAGTCAGGATACCCGGAAACATGACCAGCATATTGGGCTGTGGTTGCAAAGGATATTTGCCAGCAAAAATAATCGGTGCACTGTCAGGATGCGTTTCCAGATATATCGAACAACTGAAGTCCGCAGGGAAATGATTGTGCGGCAGTGTGTAGCTGGCTTCTTCGTAAACAATGCCCCAGCATTCACTCACAACCATTTCTAGATTGAGTGCATCCAAGTTGGCTGACAGCAATTGGCTGGCCTGCTTGCTCACATCCAAAACCACTTGTGACAATGGTCCGAACTTATCCGTCAGCTCATGACTGCGCCACGGACTCATGTAGGTGGCTTTGACATTGGACTCGGGTGATTGCGGATGACTGATGCGCAATTCATCTATTGCCTGCTTAGCTAGCGCCAAATGGACAGTCAAGGGCGAAAGATCGCAAACAAAGACCGGGATGTCGGCATGAGCCATGAAGGGTTGGACATTAATCAAGTCAATGACCTCCTAAAATGATGACGCACATTTAATCTTGCGGATTTTATTTCTTGGGTAGCGCGCCAGATTGGGCGCTGGGATGATATCCCTTGGCATCCCTGCAAATCAATAGAAAAATTTTATGGCAAGGCGGAAAATGATTTGGGAAAAGCCGTGGCCAAAGAAAATTCAAAGAATCAGTAAAAATTTTGATCTTTATGGTGTTCACTAACTCCAACTTATTCGTCGCCATAGCCGTGGGTGTCTTAGCTGGTTATATGCTGGGGCGCTACCGCGCTCACACCTATCAGAACCAAGTTGAAGCGAGGCTATCTCAAAAGATCCAAACCAATTTTGTTCCACCCGACTTCCATCTTCTGAATCACATCACACTTAAGATCAACGACAGAACAACTCAGATCGACCACATCTTGGTATCGAGGTTTGGGATTTTCGTCATCGAAACGAAAAATTACAGCGGCTGGATTTTTGCTGACGCCAAACACAACCAGTGGACGCAAGTTTTGTTTGGTCGCAAATTCAAGTTTCAAAATCCCATTTTCCAAAATATGCTGCATAAGCAAGCGGTGGAGAACCTACTCGACTTCCTGCCCTCCGGCGCCATCCAATCGGTGGTGGTCTTTGTCGGCAATGCTGAATTCAAAACCAACAAACCTCCTGGCGTTTTTACAGTCAACGAATTAATCGACCATCTGCGAAATCAAACTGAAGAAATCATGTCGATAAACCGACTTCATTTTTGTGTCGGTCGATTAGAAGCGACCCGACTTGCTGTCACAAGCCAGACAGATTTGGAACACATAGAGTTGTTAGAACGTAGATTTGGACGCAGGTAATAAACTATTGATTCTGAGCAGCTACTAGGACATAGCGGTGATCGAATTGGTGCAGGCAGTGGCTCTGGGTAGGCAAATCAAGCGCTGATTATTTGAAACAACACAATTCAATTTAGATACCCAGCAACATGACACGCCTCGTAATGTCAGGCTCCACTTACCGTTCAGCCTTGCGACTGGGATGGGTGGTCATCGCCTTGTCAGCACAACCAAGCCATGGGGCCAGCTTGTTTGGCGACCACACCTGTACGTCCTGGCAAAGCCTCGGCTACACAGAAAAGCGTACTTGGACGAATGCCTTTCTGGCACCGCTCAGTTTGACGCTCAAGGGTCTTCAAAAAAGCAAAGAAGACAAATACAATGACGACCCCAAGGCTTATGAAGTTGCGATCATTGGGATTGATGCCTTTTGCATGAATCACCCTGAGATGAATGCAGGCGATGGCGCTGGCCGTTACCTGAAAAAGCTCATTGAAATGCCAGTCAACACACTACAAAAACAATGAATCCCCTGAATCCAAAAAAGCTGTTGCTGACCAAATGGACGGCGGTGAAGCCTGTGGCCAAGCAAAAGCACTTTTTGGTCAGCAAGGTGATCCCGCCGGAGTTGCCCACCGATCCGATTGAGTGGGTGGAAATCGAATCCGTATTTTCCAAAGCCACGCAGATCATTCCCTGGCGCGATCTGCAAAACGATGAGGTCTGGCGACAGGGTTGGGTTTGATCTGAATGTGTGGGCTGCATGGGCTGTAGCGGAACGCCAATCACGAGCAGATTTAAAAGTTGAGTAACGCGACATCACATGACCGGCAGCATCACCGGCTGTATTAACGGCAGCAAATGCGCACCTTGATTTTGTTACGGCAGCGGCAATGCCGTCTTGTAACGAACCTGTTTGAGCGCGAAGCTCGATCGGATTTTTTCCACCCCTGGAATTGGCGAAAGCTGTTCCAAAATAAAACGCTCCAACGCAGCCATATCACTGACAACGACCCTGAGCAGGTAATCACTGTCACCTGTCATCAGATAGCACTCCATGATTTCGTTGTGCCTGTCAATATGGGACTCGAACTCGGCCAAGGACGCCTTGCTTTGGGCCTTGAGGCTGATGGAAATGAAAACGGTCAAACCCAGTCCCAGTGCCGCAGCGCTGACCAGGGCCACATAGCGGTGAATCACGCCGGCACTCTCCATTGCTTTCACGCGTGCCAAGCAAGGCGATGGAGAAAGGCAGACTCGTTTGGCCAGCTCAACGTTTGAAATAGCGCCGTCTTGCTGTAGTTGGTCAAGGATTCGTAAATCCATGGAATCAAGATTCATATGCTTCCATTTGCCATTGGATTGAACAAATATGCCGTCATAACGACATTTTCTAGTGAATTATGGCAGCACATGCGGCAATACAAACGCTAAAGTTTTGCCCCATGACACCATTGCAAAACCCCACTTCGCCTTCTCCCGATTCAAACCAAGCAGAAACCCTTGAGTGGCGCGATGCTTTGTTATCACTCGCTGCCATCGAGGGGCCAGCAAGGGTGCGGCAAATCTTGGATGAGCTGGCACGCTTGGCGCGCGAACAGCGCATGGGTTGGCAGCCAGAGTTGAACACGCCCTACATCAACACGATTGCGGTAGAAGATCAACCCGGCTTTCCTGGCGACCTCGCAATAGAGGAGCGCCTGGCTTCCCTCATGCGTTGGAATGCACTGGCCATGGTGGTGCGCGCTAACCAAGCCTATGGCGAACTTGGTGGACACATTGCCAGCTATGCCAGCGCTGCTGATTTGTTTGAGATCGGCTTCAATCACTTTTTCCATGCACGCAACGAAGTGCACCTTGGTGATCTGGTTTTTTTCCAGCCGCACAGCGCACCCGGTGTCTATGCTCGTGCATTCTTGGAGGGTCGTTTGAGCGAAGCCGATCTGCTGCACTACCGCCAGGAAATCAGCGGTCCAGCCAGTGGCGCCCGTGGCCTGTCCAGCTATCCGCATCCTTGGTTGATGCCCGATTTTTGGCAGTTCCCCACGGGCTCAATGGGCATCGGCCCGATAAGCTCGATTTACCACGCGCGGTTC
Source organism: Comamonadaceae bacterium (assembly GCA_947451385.1). Classification (GTDB taxonomy): domain Bacteria; phylum Pseudomonadota; class Gammaproteobacteria; order Burkholderiales; family Burkholderiaceae_C; genus Limnohabitans_A. The sequence continues at coordinate 44,238 of CANFYZ010000018.1, read as the reverse complement.
ATGCGTTACCTGACGGATCGCCAGTTGATCGATTGCACTGCCAGAAAAGTCTGGGGCGTTTTTGGCGACGGCGAGATGGATGAGCCTGAGAGCATGAGCGCGTTGACACTTGCTGCACGTGAAAAGCTCGACAACTTGGTCTGGGTAGTCAACTGCAACCTCCAGCGTCTTGATGGCCCTGTTCGAGGTAATGGCCGCATCATCGACGAACTGGAAAAGCTCTTCGCTGGTGCGGGTTGGAATGTCATCAAGTTGGTCTGGGGCAGCGACTGGGACGGCTTGTTTGCGCGGGATACCACCGGCGCCTTGGCACGTGCATTTGCTCAAACGGTGGACGGTCAGATGCAGACCTTTGCAGCCAAAGACGGGCGCTTTAACCGCGACAACTTCTTTGGTCAGAACGAAGAGCTCGCCCGTTTGGCACAAGGCATGACAGACGAACAGATCGATCGCCTCAAGCGCGGTGGTCATGATTTGGTGAAGATCCATGCCGCTTACGCCGCTGCCGCCGCCCACACAGGTCAGCCGACCGTGATTTTGGCGCAGACCAAGAAGGGTTACGGCATGGGATCAGCCGGCCAGGGCAAGATGACCACACACAGTCAGAAGAAGTTCGATGAAACCGATTTGATCGAATTTAGAAATCGATTCAACCTCCCGCTGACCGATGAGCAGGCTAAAGGACTGGAATTCTTCAGGCCAGACGAACAAAGCCCTGAGATGCGTTATTTGCGCGAGCATCGAGCGGCGCTTGGCGGTGCCATGCCGAGGCGAGAGACGACATGCGCCGCAGTGCCGGTGCCCGTTATCGAGAGCTATGCGCAGTTCGCCCTCAAAGCTGATGGCAAAGAGATGAGCACCACCATGGCCTTTGTTCGCATGCTCGGCACCTTGCTCAAGGACAAGGATCTCGGTCCGCGCGTCGTCCCCATCGTGGCTGACGAGGCTCGAACTTTCGGCATGGCCAATCTGTTCAAACAGGTCGGCATTTACAGCAGCGTAGGCCAACGTTACTCACCTGAAGACATCGGCTCAGTGCTCTCCTACCGTGAGGCGCGGGATGGTCAGATATTGGAAGAAGGCATCAGCGAGGCCGGTGCCATTGCCAGCTGGACAGCAGCTGCCACAAGCTATAGCGTGCACGGCTTGGCCATGCTGCCCTTCTATATTTACTACTCCATGTTCGGCTTTCAACGCGTTGGCGACGCCATTTGGGCTGCAGCCGATCAACGTGCACGGGGGTTCCTGCTAGGGGCCACCTCGGGACGCACAACTTTGGCCGGTGAGGGTTTGCAACACCAAGATGGCACCAGTCACCTTGTGGCGTCAACCATCCCAAATTGCAAGGCTTACGATCCGGCTTTTGCAGGCGAACTCGCGGTGATTCTGGACGCCGGCATGCGAGAGATGCTGGTTGAACAGCAGGACATTTTCTATTACGTCACGCTCATGAACGAGAACTACGCCAACCCTGATTTGCCAGAGGGTGCGGCGAAGGGTGTGCTGCGCGGAGGCTACAAATTTGGCAGCTACGGCCCCGCAGGCGGCCAGCGTGTGACCTTGCTGGGCTCAGGTGCCATCTTCACCGAAGTGATTCAGGCGGCTCAGCAACTTGCTGACAAGGGCATCGGCGCAGACGTTTACAGCATCACCAGCTGGAGCGAATTGGCGCGTGACGGGATGGCGCACGAATGCGATGGTGATGAGCCCTACCTGGCCCATTTGCTTGAGGGCAGTTCAGGCCCCATATTGGCAGCCACCGATTACGTGCGCGCCGTTCCCGAATCCGTCCGCGCCTATTTGCCGAAAGGTCGTGGCTACCGTACGTTGGGCACTGATGGCTTTGGACGCAGCGATACACGAGCTGTTTTGCGTTCGTTTTTCCAAGTCGATGCACACAGCATCGTGTCTCGCGCTTTGGCTGAGTTGGGATTAAGTGCCTGAGCTTGACGGAAGAAAAAAGTCCCTGAAATCGATGACTTAGACCCAGTTTCGCTCATTCAATTGTTGGCCAAGGCGCACGTGAAGGGCGCCGTCAAACGATCGTCGTCTCCAAAACACCAATGCCGTCCACGCCAGCTTGCACTATGTCGCCAGGTTTCAAATACCAATCCATGGGGTCTGGTTTATGGTGCAGAGCGACGCCTTCAGGTGTGCCGGTGCTAATCAAGTCGCCTGGCACCAAACCAAAGCGCGACCAGAAAGCGACCATCTCCTCGAAGCCGAAGATCAGATCACGACAGTCCGAGTGCTGGCGTAACTCGCCGTTGACCTTCAACCAAAGCACCATTGATTTGGGATCTTGTACCTCGTCAGCAGTGAGAATGTAGGGCCCAAGGGGGCCGAACCCGGGAAAGTTTTTGCCCAGCATGAGCATGTTGTTGTTCATTTCCTTGAGCTGCCACTCGCGCGCGGAAATATCATTGAACACCGTATAACCAAAGATGGCCGAGGCCGGATCAGCATTGCTGTCGGCGTCAATCGACTTACCAATCACGACAACGATCTCAACTTCGTAGTCCAATAACAATACATCACTGGGCCGTTTCACATGGCTCTTGTGTGGCACCAGCGTGCGAGCAAGCTTGATGAAGCCGGTTGGAAAATCGCTGTGTAGCTTACTGCCGCTGGCCGGGTTGCCCTTGACCGACTCCATCTTGTGACGGCCAAAGTTACGACCGGCACTGATCATCGACTTGGGGGGCACCGGCGTGAGCCAACGCACTTTTGCGGGGTCGTCCAGCCAATGAGGGTCCATTCGGCCCGTCACCCACTGCAGCAACTCTCGCGTGGCGTCCATGGAGCGAGTCTGTCCCTCAATAAGACCGATGACGGTGGATGGCGTTGTCATTGGGCCACCACGCGCGGCGGCGGCACGGTCTAAGTCGAGCAGCATCTCTTGGCCGTCCTGCAACAACACAATCCCCAGACGCTCTTGTTTACCGTTCGGCTGTTCGCCGCTAAGTTCATATCGCGCAATTTTCATGTCATCTCCTGAAAAAAATAGTCTGTGCTCGCCGCCGTCTCACTGATGTAGCCGCGCTTTAGATCGTGCAGCACCTCCTCACGGGGCCGCTCACGTGGATCGCCAAAGCCACCGCCGCCCGCCGTTTCGATGCGGACTCTGTCGCCTGGCAACATGGCTGTATCGCCCTTCAGCATGAGTTCTTCAGTACCGTTGGCCCTGAAAATGGTGACCTTGCCTGGGATCGCGTCACCGCCACCTTGCACGCCCCAGGGGGGGCACAAAACGCGGTCAAATGCACAGTTCAGGCGACAAGGCGCTGTGACAAGGTAGTCCTTGATCACGCCCAGTCCACCGCGATAGCGTCCCGGCCCTGCCGAATCTTGGCGCAACCTAACTGACTCAAAGCGGTACGGGTACAGCGCCTCCTGCAGCTCAACCGGCACATTGGCCGAGTCGCCATGGACCAGCGTCTTGAAGGGTCCAGGTCCGTCGGCGCGAGCACTCGCCCCATAGCCGCCCTGGCCGGTGTCGACAATGCGAAATAATTGCCCCTTGGTGTCGTGACCTGAAAACGCATGAATACCGAAAGTGCCGTGATGCCCCCCCGTGACCCGCTGAGGAAGGGCCTGGCCAGCGGCCTTTAGAACGACATCGACCACCGTGGCCATCGGTGAGCTGTAGCGTGCCATGGGTGCCGTGGCGGGGGCGCTTAGAAATGTGCCTTCGGGCAAGGTCACAGTGAGCGCGCGGAAGGTGCCAGCGTTGGGCGCATCCTCGCCACCCACTATGAAGGCCAGCCCGATACCTGCAACAGACTCACCGCCGCCATGGCGCCCTGAGTTGATGGCGCCACGCAGCACTGGGGCGCAGCCCGACAGGTCTATATTGATGTTGTCGCCCTTGATTGTTACTGTGGCGCGTATCACCACGGGCTTGCCAAAATCAACGCCGTCGTCGTCCAGAAAGGTCTCGGCCACATAACTGCCGTCAGGCATTCCGCGAACCACATCGCGCGCGATGCGTTCAGAGTCATTCAGTATGCGTGCAATGGCGGCGGTCACAGTTGGCAGACCGTAGCGCGCCAACATCTGGCCATACAGCTCGCGCCCAAGCATGCAGCCAGCCAACTGCGAGCCAATGTCACCTAGCACCATCTGCGGAAACCGTGTGTTGTATTCGATCATGCGGTACATATCGGCTACGGGCTTGCCCTCGCTCCACAGCTTGACCGTACGGAACTGGATACCTTCTTGGAAAATATTCTGCGTGGTGTTGGATGAAGCCGAACCGATGTCACGCCCGCCTACATCCATCCAGTGCACCACCACCACCATGAAAGCGCATGGCCTGGCGGCACCAGGCTCGAAGATAGGCGCGTACATGGCCACATTATTTAGGTGCTGGCCAATCACACCGGAGTAGTTACAGATGATGACGTCGCCATCTTTGATGCCGTCATGACCATACAGATCAATGCCGTCCTTGACCGCGACACTCAGTAAAGTCGAGCAGAACAGCGGTATACCGCCTCGTGCCATGCAGACGAGCTGGCCTTCTGCGTCCACCATTCCGACTGCGAAGTCCTTGTAAGCGTAAATCAGCGGGCTGAATGCTGTCCGGATGATGTTGGCTTCAATCTGGTCGGTGATGGCGTAGAGTCTGTGACGCAAAACTTCAACGGTCACGGCGTCGATGGATTCGACTGTGATGTCATTTTTCATAACTGGTCTCCTTGGGCGTGCAACTCAAGCCAAAGCTCGCCGTACCGACCCACCCGCATGGACGAGGCTGCGTCTACAAAGCAACTGCAACCAAAGTCTTCAACAATGGCCGGCCCAGCTGCGCTGAAGCCATCGGTCATTCGGCTGCGCTGATAAACCGCAACGTCGGCCCAACCTTCCTTGTCCGAAAGGTAAACGCGCCGCGAGCCCGTAAGCGGATCACCTCCAGACGGTGCAGGCGTGATTGCGGCCAGATCGGGTTTGGGTGCGGCAGCAGTAGCCGTGGCGCCAAGTGCAACAAACTCCACGGCCCCGGTGCTACTGGCGTGGCCAAAGCGCTTTGCATAGAGCTTCTCAAAGCTTGATCGAATTGCAGCTGCACCCGACGTCAAATCCAGCGGGACTTTCAGAGAGTGCATTTGACCGCGGTAGCGCAGCTCTGCCGAATGTGTCATGGTGAAAGGCTCGCCCTTCGCCGACTCACCCAAGCCCGCCACCGCTTCTGCATCAAGTTTGTCAAGGGCCGCCTGCGCGCTTTGCATGCTGGCATCTTCAAGAGGCTGTAGGAAGGTCGCTGAGGCGTCGTTTTCAAGGTCAGCAAACAGCATGCCGAGCGCAGCGAAGATACCGGCACGGGGTGGAATCACAACGCGCGGAATTCCAATCTCCCTGGCCAGTTCGACCGCATGCAATGGACCACCACCACCATAGGCGAACAGCACATAGTCGCGCGGATCCTCCCCGCGCTCAACGGTGACCTTGCGGATGGCTCCAGCCATCAGCACCGATGAAATCGTCAAGATACCCGAGGCCAGCGCAGCCAAGTTGGGCGAATCAGTCAAACCCAGCGGTTCAGCCAACTTAGAACGAAGCGCATCGTTCACAGCCTGTACATCCAAATGCAGGCCATCGCCCAGAAAGTTTTCAGGGTTGATTCGACCCAGCACCACATTGGCATCCGTGACAGTAGGTTCTTTGCCGCCACGTCCATAGGCCACAGGACCGGGGTTGGAGCCAGCGCTGCGTGGGCCAACGTGCAGCCTACCGAGGGAGTCAACGTAGGCTATGGAGCCGCCTCCCGCGCCGACTTCAACAATGTCAATGATGCTGCTGCGAATAGGGGTCCCTCTTGCGTAGCCGCCAACCCAGTAAGTCGTGTTTATCTCGAAGGCAGCTTCCTTGACGAGCGCGCATTTGGCAGTCGTGCCGCCCACATCGAATGCGACCATGTTGTCAATGCCCAGAGCACGCGCGTAGGCCGCCGCGCCCACCAGACCGCCAACAGGCCCTGACTCGACCAGCCTGATCGGTTGTCGTGCGGCTTGGGCTAATGAGATAGCGCCCGCGCCAGAGCCCATGAAAAAGCGCTTGCCGGTGAACCCGCGCTGGTCCAAGATGGAATCCAGCCCTTTTGCATATCGCCCCATCTGTGGACCGACAAAAGCGTTGGCACAAGCTGTGCAACTGCGCTCGTATTCATACCATTCCCGCGACAGCTCTGAGCCCGTGCACACGAACACCCCTGGCAGTCGCGCGCGCAACCAGGCTGCGACCTGCTGCTCGTGCGCATCGTTGGCATAGCTGTTGATAAAGGAAATCGCGACAGACTCAGCCCCGACCGCGCGCAACTGCGCAGCAAGCATGTCGGCACTTTCCTCTGAGGGTGCAGTGATAACCTCGCCTTGACCGCTCATACGTTCATCAATCTCTAGACGCAACTCGCGCGGTATGAGTGGCTCCTTGCGGTTGTACTCCAGTTCAAACTGCAATGGACGATTGCCCCTTCCTATTTCAACGACATCACTGAACCCGCGCGTTGATACCAGCGCCGTTCTAGCGCCTTGACGTTCCAGCAGCGCATTGATCACCAGTGTTGTGCCGTGTTTGAAGCTCTCCGCATCTTTGAGCGAAATATTGCGGTCCTGCAGGCATCGGCCGATCGAGTCGAAGAAGGCGGCGTAATCAGTCAGTTGCTTGGCCGCATGAACCTCACCCGTTCGGCGGTCAAATGCCGCCATGTCGGTAAAAGTGCCGCCAATATCGATGGCGACAAGGTAATGCAAGTTCTGGTGCATGGCGCGCTTTTTCCTTAAGATTTGCTCATCTTAGGCAAACCGTACGTGCCAGTACAATTAATTTCTTTCTTACTGTGATTAGTAACTGTGATTAATGTTTCCACCCGAGTACTGCGCGCGCTGATCGCGCTGGACGAGTTACGCCACTTCTCTTTGGCAGCAGAGCAGTGCAACGTGACCCAATCAGCGCTCAGCCAGATGGTCTCTAAACTGGAGAGCGACGTCGGCGTCAGATTGGTAGATCGTGACCGTCGCCGCGTAGGCCTAACGCCCGATGGCGATCGTTTTGTCGCCTCTGCCCGTCGCATGGTGGCAGAGTTAGACGAAATCGGCACTGACCTGCGCGACCGCTCCAATATGCGCAAGGGCCGCGTCGCAGTATGCGCAACCTTGCCGTTTGCCGCGCTTTGGTTGCCGCAGTTGATTGCTGACTTCCGCGCAACCTACCCAGGCATTAGATTTGAACTGTTCGACCTGCAGCCGGCCCGCTGCCTTGAGTTGGTAAGAGAGCGTCAGGCAGACTTTGCCATCCTGAGTGCACCTGGCCCCCTCGCCGGGCTGCAGTACCGGGTTCTGTTCCACGAGACCTTTGTTTTAGTTTGCCGACATGACCACCACTTGGCTGGGCGCAAACGCTTGAAGCTGCAAGATCTTGTGGGCGTCGACCTGATCCGCTATGCCCGAGCGGGAATACTTGGCCAACATTTGGAATTGGCGATGCGCGGTATTGCGCTGAACGAAGTGATGGAGGTGGAGCAACTGCCGACTGTGTCCGGACTCGTTTCCGCTGGCTTAGGCGTGAGCGTGGTGCCCAGCGTGGCGGCGCCCTTCTTCGAACCCGACAAGGTAGCGGTGATTCCAATTGTTGCTGCTGGTTTAGGGCGCCCGATCCATCTCGTGTGGCAAACCTCGCGTGTATTGGGCGCGGCAGCACAGGCCTTTGTCGATTTGGTGGAGGCCTCTTTGGTAAAACATGGTCGACCACCAGCACCAGCGCGTGTCAAAGATTGAGCGAAATTGCTAATCGAGAATACTTATGACAGAAAGCAAAGAATTAATTTGCAAGTCGACATACCGCTCGCTATGATTTAATTTAATTGGGCCCAACCCGTACCAGGAGATACCGTGAAAAGTCCCTCTCTCGCACAAACCAGCGGTGAAGTCATGCCGCTCAACGGTTTGCCCAATGGCTTAAGTCGTCGCAGTGCTCTTGGCTTAGCCGCGTCTGCGCTGACCGGCATCGCAGCCCCTGTGCACGCGCAAGGCACATACCCCAATCGACCTGTCCGAGTGGTCATCCCTGTGCCCGCCGGCAGCGCCTTCGACGCTGTGATTCGGCCTCTGGGCTTGAGGACCCAACCGGTGTTGGGTCAGCCATTTTTAATCGACAACAAGCCAGGCGCATCATTGATGCTCGGAACCCAGTTTGTTGCGCGCGCTGCGGCCGATGGCTACACGCTACTTCTGGCAAACGACGTTCCATTCTCAATTCTTCCGGCATTGAGTATGCCCATGCAATTCGATCCTGACCGCGATTTCGTACCGCTGTCATTGCTCACCCAGGTGTCATTGGCGCTCATTACAAGTGCCAACTTTCCAGCCAACACCCTACAAGAATTCATCGCTTACGCTAAGGCCAACCCCGGCAAACTCAGCTACGGCACGGGAGGCGTAGGTGGCCAGCACCACGTGGCGATGGAAAGGCTCATGGCGCGTACCGGAATTGATATGCTTCATGTGCCTTACCAAGGCATTGCGCCGGCCTTCAACGCATTTCTGGCCGGCGACACCAACGTGATGCTCGCAGCCATCGCTTTGCCACGAGAACACATCAAATCAGGCCGTCTCAAGGCGCTGGCTTTCACCGGCGCACAACGCCATCCGAACCTTGCCAATGTGCCAACATTTCGTGAATCGGGCTTCCCCGACTACGTCATCAGCGCTTGGTTCGGCATGTTTGCACCGTCTGGTACCCCGATGGAAATCACCAAACGCCTGTCAACCACGATCTGGGAGGCTGCGTCTACCAAAGAGTTTACTGATAGCGTGCTGCTTCCAGCGGGCTTTGACCCCTATCCTTCGGTACCGCCAGAGCAATTTGCTGCGTTCATCCGTGAGGACCGACGTAAGTGGCGCGAGTCTGTGGCCATGATCAACCCTAAAAAGCTCCTGCCGTAAACCTGCTCAGCTACTGATTGGAAACACCTAATCATGTCTTTGAACATTAACCGCCGAGGCTTCACACGGGTTGCAGCCTCTTTGCCGTTCGCGGGCTTGGGTCAGTTCGCCTCGGCCCAGGCCGCCTTCCCCATACGACCCATCAAGTGCCTCGTGCCATTCCCTGCCGGCGGCACACTGGAGCTGATAGGCCGCCATGTCGGCCAGCGAGTGCAGGCACAGCTGGGTCAACCCCTGGTCTTTGAGAACAAGCCCGGCGCGGCTGGCCAATTGGCCGCCTCTATTGCTGCGCGCGCGCCGGCCGATGGCTACAACCTCTTGCTTGGAAATGACCCTGCCTTCTCCATCATTCCAGCCCTTGGCACGCCGATGCAGTTCAATCCGGAAACAGATTTTGCACCAGTGAGTCTGCTTTGTCAGGCTTCGCTGGCGCTGGTCACGGCGAGCGACTTCCCGGCTAAAAACCTGCAGGAACTCTTAACCTACGCCAAGGCCAATCCAGGCAAGATCGCCTACGCCTCTGCAGGAATCGGAAGCCAGCACCATATCGCTATGGAAAGATTCATGGGTAAGGTAGGTATCGATATGATCCACATACCCTACCAAGGGATCGCCCCAGCATTCAACTCACTGTTGGCTGGCGACACGAAGATTCTCTTTGCAGCCCTCACGCTGCCACTTCCGCATATCGCGAACGGCAAGGTCAAGGCGTTGGCCGTGACGGGAGCCCAGCGCCACCCGTTGTTGCCAGCCGTACCCACATTCATGGAGCAGGGCATTGCGGATTATGTGATCAGCGCCTGGTTCGGAATGTTCGCGCCAGCGGCTACGCCGGCCGCTATCGTCAAGCACATGTCCAGCGTAGTTTGGGCTGCGGTCTCGTCAAAGGACTTCATTGACAACGTTTTGCTCAAGATAGGGTTTGAACTTAACTCCGCCATCACGCCCGAGCGTTTTGCTGCCTTTTTGCGCGAAGACAGACAACGCTGGAAAGAGTCAGTGGCGCAAATTGATCCCAAAAAGCTTGTTCAGTAGAGAGCATGTCCCGAATTTTGTGTTAAAGGGGCGGAGGCAAAGGAGGGGCAATCGCTTAGCCATTGAGGTCATTCCACATTCAGCTTCTGGTGAGACAGCTCATTCAGGCAGCAAACGAATGCGCAAACAGGCTGACCAGAAGTCTCTCGCGCACGGCCCGGAAAATAGCGGCCAGGTGATCCATGCACGGCGCATCCCCATGGGGCGCTCGGCATGATTCCGGCTCAGTGCAATTTCACCGTGGGGTTGGTTTGTTTGGTGATCAATCGCGACAAGGTGTAGAGCGTGGTTTTGAGGATGCCGTGGATGGCGAGTTCATGGAGTTTGTACAAAGACAGGTACATGAGCTTGGCAAAATAACCCTCGATCATCAGACTCTTGCCGATCAAGCCGCCCATCATGTTGCCCACCGTGCTGAACTTGCCCAGCGACACCAATGAGCCGAAGTCTCTGTATCGGTAGGGTTTGAGAGACTGGTTGGCCAAACGGCGCTGAATTTGCAGCCACATGTGCGTGGCCTGCTGATGCGCAGCTTGCGCCCTGGGCGGCACAATGCCAGCCCGGCCACCATCGGCGTCTGAGCAGGGACAAGCAGCGCAATCGCCCAAAGCAAAAATATCGGCGTCGCGCGTGGTTTGCAGCGTGTCATGGACCACTAACTGGTTGATCCGGTTGGTTTCCAGGCCACCAAAATCTTTCAAGTCATCGGGCGCTTTAACGCCTGCGGCCCAGACCACCAATTCGGACTCGATTTCGCGCCCATCGGCCAGGCGAATGCCCGTGGCGGTGACCTCCATCACTTTGGAGTGGGTGAGCACTTGAACACCCAGACGTGTGAGCAGTTGTTCCGTGGCCAGGGACAATCGCGGCACCAAGGCCGGCAAAATGCGATCGGCCGCCTCGATCAAGCTGACCTTGATGTCCTTGTCCACATCGATTCGGTCCAAGCCGAAGGCCACAACCTCGCGGGTGGTGCGGTGCAATTCCGCCGCCAACTCCACCCCGGTAGCGCCTGCGCCGATGATGGCCACATGCAACTGCCTTTTGTGAATCACGCCCGACTGGTTGTGCGCACGGATACATGCATTGACCATCCGGGAGTGAAAAGACTTGGCGTCATGCTGCGTTTCCAGTTTCAAGGCATATTCTTTGACCCCCTGGGTGCCGAAGTCGTTGCTCAAGCTGCCAATGCAAATCACCAGTGTGTCGTAGGCGATGTATTGCGTGGGCGTGACAGCACGCCCATCCTCATCCAAGTAAGGCGCCAGTTCGATGGTTTTGTTCGAGCGGTCAAGGCCCTTGAGCTCACCAATGCGGAATGTGAAGTGGCTCCAATGGGCCTGCGCCATGTAATCCACTTCGTGATCACCCAGGTCCATGCTGCCCGATGCGATTTCGTGCAACTTGGGTTTCCAAATGTGGGTGCGGTTTTTATCGACCAGCGTGATCAGCGCGCGCTTGCTTCGGCCGTAAGTTTTGCCCAGCCGGGTCGCGAGTTCCAGACCGCCTGCGCCGCCCCCCACGATGACGATTTTGTGTTGTGTGCTCATTTTCTGGCTCGTGATCAGTTCGACAAGTAAAGTACAGGCAGTCAGGTGGCGCAAAACCCCACACAAGTGACCTGCCTGGAAGAAGAGTTTGTATGAATTTGTTTTGATTGGCAATGCGAAAACCATGCCTGCTCCATTTGCACAACGATGCGGTCTGACTGCAGGGTTGGTTATAAATTGCGCACCAGAGACGTATTTTTGGATTTAAAGGCTGACCCACATGACATCGGTTGATCGAATTCCTCCCCCAGATCCGAACGACACGCGCAGCATGCGCGAGCGCAGAGATGCCGGTGATTGGTACCAATGCGATGCGGACCTGGTGGCGGAGATTCGGGCCGCGCAGCGTTTGACCCTGGAATACGAGCAGACCCAAGCCTTGGACCCGGTCAAGGGCCGGCGGATCTTGGCGTTGCTGTTGGGTTCGGTGGGTCGCGATGTGCTGATTCGTGCCCCGCTGCGCGTGGACTATGGCAAAAATCTGCACTTTGGTGACGGTTCTTTTGCCAACTTCGGTTTGATCGCGCTGGACGTTGCCCCGATTCGCATTGGCCGCAAAGTGCTGATCGGCACGCAGGTGCAGTTGCTCACCCCCATTCACCCCTTGGACCCCGCACTGCGCGCTCAAGGCTGGGAAGCCGCAGCCCCCATCACCATTGAAGACAACGTGTGGATAGGCAGCGGCGCCATGGTGTTACCTGGCGTCACCATTGGTGCCGACAGCGTGGTGGCCGCAGGCTCGGTCGTGACCCATGACGTGCCACCGCGCGTGGTGGTGGCTGGCCACCCGGCTCGGGTGGTGAAGTCCCTTTGAAAGCGCAACCTGAAAGTTAAGGAGCCGCTGCGCCCAAATGCTCCAAGCGCAGACCTGCCGCGGTGCGGTTGGGGAAACCTTTCCAATAGGTGTGGTCGGGTTTGAAGCTGCCGTCCGGGTTGGCTGACCATTTGCCTTGCTTGGCGTACTCCAGCACCTCCAGATGCGCCGCTTTGCCCGCGTCTTGCTCCAAATGTTTGCCCAAAAATGCCGCAATAAAGTGCTGCGAAATATTGTTCATGCGCACGTTGTCCCATACCGGGTCAATGTAGTGCGCCGCCGGAATCAAGTTGTTCAGCCAGGGCACAGGCTTCCAGGCTTCTTGCGGCGGGGGCATGGGGGCACCGGCGTTGTGGTTGGCGTTTTCAAAGGTCAGCAGATAGCGGTCTGAATGGATGCTGGCTTCGTAAATATTGCGCACCCCGGGCGCATAGCCCGAGACATCGTCGACACTGCCCGCAATAAAGAGCAAGGGGGTGCGAATGCCTTTGAGGCCCTCCGCATCCCAAAAGCCCTGGTTCCAGCCCCAAGGCGCAAACGCCACTGCGGCCTTGATGCGCGGGTCGCGCCGCTGCGCAAATTGGGGATGGCTGCTGAGCAGCAGGTTCAAACTGTCTTTGGGCAAGCCCGGGAACTGGGCGGCCTTGTCGCTGAAGCCGCCGCCCAATTTGTTGATGACCCCGTAGCCGCCCATGGAGTAACCGATCAGCGCGATGCGGTTTTCATCAATCATGTCTTTGAATGGACTGCTCGCGTTGCGGTTGGCTTTGACCATTTCATCAATCACAAACGACACATCCAGGGGCCGGTTGCGCAAGGTGCTGGGGAAAGCGCCTTGATCAGAATACGTGCTGTCGGTGTGGTCGATGGACACCACCACATAGCCTTTGCTGGCCAGATTCTCGGCTATTGGGCTCAGCAAAAATCGGTTGCCCGGGTAACCGTGCGACACCACCACCAAGGGGTAAGGCCCTTTGGCGCGAGACGGTGCGGCATCGCGCAAGGCCCGGCCCGTCAAGGTGATCTGGGTTTTGCCGTCTCTGAAAAAGACTTTGTATTGCCCAGGGTTTGGGGCCGCAGGATCGGCCTGACCGGGATACCACACCTCGGTGGTCAACGGCCGGTCATACAGCGGCACCTCTTGGCCCGGTTTGGCATTCAGCTGATCCCATTGGTTCGGGTTTTTGAACTGCAGGGTTCGCACCCCCATGTCCAACGGGCCGTAAGCGGCCAGAGCAGGGGCATCGGAGCGGATTTGGTCGATCCGATTGGTTTGTGCCACGCTGAGTGCACTGGTCAGGCCCAGCCCACCGAGCAGCAAAGCGTGCACCAGGCCACGGCGCAAAGAAAAAGAAGAAGGCATGCAATTCACCTGGAAAGAAGAGTGGAAGTTCACCCTCCCCTTGTAGCTTGAATCCCCACAGGACTCAAGCACCTAGGCGCATACCTGGGTTTCAGCTTGATTGCGGCATCAAGAATTCTCGGCTGATGCGTCCGCCCAGCCCATTCACGCGCTCCAGGAACTGGGTCAAAAACGCGTGCAAGCCGGTGGCCAAGATTTCATCGATACGGCCGTACGCCAACTCCGCGCGCAACTTGCCCGCATGGCGCAGGGTTTCGCTGGCGGCGTGGGGGGCCACCAAGTTCAGGTTGGACACCACCTCGTTCAAGCTGGCATGCAAAGAGCGGGGCATGTCCGAGCGCAGGATCAACAGTTCGGCCACACGGTCAGGACGAATCACATCGCGGTACACCTTGCGGTACACCTCAAAGCCGCTGACGCTGCGCAAAATGGCGCTCCAATGGTAGAAGTCGTATTCCTGCCCGGCTTCGTTGTCGGTCACCGACTGCGACTGCGACTGAAGTGGCGCGCCGAAGTCATCGTTTTGCATGGCGTGAAATTTCACATCGACCAAACGCGCTGTGTTGTCGGCCCGCTCCAAGAAGGTGCCCAGGCGCATGAAATACAAGGACTCGTCCATCAGCATGGTGCCAACAGTGACGCCGCGTGACAGGTGCGAACGGAACTTGACCCATTCAAAAAACTTACCCGGATCGCGTTCAAACTCGCCACTCTGCAGCATGCGGTTGACTTCGAGCCAGGTCTGGTTTTGCGTCTCCCACAGCTCGGTGGTCAAGGTGCCGCGCACAGCGCGGGCGTTTTCGCGCACAGCGCGCAGGCACGAGATGATGGACGAGGGGTTGGACACGTCTTTGACCATGAAATCCATCACCCGGCTGGGCGTGATCTCGCTGTGCTTGGCCAGGTAGGCCGGCAACAACTCGCTGATGGACAACAAGCCCTCCCAGCCCGCTTGCGCGGACGCGGCAGACTGCGGCAACAGCGAGGTTTCGTAGCTCACATTCAGCATGCGGGCGGTGTTCTCGGCCCGCTCGGTGTAGCGGGACATCCAAAATAAATGGTCAGCGGTGCGGCTCAACATAAGAATTTCCAATCGGCGTGTTCGGCATGTTCGGCGTGTGCGTGTGAAGCGGCTCCATCTGGGCTCATGCCTGCAAAATCCAGGTGTCTTTGGTGCCGCCGCCTTGCGACGAATTCACCACCAAGGAACCCTCTTTCAAAGCCACCCGCGTCAGCCCACCTGGCACCATTTGCACCGTCCGGCCACTGAGCACAAAGGGCCGCAAGTCGATGTGGCGGGGCGCAATGCCACTCTCCACAAAAGTCGGGCAACTGGACAGGCTCAACGTGGGCTGCGCGATGTAGCCCGCTGGGTTGGCCAGCAAGGCCGCACGAAAATCTTCGATCTCGGCCTGGGTCGAGGCGGGCCCCACCAACATGCCGTAACCGCCTGCGCCATGGACTTCTTTGACCACCAGGTCTTTCAAATTGGCCAAGGTGTATTTCAAATCGTCCGCGTTGCGGCACATGTAGGTGGGCACGTTTTTCAGGATCGGTTGCTCGCCCAAGTAAAACTCGATCATTTTCGGCACATAGGGGTAGATAGACTTGTCGTCCGCCACCCCGGTGCCCACGGCGTTGCAAATCGCCACGTGACCGGCGCGGTAAGCGTCCATCAAGCCCGCACAGCCCAGCGTCGAGGTGGGGCGAAACATTTTGGGGTCCAAAAAGTCGTCGTCCACGCGGCGGTAAATCACATCCACCCGCTTGGGGCCACGGGTGGTGCGCATGTAGACAAAGGCATCTTTGACAAACAGGTCTTGGCCTTCGACCAACTCCACGCCCATTTGTTGCGCCAAAAACGCGTGTTCAAAGTAGGCGCTGTTGTACATGCCTGGGGTCAGCACCACCACGGTGGGTTCGGCCGTGGTGGCCGGACTGGAGGCGCGCAGAGTCTCCAGCAGCAAATCGGGGTAATGCGCCACCGGCGCTACGCGGTGCTGGCTGAACAATTCGGGGAACAGCCGCATCATCATCTTGCGGTCTTCCAGCATGTAGGAGACGCCGCTGGGCACGCGCAGGTTGTCCTCGAGCACGTAGTACTCGCCGTTGCCCGCGCTGTCGGGGGCGCGAACGATGTCGATGCCGCTGATGTGTGAGTAAATCTGATTCGGCACATCCACACCCATCATCTCGGGGCGAAACTGGGCATTGCCCTCGATCTGCTCACGCGGAATCACGCCGGCTTTGAGGATCTCTTGGTCGTGGTACACGTCATGGATGAAGCGGTTCAAGGCGGTGACGCGTTGCACCAGACCGGCTTCCATGTTTTTCCACTCTTGCGCGGCGATCACGCGGGGAATCAGGTCAAACGGGATCAAGCGCTCGGTGCCCGAACCGTCTTCGTCTTTGTCGCCATAGACCGCGAAGGTGATGCCCACGCGGCGGAAAATCATTTCGGCCTCTTCACGCCGGGCCGCCATCACGTCTGCGCTTTGCTGGGACAGCCACTGGGCATACGCCTGGTAGTGGGCCCGCACCGGGCCACCCACACCCGAGGCGGGCAGTTGCTCGTACATTTCATCAAATTTGCGCATCGAAATTTCTCCTGCAGCCTCTTAAAAGCAAAATGCATACCTGACACCCCCAGCGCCAGCGAGTGCACCTCATGGGGCCTGGTGATGCCAGTATCGCCGCGACCGGTCACGCTCGCAGTCCATGCTCTGGGCTTGGGCACTTTGCCAGTGCATTGCACCACAATGGACAGAGTCCACCACGGTAACACCCCGCTCGCGGTAGCGCGCCACGACCTCTGGGGCCGGGTGACCAAAACGGTTGCGATAACCGGCCTGCACCCAGGCCCATCGCGGCGCGACGGCATCGATGAAGGCCGGGGTCGACGAGGTTTTGCTGCCATGGTGCGGCACCAGCAACACATCGGCCAGCAAAGCCCCTGGCGTGGCGGTGCGTGCCAACAGGGCCTGCTCTTGCGCCGCTTCAATATCGCCGACCAACAAAACGGTTTGAAGGCCATTGCCTATCCGCAAGACACAGCTCAAGGTGTTGCTGCGCGCCCCCGGCGAGTAATTTTGCGGCAGCGGGTGAAGCACCTCAAAGCGCACGCCATCCCACTGCCAACTTTGTCCAGCTTCACACCGCTGTGACTGGCCCTCACCCGGAACCAAGCGCAATAACGGGTGTTCGGGCTCCAAAGAGCTGAGCAGGGGCACATGGGCCTGCCAGGCCAGCACAGCGGCGGCGCCACCGGTGTGGTCGCTGTCCCGGTGGCTGAGCACCAAGCGGTCCAGCGACTCGTCAAATCGTCTGAGCAGTGGCACGACCACCCGGTGCCCGGCATCACTCTCCACTGAGTAGCGTGGCCCGGTGTCATACAGCAGACTGTGGTGCGCTGTGCGCACCCACACCGCATTGCCCTGCCCTAAGTCAGGCGCCAAAATTTCAAAGTGGCCAGGGGCCGGGCGCGGCGGCTGCCAAGCCAAAGCCGGCCACCACATCAGCAAACCCAGGCAACGCAACTCCCACGACCAGGGCATGGCCACCATCACCCCGCCAACCAGCGCCAGCAGGGCCCAACTCAGCGGCGGCAAAGCCACATGCGCTGTGGCCCAAGGCAACACCGCCAGCCAGCCGAGTAAGGCTTGCAAGGGCATCAAGGCCCACACCGCAGCCGACCACAAAGGCGGCCAAAGCACCCCGGCCATGGCCAACGGTGTGACCACCAAAGTCACCCAGGGAATGGCGATCAAATTGGCCAACAACCCGACCGCTGAAATTTGCCCAAAAAACAAAATAGACAAAGGAGTGAGTGCCCAGGTCACGACCCACTGCTCAAGCCACAACACGCGCAGCCGCCGCCAACTGCCCGACCAGAACTCAAATTGGTGCAGATCAAGCCGTTCCGTCCAAAATCGCGCTTTAAAACGCACCAAAAAAGGGCGATTCTGAAGTGCGATCGGTTCAACGGGCTGAACAGGGCTTTTTGTCAACGGCGCGTCTGAGCCCACCGCGAACAGCACCCCCACGGCCACAAAGCTCAACCAAAATCCCGCCTGAAACAAGGCCCAGGGGTCGGCCACCACCACCCAGGTCAAAACGCCCAACCAAATCCAAGGCCAAGGCCACATGCGACCGGACAGGCGCAACAACACCACCGCGGCCAGCATCCAAATGGTGCGCTGAGCAGGCACACCCCAGCCACTGAAAACAGCGTAGGCGCCGGCCAGCAACCAGCCCCCGACCGCCGCGGCATGCGGCGCTGGCCAACGCAAGCACCAGGTCCAGCCCCACACCGCCGTGTATCGCCAAAAGCCCCCCACCAGCGCGGCGGCAAACCAGGCAAACAAGGTGATGTGCAAGCCTGAAATACTCATCAAATGCGCAACGCCCGTGGCCCGAAACACATCCCAATCGTTGCGGTCAATGGCGTTTTGGTCACCCACCACCAGCGCCGCCACAATCCCGGCCAAGTGAGCGTGGCCGAGGTCGGATGGAGGCAAGGCAAAGCGCGCGAGGATCGCGTCCCGCACCCTTTGCCTCAGCCATTCCACCGGGTGCAAAGCGGTCTGCGCCAAGCGCACCGGTGGGGGGTCGTGGCTGCCCACCCGCACATAGCCTGTGGCCTGCAGGCCCTGCTCCCAAAGCCACAATTCGTAATCAAAACCACCCGGGTTCATGTGGCCATGGGGTGCCTTGAGTCGCACCCGCCATTGCCAGCGCTCACCGGCCTGCACCGAAGGCAGCTCCTGCTGGGCCACGACGCCCTCCCGGCCGGCGCCCCCACCGCCACCGCCACCGCCACCGCCGCCGCCATACCAGGCCAGATACACCTGGGAAGGCACCCGCACGCTTCGGCCTTGCAGCACAGCCGACGAGACGTCAAACCTGAAACGCAGCCCGGACTCGCTGCGTTGCGGCATGGCGGCCACCACGCCGATCACATCTATATCCTGGCCCTCGAGCGAGGCGGACAACTGCTCACTGAGCATCCAACTCGCACGCAAACCCACACAGCACCACGCCAGCGCGGCGCCCAGGAGCAAGCGCCAAAGCCAGTGCATCCGCGCCCGCTGCCAGAGGCTACCGGCCACCGCGCCCATGAACAAACAGACCGCAGCGGTCAGCACCAAATGGGGCCAAGGCGATAATGTGGGTTGCTGCAATTGCAGCGCCGTGCCGATGACCCAGCCGACCCCTATCGCGCGCCAAGCGGCGACGGGCGTCGAGGTGTTTGCGACGAATGACAATGGTGGCTCCCTTGCAACGTCGCCCTGGTGCTGGCGCGTCTTTTGCTTTGCTTTTAAGCCAGTTTAGAACGCCCAAGCTGCCCTGTCGAATACAGCCTCTGTTGCGCCACCCAAGGTCCTATGTCCATTCACGTCGCTCTGCATCACGTCACGCATTACAAATACGACCGTTTGGTGCAATTAGGCCCTCAGGTCATTCGCTTGCGACCCGCGCCGCACAGCCGCAGCCGGATCTTGTCGTACAGCCTGAAGGTCGAGCCAGCCGAGCATTTCATCAATTGGCAGCAAGACCCGTTTGCCAACTACCAAGCCCGTTTGGTGTTTCCGAAGAAAACCAGCGCCTTCAAAGTCACGGTGGACCTGGTCACCGAGATGGCGGTGTTCAACCCGTTTGACTTTTTCTTAGAGCCCTCGGCCAAAGAAGCCCCGTTCAGCTACGAACCCGCCGTCAAGGAAGATCTCCAGTCTTATTTAGACTTGGACCCGACCGAACCCCTGTTCGACCAGTACCTGGCCAGCATCGATCGCACCACCCAGCCGACCACCGACTTTTTGGTGCGCATCAACCAGCAACTGCACGCAGACATTCGCTACACCATCCGCATGGAGCCGGGGGTTCAAACGCCTGAAGAAACCTTGAAGCTGAAAAGCGGCTCGTGCCGCGATACGGCTTGGCTGCTGGTCCAGCTGTTTCGCCATTTGGGCATTGCCGCGCGTTTCGTCTCGGGCTATTTGATTCAGTTGGCGCCCGATGTGAAATCGCTGGACGGCCCCAGCGGCACCGAAGTGGACTTCACCGACCTGCACGCCTGGTGCGAAGTCTATTTGCCCGGTGCGGGATGGGTCGGTTTGGATCCGACTTCGGGGCTGCTGGCGGGCGAAGGCCATATCCCTCTGGCCTGCACACCGCAGCCCTCAGCGGCGGCGCCGATTGAAGGTTTGATGGACGAGGCTGAAGTCGAGTTTGACCACGAGATGAGCGTGACGCGCATTTACGAGTCACCGCGCGTCACCAAACCCTACACCGATGAACAATGGGCCGAGGTATTGAAGCTGGGCGAACAAGTGGACGCCCAACTGGTGGCCGAAGATGTGCGTCTGACCATGGGCGGCGAACCCACCTTTGTCTCGACCCAAGACCGCGACGCGGCCGAATGGAATACCGATGCACTGGGACCAACCAAGCGCGGCTTGGCCACCGAGTTGGTGCACAAACTGCGCGCTGAATATGGTCAAGGCGGATTTTTGCACTTTGGCCAAGGCAAGTGGTATCCCGGCGAGCAACTGCCGCGTTGGGCCTTGAACATTTATTGGCGCGCGGACGGTCAGCCCTGTTGGCAAGACCCGAGCTTGTTTGCAGACGAGCGCAAGCCCAGCCATTGCACCCCGGCCGACGCCAAGCTGTTCATCACCACCCTCACCCATCACTTGGGTCTGCCGACCGACACCGTGGTGCCTGGCCATGAGGACACCTGGTACTACCTGTGGCGTGAGCGCCGCTTGCCAGTCAACGTCGACCCTTTCGATGCGCGACTCGACGATGAGATGGAACGCAACCGCCTGCGCCGCGTCTTCAGCCAGGGTCTGGAACGGCAAGTGGGCTATGTGCTGCCGTTGCAACCGGCCCCCGGGGCCACCACGGGATCACTGGGGACCACCTGGCAAACCGGTCGCTGGTTTGTGCGCGACGAACGCATGTACCTGATGCCCGGCGACTCGCCGATGGGCTGGCGTCTGCCGCTGGACTCCTTGCCCTGGGCCGCGCCGGTTGACCGAACCCACCTGATCGAACAAGACCCCTTTGCCCAGCGCAACGCCCTGACACCCGCCTTGACCACTGTGACCTTTCAGGCTCGCACGGCCGCGGCGCGTGCGGCCAAAGCCGCCATCGACACGGCGGCTGCGTCGGCGCAATCCAAGGGCACAGCGCCGGCTGGCCGGTTCCAATCCGACGCGAATGTGGTGCGCACCGCGCTGTGCGTGGAAGTGCGCGACCCGCGCCGTGCCAACGGCCCCCAAGCAGATGCCGCAGCGCTGGCCCAAGGCGATGCGCAAGGCGTGCTCTACGTCTTCATGCCGCCGCTTGAAAATGTGCAGGATTATCTGAATTTGGTATCGGCGGTCGAGGCCACGGCCAGCGAACTGAACATGCCCATCGTGTTGGAGGGCTACCCACCACCGCGTGACCCCCGCCTCAAGCTCTTGCAAGTCACGCCCGATCCTGGCGTCATTGAAGTCAACATTCACCCGGCGCACAACTGGGGCGAGTTGGTGGCGCACACGGAGTTTTTGTACCAGGCTGCTTTTGAGACGCGCTTGTCGGCCGAAAAGTTCATGACCGATGGCCGGCACACAGGCACCGGTGGCGGCAACCACGTGGTGATGGGCGGCGCTACGCCGGCCGACAGCCCGTTCTTGCGCCGCCCAGAACTCCTGGCGAGCTTGCTTTTGTATTGGCACAACCACCCGTCTTTGAGCTACCTCTTCAGCGGCATGTTCATTGGCCCCACCAGCCAAGCGCCGCGGGTGGACGAAGCCCGCAACGACCAGGTCTACGAGTTGGAAATCGCGCTGCAAGAAATCGTGCGCAACCGTGACAAACATGGCCAAGACATGCCGCCTTGGTTGGTCGACCGCACCCTGCGCAACATCTTGGTCGATGTCACCGGCAACACCCACCGCAGCGAGTTTTGCATTGACAAGATGTACTCACCCGACTCGAGCACGGGCCGCTTGGGCTTGCTGGAACTGCGCGCTTTTGAAATGCCGCCGCATGCCCGCATGAGCATCGTGCAACAGTTGCTGTTGCGGGCCTTGGTGGCTCGCTTTTGGGACTCGCCTTACACCGCGCCGGTGACCCGTTGGGGCACCGAGTTGCACGACCGTTTCATGATGCACACCTTTGTCAAGATGGACTTTGACGACGTGCTCACCGAGCTGGGTGATGCCGGCTTCCATTTCGACCCGACCTGGTTCGCACCTCATTTTGAGTTCCGCTTTCCCAAGGTCGGCGAGCTCACCACCGATGCCGTGCAACTGACCCTGCGCAATGCCCTGGAACCTTGGCATGTGATGGGTGAAGAAGGCAGCGCAGGCGGAACCGTGCGCTACGTGGACTCGTCTTTGGAGCGTTTGGAAGTGCATGTCACCGGCTTGAACCCGAGCCGTTACGCCGTGACCGTGAATGGCCATCCCCTGCCCCTGCAAGCCACAGGGACCGTGGGCGAATATGTGGCCAGCGTGCGCTACAAGGCCTGGAACCCGCCCTCGGCTCTGCATCCATCGATTGGCGTGCATGCACCGCTGACGGTGGACTTGGTCGACACCTGGATGAAGCGCTCGCTGGGCGGCTGCCAATACCATGTCGCCCACCCCGGCGGGTTGAGTTATGACACCTTGCCCATCAACGCCTACGAGGCCGAAAGCCGGCGCTTGGCCCGCTTCTTCCGCATGGGCCACACGCCGGGCCGCATGGCGGTGATGACCCCAACCACCGGGCTGGCCGCCAGCGCCGAGTTCCCGTTCACCCTGGATTTGCGACGCAAACCCGCTGGATAAGGCGAGAATAGCGATACCTTGGAAAACATTCGGCCCCTCAGCACCGCTTCGCAAAGCGCCGCATCCTCCGCACTCCGCAAACCTGAGTTGGGGGAGGCGGCATCGTCTCTCCCCGACGCCGCCTTTGCACGCGCCCAAACCGCGCCCACAGGCCATTGGGATGAATTACAAGGCGGCGTGCCCAGCCGCACGCCAGCGGCCGCAGCGTCGCCAGTTACTGGACCTGCCCCGCTGAGCCGCGCTTGGTCGCAGTTCATTTCGCACCTGCAAGACGTGCGCCCCGCCGCCCTGAATGCGCGCATGGCCCAGCTCGAGCGGCAGGTGCACGACAACGGCATTTCCTACAACGTCTACGCCGACGCCGATAGGCCACAGCGCCCGTGGTCACTGGACTTGTTTCCACTGATGGTGGATGCGCTGAGTTGGCAGCAAATTGAATCGGGGGTGTTGCAGCGCATGCGTTTGCTGGAACACATCATGGCCGACACCTACGGCCCGCAGCAGTTGCTGGCCCAAGGCCAATTGCCCGCCGCGTTGGTGCAGGGCCACCCCGGGTATTTGCACGCCATGCAAGGCGTGCCGCCGGTGGGTGGGCAGTATCTGAGCTTGGCCGCCTTTGATCTGGCGCGCGGCCCAGACGGGTGCTGGTGGCTGTTGTCACAACGCACCCAGGCGCCGTCTGGCCTGGGCTACTTGCTGGAAAACCGACAAATCATTTCTCGGCAATTTCCGCAGGCTTTTGAGAACCTGCCGGTGCAGCGCTTGGCAGACACCTACCGGCATTGGATTGATGGGCTCAAACAGCGCTCGCCGGCTGGGGCCCAGGCGCACATTGCGCTGCTCACCCCCGGCCCTTACAACGAGACCTATTTTGAACACGCTTACCTGGCGCGGTATTTGGGCTTGACGCTGGTGCAGGGCTCGGACTTGACGGTGCGAAACGAGCACGTCTTTCTGAAAACCTTGCAAGGTCTGCAGCCTGTGCATGGGCTGGTCAAGCGGGTCGACGATGTGTGGCTTGACCCCCTGGAGCTGAACGCCGACTCCACGCTGGGCGTCCCCGGTTTGCTGCAAGCGGTGCGCAGCGGCCATGTCTTGCTGGCCAACGCACCGGGCTCGGGCTTTTTAGAAAGCAATGCGCTGCTCGGTTTCATGCCGGCGCTGGCGCAGTCGCTCTTGGGCGAAGCCTTGAAGCTGCCGGCCATTCCGAGTTGGTGGTGCGGGGAACAAACCGCGCTGCAAGATGTGTTACCGCGTTTAAGCGAGAGCGTGATCAAGCCCACTTACCCGCCGTTTTCAGGACGCAGCAGCTTTGAACCGGTGATCGGTCAGCACTTGACGCAACGCGCCCGTGACGAATGGGCCGGCCGTATTTTGCGTGATGGCGAAGCGCATACCGTGCAGGCCTTTCTCCCCTTATCCCACACCCCCACCTGGCAGTCCGGTGACACGCCCGACCAGGGCGCCGTGACCTCGCGTCCCTTGATCTTGCGCGTGTTTGCGCTGGCCGATGCGCAAGGGGGTTGGCAAGTGCTGCCCGGCGGCTTGGCGCGCTTGGGCACCCGCGAAGGCATTGCCTCGATGCAACGCGGCGGCGGCAGTGCCGATGTGTGGGTCATGGGCGAGTCGCCATCGACCATGGCTTCGGTGCCGAGCCAAAACCAAAACCAAAACCAAAACCAAAGCCAAAGCCAGAGTCAGGGTCAGAGCCAAAGCCAGAGTCAGAGCCCAACCTCCGGCCTCATGGCGAACGCGGGTGGATTGAAATCGCCTCTGTCAGCGCAAACCCAATTGCCTTTGCAGCCGCAAAAGGCGTCGCCCCTCGCGGGCGCAGGGGCTCAACGGCACCGATTGGTGACCAGCCGGGCGGCAGAAAACTTGTTTTGGATGGGGCGTTACACCGAGCGCTGCGAAAACACGTTGCGCTTGTCGCGGCTGGCCCTCGATGTGCTGGGCAGCGAAGACCAGGGCTGTGCCCCTTTGGTGGCCTGGTTGAATCAGTTGACCCTCAGCCACGGATTGGTGGCCCCAGGTGTGCCCACCGCGCTGTATTCGCGCCGGGTGTTTGAACGCTCGTTGGTGGCGGGCTTGTGGGACACCCAGGTCACCACCGGCGTGGGCTTCAACCTCAAGGCCATTCACCTGGCAGCTGCCAATGTGCGCGAGCGCTTGTCGCCCGAGCATTGGAGCTTGATCGAGCAAACTCAAAACGCATTTTTCCACGCCCACCCCGACGGCAAGCCGCCGCAAGACACGGTGCAAGCCCAGCGCGTCCTGGCCCAAACCAGCCAGCTTTTGGCCGCCATGACCGGCGCCCAAACCGACCGCATGACGCGTGACGATGGCTGGCGCTTGTTGTCGATTGGGCGGCATATTGAACGCTTGGACTTTTTGGCTTATGCCATGCAAGTGGCCTTGCAATGTGGCACCCTGAACGAGCAAGCCGGGTTTGACGGCGTCTTGACCCTGTTCGACAGCACCATCAGTTTTCATTCGCAGTACCAGCAAAGCCGCACCCTGGAGGCCTTGCTGGAGTTACTGATCGTGAACCCCGACAACCCCCGCGCCCTGGGCTGGGTGGCGCACACGCTGCGCGGCCGGTTGGCGCGCATGGGTCATTTGTCTGAGGGCCGCACCGAGGTGCTGTCACGGGCGATTCCCCGTCTGATCGATACCGACCCCAGTTTGCTTTACAGCGAACAACAGGGCATCACCCCCGCGATGCGTGAGTTGATGCAGCAGTGTCGCGACGCCGCACGCAGCACCTCCGACAGTTTGAACACCTTGTTTTTCGCGCACAGTGCCCAAACGGGTCGCAGCGTAGGTATTTGAGTGACGCCATGACCCAGGCCACGGCGTCCAACACCCTGCGCATCGTGCATGAAACGCGCTACCACTACGCCAGCGTGGTCGACACAGCGCAGCATGTGGCGCACTTGCAGCCACCGCACACGGCTTGCCAAACCCTGCACCAGTTCGACTTGGCGATTGAACCCGCGGGGGCGCAGGTCCGTTTGAATACCGATGCCTTTGGCAACCACCGCACCTATTTTTCATTGCCCAGCTTGCACCACAGCCTCAGCGTCAAAGCCCAAAGCGTGGTCACCACCCGGGCCCTGAACGATGCCTCCAGCAGCATGAGTTGGGAAGAAGTTCGCGGCTTTTTTGGCTACAAAGCGGGCGCGCCGGGGAGCCCCGCTGCCGGCTTTGTTTTCGGTTCACACCATGCCCCGGTCGACGAGGTCTTCAGCCAATACGCGCGCGCCAGCTTCACCCCCGCTCGGCCCTTGGCGCTGGCTGCCCGCGACTTGATGCAGCGCATTTACACCGACTGCACTTACGAATCGCACAGCACCGATATCGGCACCCCGGCAGCCCAAGCCCTGGCGCAAAAACGCGGCGTCTGCCAGGACTTTGCGCACATCCTGATCGCCTGCCTGCGCTCGGTCGGTGTGGCGGCCAGGTATGTGAGCGGCTACCTGCTCACCCATCCGGCCGAAGGGCAACAACGCCTGATTGGCGCCGACGCATCGCACGCCTGGGTGTCCGTTTATTTACCCGACGTCGCGCAACAAGACCACGCCAGTGGCGGCTGGTTGGACTTGGATCCCACCAACAACCAAAGTGGATGGGCCAGCCCCGGCACCGACTATGTGCGACTGGCCATTGGACGGGACTTTGCCGATGTCTCCCCTTTGCGGGGCGTGCTGTTGGGCGGTGCGACCCACACGCTGGAGGTTGGCGTTACAGTGGAGCCCTTTGATTTGTAATCTTTTCGCGCCATGAACATTTACGACCGACTTGCTGAACTGAACATCACCCTGCCCCCCGTAGCGACGCCCGCAGCCGCTTATGTGCCCTTTGTGCAAACTGGCAACTTGGTTTTTTTGAGTGGCCACATTGCCAGGAAAGACGGCAAAGTTTGGGTCGGTCAATTGGGCACCAACATGACCACCGAGGAAGCCAAACCCGCCGCCCGCGCCGTGGCGATTGACCTGCTCGGGACCCTGCACGCTGCCGTAGGCGATTTGAACAAAGTCACCCGCATCGTCAAAGTGATGAGCCTGGTCAACTCCAGCCCCAACTTCATTGAGCAACACCTGGTCACCAACGGCTGCAGCGAATTGATTGGCGAGATTTTCGGTGCCCAAGGCGCCCACGCCCGCAGCGCATTTGGCGTGGCGCAATTGCCCATGGGCAGCTGTGTCGAAATTGAGCTGATTGCCGAAGTCGCTTGAACGCACAGCCATGGCCATTGAGCTGAGCAAAGAGGACCGCGCGCAAGCCATCGACAGCTTGACGCGTTATGTTCTAGAGAACCTGGATCAAAAAATCGGCAACCTCACGGCCGGTGCCCTGCTGGGCTTCATCCTGGAAGAAATTGGCCCCAGCATTTACAACCGCGCCGTAGCCGACGTGAAAGAGCGCCTGCTGATGCGCGTTGAAGATGTGGAGTTTGAAATCCACGAAGACGAATTTCAGTACTGGCGCAAGTTTGAGAAACGCAAATAAGCCCCTTATTCATTCACTCAGTAGGAATCACCCATGACCATTTCCATGTCCAGCGCCGCCCTGCCCGTTTGCACCCGCATGTTGAACAACCTGAGCCACATCTTGGCCAAAGCCGAGCAATTTGTGGCAGCCAAAAAAATCGACCCCGCCGCGCTGACCACCTACCGCCTGGCCCCTGACATGCTGCCTTTTACGCGGCAGATTTTGATTGCCTGCGATGCCGTGAAAATCGGTGTCGCGCGATTGGGTGGCGTGGAAGCGCCGAAGTTCGACGACACCGAAACCACCCTGGCGCAATTGCAAGAACGGATTCAGAAAACGCTGGCGTTCATCGCCACCGTGCCCGCCGCGGCCTTAGACGGCAGCGAAGACAAGGAAATCACCTTTCCCGCCGGCCCCGGCAAAACCCGCACCCTGAGCGGTCAGGACTACCTGACCGGCTGGATGTTGCCAAACATGTATTTCCACATCACCACCGCCTACGCCATCCTGCGCCACAACGGCGTGGATGTGGGCAAGATCGACTATCTGATGGGTGCACAGGGCTGAGACAGCTTGACAGGGACGAGCTTCAATAACACTCTTGACAGTGCGATTTATCGCACTGAAAATAGAGCGCATTCCATTCTTCTCTGCAATCGCCATGTCCCACCTCACCGCCAACGACCTCAAAGTGCGCGGCATCGCTGCGATTGAATCTGCGCTGAGCGATCAAGCCGAAGCCACGATTTCTGTGCGCGGCAAACAACGCTATGTGGTGATGGAGATGGCGCAGTACCACTACCTGCGTGAATGTGAGCTGGAGGCGGCGCTGGCGCAGAGTCACGCGGAGCTGGCTGCGGGTCGCTACGTGCAAGAGTCGGCCGATCAACACCTGGCGCGCCTTCAAGCGCTGCTTCAAACCGAATACACCGCCCCGGGCAACTGAAGGGGTCAACTGATCGCAGAGGCCACCATGCCTTACGCACTTGTTTTCACAGACGGCTACATACGCCGTGCCCTGCGCTTTCTCAAACGCCATCCCGAGTTGAAAAACCAATATGCCAAAACACTGGCCCTGCTCGAGATCAATCCGCACCACCCGTCACTGCGCCTGCATGCACTGACAGGTCGACTGGCGGGGGTGCATTCCGTCTCCATCAATCTGTCGTATCGCATCACGTTGGAGTTGCTGATCCAAGACCAGCAAATCATTCCACTCAACGTGGGCGATCACGACTCGTTGTATTGAGCCTGCAGTCCCACGCTCTCACTCGACCCGCGTCACCCGGTTCGGCTTGAAGCCCAAATCCGCGACTTTGCCCTTTTTGGCGCGCGCCACTTTGGCGTTGTTCAGGCTGCGAATTTCCAGGGTTTCTTCGCGGGCTTTGCCGCCACGGCCCATGCCTTCGATCTTCACGCTGCGGGTGTAAGCCGCTGCGCCGGCCAAGGTGTCTTTGGCTTCCAGGTCGATGAGCATCAGGCCTCTGCCGCCTTTTTCCATGGTTTTGAGTTCACTCAGGGCAAAGGTCAGCACGCGCCCGCCGGTGCTGGCGCAGCACACGCTGGTGGCCGCAGCCAGAGGCTGCTTGTCGGCAGGCACCGTGGCGCTGGAGCCGCTCACATGGCTGGGCACGCACACGGTTTCACCTTCGCTCAGGCTGATGAAGGCTTTGCCTGATTTGTTGCGCGAGACCATGTTTTCTACCGATGCCAGGAAACCATAACCGCCCGAGCCGCTGAGCAGCAAAGTGGCGTTGGCCGGGCCGGCAAAGTAGTGCGCCAGTTGGGTGCCCGTTTCGAGTTCGATCAGGGTGGTCACCGGTTGGCCATCGCCACGCGCGCCGGGCAAAGCCGCCACAGGCACGGAGTAAATCCGGCCATGGCTGCCGAAGGCGAGCAAGGTGTCCACCGTGCGGCATTCAAAGGTGCCGTACAGGCCGTCGCCCGCTTTAAAGGCAAAGCTGGTGGCGTCATGGCCGTGGCCGGAGCGCGCACGCACCCAGCCTTTTTCAGAGATGACGACCGTCACCGGTTCGTCCACTACTTTGACTTCGGCCACCGCTTTTTTCTCTTCTTGGATCAGCGTGCGGCGCGGATCGGCAAAGGTTTTCGCGTCCGACTCGATCTCTTTGATCATCAAGCGGCGCAGCGCCGCGGGGCTGCCCAAAATTTCTTCCAGCTTGCCCTGCTCTTGCCGTAACTCAGACAGCTCTTGCTCGATCTTGATGGCTTCCAACCGCGCCAATTGGCGCAAGCGGATTTCCAGAATGTCTTCGGCCTGGCGATCGCTCAAGCGGAAGGCCTCGATCAGCGCGGGTTTGGGCTCGTCGCTGTGGCGGATGATGCGAATCACCTCGTCGATGTTCAGCAGCACCAGCTGCCGACCTTCCAAGATATGGATGCGGTCCAGCACCTTGTTCAAACGGTGCTGGCTGCGGCGGGTGACGGTGGTCTGGCGGAACGAGATCCACTCGACGATCATTTGGCGCAGCGATTTCTGCACCGGCTTGCCATCGATACCGACCGAAGTCATGTTGATGGACGAAGAGGTTTCCAGACTGGTGTGCGCCAGCAACGCAGTAATCAATTCTTGCTGCTCAATGCGGCTGGTCTTGGGCTCGAACACCAGGCGCACCGCGGCGTCTTTGCTGGACTCGTCTCGCACCACGTCAAGCACATTCAAGATGCTGGCCTTGAGCTGCATCTGATCGGTGCTGAGCGCTTTTTTACCGGCTTTGACTTTCGGGTTGGTGAGTTCTTCAATCTCTTCAAGCACGCGCTGCGAACTGACGCCTTGCGGCAACTCGGTCACCACCAGCTGCCATTGGCCACGGGCCAGTTCTTCGATTTTCCAGCGCGCGCGCACCTTGAGGCTGCCGCGTCCTGTGCGGTACGCGTCGGCAATGTCTTGCGCCGGGCTGATGATTTGACCGCCGCCCGGAAAGTCGGGGCCGGGCAAGATGGCCAGCAACTCGCTGTCGGACAGCTTGTCGTTTTTGATCAACGCCACGCAGGCATCGGCCACTTCGCGCAGGTTGTGACTCGGGATTTCGGTGGCCAAACCCACCGCAATGCCGCTGGCCCCGTTGAGCAACGCAAAAGGCAAACGCGCGGGCAACTGACGGGGCTCTTCGGTCGAGCCGTCGTAGTTGGGAATGAAGTCCACCGTGCCCATGTCGATCTCGTCGAGCAGCAAGCTGGTGATGCGCGACAAACGCGCTTCGGTGTAGCGCATGGCGGCGGCGCCGTCACCGTCGCGCGAGCCAAAGTTGCCTTGGCCGTCAATCAGCGGGTAGCGCTGCGAAAAGTCTTGCGCCATGCGCACCAGCGCGTCGTAGGCGGCGGTGTCGCCGTGCGGGTGGTAGCGGCCCAGCACATCGCCCACCACGCGGGCACTCTTGACCGGCTTGGCGGCGGTGTTGTTGTTGGGGCCGCTGTACCCCAGGCCCATGCGGTCCATGGCGTACAAAATGCGCCGCTGCACCGGCTTTTGGCCATCGCACACATCGGGCAAGGCACGGCCTTTGACGACCGACAGCGCGTACTCCAGGTACGCCCGCTGGGCGTAGGTGGCCAGGTTCAGCGCGTCGTCCGACTCGCCGGGGTTGAAATCGAGGGTGGGTTGGTCGTTCATGTCTTAAACATCAATCTCAATGTCGTCGCCGTGCAGTTCCATCAACTCGCGCCGGGCAGCGGCTTCGCCTTTGCCCATCAGTTGGGTGATCAAACTTTCGGTTTGCGCAAAATCAAAGCGGCCCAGTTGCACTGGCAGCAAGCGGCGCGTGTCCGGGTTCAGCGTGGTGTCCCAGAGTTGTTCGGCGCTCATCTCGCCCAGGCCTTTGAAGCGGCTGATGCTCCAGCCGCCTTCTTTCACGCCGTCTTTGCGCAGCTTGTCCAAAATGGCGTTCAACTCCCCCTCGTCCAGCGCGTAGGCTTTGGAGGCGGGTTTTTTGCCGCGCGCGGGCGCGTCCACGCGAAACAGCGGCGGCCGCGCAACATACAAATGCCCGGCTTCGATCAGCTTGGGGAAGTGGCGGAAAAACAGCGTCAGCAGCAGCACCTGGATGTGCGAGCCGTCCACATCGGCGTCACTCAAGATGCACACCTTGCCGTAGCGCAGACCGCTCATGTCGGGCGCGTCATGGGGGCCGTGCGGGTCCAGGCCAATGGCCACGGAAATATCGTGAATTTCGTTGTTGGCAAACAAGCGGTCCCGGTCCACTTCCCAGGAGTTGAGCACCTTGCCGCGCAGAGGCAACACCGCTTGGCATTCTTTGTTGCGGCCCATTTTGGCGCTGCCACCGGCCGAGTCACCCTCGACCAAGAAGACTTCGTTGTCGGCAATGTCTTTGCTCTCACAATCGGTCAATTTGCCCGGCAAAACCGCCACGCCGGAGCTCTTGCGCTTCTCCACCTTCTGCCCGGCTTTTTGCCGTGTTTGCGCCGCCTTGATGGCCAGCTCGGCCAATTTTTTGCCGTAGTCCACATGCTGGTTCAGCCACAACTCCAAGGTGGGGCGGACAAAGCTGGAAACCAAACGCACCGCGTCACGCGAGTTCAGGCGCTCTTTGATCTGGCCTTGGAACTGCGGGTCCAGCACCTTGGCGGAGAGCACGTAGCTGGCGCGGGCAAACACGTCTTCGGGCATCAGCTTGACGCCCTTGGGCAACAGGCTGTGCAAGTCAATGAAGCTTTTCACGGCGGTGAACAAGCCATCGCGCAAACCGCTGTCGTGCGTGCCCCCGGCGCTGGTCGGAATCAGGTTGACATAGCTCTCGCGCACCGGCGCACCGTCTTCGGTAAAGGCCACGGCCCAGCTGGCGCCCTCGCCTTCGGCAAAGCTGTCGTGGTGGCTGTCGGCAAAGCCTTCGCCTTCAAACAAGGGGATGACGGGTTCGCCCGGCAGGGTCTGCATCAGATAGTCGCGCAGGCCGCCTTTGTATTGCCATTGCTGGGTTTCTTTGGTTTTTTCATTCACCAAGGTCACCGACACGCCGGGCATGAGCACCGCTTTGCTGCGCAGCAAATGCGTCAGCTCGTTCATCGGCAAGGCGCTGGATTCGAAGTATTTGGCATCCGGCCAAGCCCGCACCGTGGTGCCTTGTTTGCGATCGCCGTCCGCAGTGGCGCGCGTCACCAAGGGCTGGCTCACATCGCCGCCCGAGAACACCAGCGTGGCCACTTTGCCTTCGCGGTAGCTGGTGGCTTCCAGTCGCTTGGACAGCGCATTGGTCACGCTCACGCCCACGCCGTGCAAACCGCCAGAGAAGCTGTAAGCGCCGCCCTTGCCCTTGTCGAACTTGCCACCCGCGTGCAGGCGGGTAAAAACCAGCTCAATCACCGGGGCTTTTTCTTCCGGGTGCAGGCCAAACGGGATGCCGCGACCGTCGTCTTCCACGCTGACCGAGCCGTCGGCATGCAAGATCACTTTGATCTTTTTGCCGTGTCCGGCGAGCGCTTCGTCGGCGGCGTTGTCCAGCACTTCTTGAATGATGTGCAAGGGGTTGTCGGTGCGGGTGTACATGCCCGGCCGTTGCTTGACCGGCTCCAGGCCTTTGAGGACCCGGATCGAGCCTTCGGAATAGTCGGAGGGGGATTTGACAGTTGTTGGGGTAGCCATGGAGGCCGATTGTAGTGGGAAGCGCGACCGAATACTGGATGCATTCACAGCTATCGTTTTCCCTGAATGCGCCGCACCCACCCCAGAGCCCGTCCTGCCGTCCCCAGCGGCGCTTAAACTGCCGTCCAGATTCCACCCTGTTATTTCACCCTGCCCTGCCACCCAATCACCCCGCCCTGTTCAGCGAGCCGTTCATGCAAGTCATTCTCATCACCGGAGCCTCCGACGGCATTGGCGCCGAAATCGCACGCCAACTGGCCCGCCAGCATGGCGCTGACCTGCGCCTGGTTTTGGCCGCGCGCAATGTCCAAGCGTTAGACGCCGTGGCCGCGCAATGCGAGAGCCTGGGCAGCCGCACCCTGGTGGTGCCGACCGATGTGTCCGTGCCCGCGCAATGCCAGCAATTGGTGACCACCGCCGTAGCGCACTTTGGCCAGCTCGATGCGTTGATCAACAACGCCGGGGTCTCGGCCCAAGCCCTGTTCAGCGATGTAAAAACCGAAGATTTGGCTTGGTACGAAGACCTGATGCGCATCAACCTGTGGGGCAGCGTCTGGTGCACCCACGCCGCCTTGCCCCACCTCAAGGCCACACGCGGGCGGCTGGTGGCCGTCTCGTCGCTGGCCGGACTGGTGGGCGTGCCAGGGCGCACCGCTTACAGCGCCAGCAAATTTGCCATGACCGGTTTTTTTGAAGCCCTGCGCGCCGAGCTGGTCGTCAGCGGTGTCAGCGTCACCACCGCCTACCCGGGCGTGGTCGCCACGCAAATTCGCTACCGCGGCTGGAACGCCCAAGGCCGGCCTGCCGGCTCCAGTGGCCTGAAAGAGGACAAAGCCATGTCGGTCGAAGCATGCGCCGCACTGATTGTGCAAGGCATGCACCGGCGAGAACGCGAGGTGGTCATGTCGGCCCAGGGCAAGATCGGGCGGTTTTTGAAACTGCTGGCCCCCGGGCTGGTCGAGAAAATGGCCATGGCGGCGCTGAAAGACGAAGTCAAACCGCACTGAACCCCGTATCACCTTACTGCGATCACCCCAGACCATGCACAACACGCTTCACGGCACGCAGCCGCCCTCGCCCTGGATTGAAAAATGGGCGCACCTGATCGCCCCACAGGGCACCGTGCTGGACGTGGCCTGCGGCGCAGGCCGCCACATGCAATTTCTGGCCGAACGCGGCCATGCCGTGACCGGTGTCGACCGCTCGCCTGAAGCCATTCAAGCCGCACGGCCTTGGGGCCATGCGCTGTTGGCCGACATTGAAAACGATCCCTGGCCTTTGCCAAATTTGACCTTCGATGCCGTGGTGGTGACCCACTACCTGTGGCGCGCCCTGCTGCCCACCCTGCTGGACAGCCTGGCCCCGGGCGGGGTGCTGTTGTACGAAACCTTTGCCGCGGGCAATGAAACCGTGGGCAAACCCTCGCGCCCCGACTTTTTGCTGCAGTCCGGCGAATTGCTCTCTGTCTGCGCGGGGCTGCGGGTGGTGGCCTATGAGGACGGCTTTCTGA
The DNA here is from genome assembly GCA_947451385.1 of Comamonadaceae bacterium. Taxonomy (GTDB): domain Bacteria; phylum Pseudomonadota; class Gammaproteobacteria; order Burkholderiales; family Burkholderiaceae_C; genus Limnohabitans_A. Next base: position 10,088 of record CANFYZ010000018.1, on the reverse strand, counting down.
AAGATCCGGCGCGCTTCGTTCAGCGCATTGCGGCCGTGCGCGAAATGCCCCCAACCCAGCCGACCGCCTATCCCCTGTGAGGCCAGTGCGGCCCCGGTCAACGCGCGGGCAGCGCCAGTCGTTAGAATGCTCTTTTACCTGTACTTAGACCACGGCCATGACGACCACTTTCACGCCCATCCGAGGCAGCATTCCCGCTCTGGCGACCCCCATGCTGGCCGACGGCAGTGTGGACTACCCCACCTTGCGCAAACTGATTGACTGGCACATTGCTGAAGGCACCGATTGCCTGTGCGTGGTGGGCACCACCGGCGAGTCGCCCACGGTGAATGTGGAAGAACACCGCGAAATCATCCGTGTCGCAGTCGAACAGGCGGCCAAGCGCATCCCCATCATGGCCGGCTGCGGTGCCAACTCCACCGCCGAAGCGATTGAGCTGGCGAAATTTGCACAAAGCGTGGGCGCCGACTGCCAACTGCAGGTCGTGCCCTACTACAACCGACCTTCACAAGAAGGCCTGTACCAGCACTTCAAAGCCATTGCCGAAGCCGTGCCGGGCCTGCCCATCATTTTGTACAACGTGCCCGGACGCACCGTGGCCGACATGCAGCACGACACCGTGATCCGCCTGGCCCAGGTGCCCGGCATTGTGGGCATCAAAGAAGCTACAGGCAATCTGGAGCGCGCCCAATGGCTGATCCGCGACGTGCCCAAAGGTTTTGCTGTGTATTCGGGCGACGACCCCACCGCTGTGGCCACCATGCTGTGCGGCGGGTCGGGCAACATCAGCGTCACCGCCAACATCGCACCCCGCTTGATGCACGAGCTGTGCATGGCCGCTCTGGCCGGTGACATCGCAACGGCGATGACCATCCAATTCAAACTGATGCCGGTGCACAAAAACCTGTTTGTGGAGGCCAACCCCATTCCGCTGAAATGGGCCATGCAGCGCATGGGTTTGTGCAACGGGACCTTGCGTTTGCCCTTGACCCCCCTGTCCAAATCATTCGAGCCCGTGGTGGAAGCCGCCCTGCGCGACAGCGGACTGATTTAATCAGCCCGCACTGAATCCCCCCCTCGCTCCGACTCCAGGAAACGCCACGTGAACCGTTTTAACCATTCCGCCCGCCAAGTCACCGTTTTGGCCATGGCTGCTGCATTGGCCGCTTGCTCTGCTTTAGAGGAAGACAAGGTCAACTACAAAAGCGCCAGCAAAGCCAGCACCTTGGAGGTGCCGCCCGACCTGACCCAGCTGCGCAAGGACTCTCGCTACATCTTGGAGAGCAACTCGGCCACCGCCTCTGGCTTTCAAGGTGCTGCGGCCAAAGCGGCCGACAACGGCACCGCCAGCAACGCGCTGGGCGATGCCCGCATCGAACGCTCTGGCAGCCAGCGCTGGGTGGTGCTGAACCTGCCGCCCGACAAGGTCTGGAACACCCTGCAAGATTTCTGGAAGGAAAACGGCTTCACCCTCAGCACCGAGCAGGCTGATTTGGGCATCATGGAAACCGATTGGGCGGAAAACCGCGCCAAGATTCCGCAAGACTTCATTCGCAAAACCATTGGCCGGGTCTTTGAGAGCCTGTACTCCACGGGTGAGCGCGACCGCTTCCGCACCCGGGTAGAGCGCAACGCGCAAGGCGGCGTGGAGGTGTACATCACCCACCGCGGCATGGTGGAGGTGTACGCCAGCGAACGCAAAGACCAAACCATTTGGCAGCCCCGCGCTGCCGACCCGGAATTGGAAATCGAATTCATGCGCCGCCTGATGCTCAAAGTGGGCGGGGTGAATACCGCAACCAACGCAGCCAGCGCAGCCAAAGAGACTTCGACGGCAACCGCCAACGCTGTTCAGCGCGTCAACAACTTGCCGGTGATTGAAATCCAAGACGATTTGGACCGCGCCTGGCGACGCCTGGGTGTGGCGCTGGACCGCACCAGCTTCACCGTCGAGGACCGTGACCGCAGCAAAGGGGTTTACTTTGTGCGCTATGTGCCAGCGGGCACAGACGGGAAGGAACCCGGTTTCTTCAGCAAGTTGTTCAGCAAAGAATCCGCCGCCCCCGCGCCCATCAAATACCGTGTGACGCTGACATCCACAGCCGGCATCGCCCGTATTTCGGTCTTGACCGCCGAAGGCGTGGCCGACACCTCGGACAACGCCGAGAAGATTCTCAAACTCATTGCCAGCGAACTCAAGTAAGCGTGAGGCCAGTGTCCCTGGGACCTGGGCTCGGGCTTCGGCTTCGGCTTCGGCTTCGGCTTCGGCTTTGCAGACGAAAAAAAACCCGCCGAGGCGGGTTTTTTGATGGCCACCTGATTTTCACCAGGCGGCGATCAGGGTCAAGAATTACTTCTTGTCAGCAGCAGGAGCGGCTGGAGCAGCAGCGTCAGCTGGCTTGGCATCTGCAGCAGGAGCGGCAGCTGGAGCAGCAGCGTCAGCTGGCTTAGCGTCAGCAGCAGGAGCGGCAGCTGGAGCAGGAGCGGCTGGTGCAGGAGCTTCTTCTTTTTTACCGCAAGCGGCCAAAGCAGCAGCAGCGATCACGGCGGCCAAAACGAGAGACTTGTTCATGATAAGTTTTCCTTGACAGGGGGATAAAAAACAATTTCCGGAAATTGTCAACGTGGATTGCAAAAGGTTCACAAAACAGCAATGACAGAGCGAAAGCACTCGAGCTCTTTCATCTCAGCCCGTGATTATAGGGGTTTTCACGCACTCTTTCAGGGCAGTGTTACTTTTAGTCATCCATTTGCGCACTAAACAGGCTCTTCGGGGTGCATCCAACCGTCGTCACACCACGCCGACAGCAGCTCCAAAGCCTCAGGAGTTAAACGCGCAACAGCCAGCGCATCCAGGCGCCGGTCATCAGACAAGCGCCGCAACAACTGCGCATCGCGGCCTCCCGCTTTGAAACTTTCGCCATTGATGAAAATATGGTGCGCGTCATGCATCATGCGTGTGCGCCGGTCCAGCACCACCGCTTGCGGCCAATTTAAAGCCCGCTCGGTCTGGGCTTCAAACCAAACTTGCGGCTTGGGTTCGGTCAAATATTCGCCCAGCAAACAGTCCAGCAGTTGCGGGTCTTGCAGGGCTTTTTGCACGGCGCTGCTGGCAAAGGCTTGCAGCGCTGCTGGCACGGCGCCGGCCTGGGTCACCGCAGGCTGGCGGGGGTCGCGGTACACCTGATCCCCCACCGCGTCGACCGCTTCTTCGGCCAGGCCCGCCAACAACTCGCGCGCCAACTCGCCCGCACGGGGCGCACGAAAGCCCATGGAGTAGGTCATGCACTCGCCTATCGCATCGCCGTCGTGGGCGTACAGCGGGGGCAGGTACAGCATGTCTCCAGGATTCAAAATGAATTCTTGCTCGGGCTCGAAATGCGCCAGAATTTTCAAGGGCACGCCGTCCTCCAGCGTCAGGTCTTTTTGGCGGCCAATGCGCCAGCGACGTTGCCCTTGGGCTTGCAGCAAAAACACGTCGTAGCTGTCAAAGTGCGGGCCAACCCCACCGCCATCGGTGGCGTAGCTGATCATCAGATCGTCCATCCGCGCATCGGGCACAAAACGAAATTGCTGCGCCAGCTGGTGCACCGATTCGTCATGCAAGTCCACGCCTTGCACCAGCACGGTCCAGCCCGCTTGTTTGAAAGGCGGCAAGGCCTTTTTAGCAAACGGCCCCTGCTTGAGCGTCCAGCCCTGCGGTTGGCGCACCACCAAACGCGACTCGACCTCTTCTTGCGCGGCCAGCCCCATCAACTCGGCACGGCTGAGCAAGGGCTGAAAGTCCGGGATGGCTTGGCGAATCAGCAAAGGCTTTTTGTGCCAATGGCGTTTCATGAACTGGTCGGGCGAAAGCCCGCCCAGCAGCGAAAGAGGTTGAGAAGTGTCCATGCGACAATTCTCCTATGGAAATCACTCAACAATGCGTGGTCGCACTGACCTGGACCCTGAAAGACACGCTGGGCGAAACTTTGGACGTGCTCGACGAGCCCGTGGAATTCTTGGTGGGCGGGAACGATTTGCTGCCCAAAATTGAAGCCGCGCTGCAAGGCCATGCGCGCGGGGCCAAAGTTGACCTGCATCTGGAGCCCGAAGACGCGTTTGGCGACTTTGACGAACACCTGCTGTTTTTAGAACCGCGCGCCCTGTTTCCCGCCGACATCGAAGAGGGTTTGACCATCGAAGGCACCGCTTTACCCGACGGCACACATCCTGACGCACCGCGCAATGTGCTCTACACCATCACCGAGATCTACCCCGAGCATGTGGTGCTCGACGGCAACCACCCGTTGTCAGGCATCGCCCTGCGCCTGCACCTGAAAGTCGAAGCCGTTCGCGAAGCCAATGAGAATGAAATCGGCCATGGCTCGTGCGGTACCGGTTTTTTCAAAATCGAAGTGGGCGAGAACCACACACCGGCTGACCCGAATCGCCTGCTGCACTGAAGACCGCAGGGACGCCGAGCGGCTTATTTTTTACCGGTCGAACCGTAACCGCCCTCGCCGCGTTCACTGGCGGCGGCAAACTCCGTCACCACATTGAACTGGGCTTGCACCACGGGCACGATGACCATTTGCGCAATGCGCTCCATCGGCTCGATGGTGAACGCCACATCGCTGCGGTTCCAGCAACTGACCATGAGTTGCCCCTGGTAATCGCTGTCGATCAAACCCACCAAATTGCCCAGCACGATGCCGTGTTTGTGGCCCAGCCCAGAGCGCGGCAGCAGCAAGGCCGCATAACCCGGATCGTTCAAATGCACCGCCATGCCGGTGGGCACCAATTGCCAGGCGTTGGGCGCCAGCGTCAGCGGCGCGTCCAAACAGGCACGCAAATCCAAACCGGCGCTGCCCACGGTGGCATAGGCCGGGAGTTGGTCGGCGATGCGGGGGTCCAAAATTTTCAGATCGATCTTCATGGGTTCACGGGCTTTGAAAAGGTAAAGGGGCGCTGCGCCTCAGCGTCTGCGTGCGATCTCGGCAATCAAGTCGTCGGCCAAATCCAGTTTGGAGGCCCGGGGCAATTCAGTGGCCCCTTGCGCATCGACCAACAACAAGGCGTTGTCGTCCTGGCCAAAAGTGCTCGGGCCGATGTTGCCCACCAACAAAGGCACTTGTTTGCGCGCGCGTTTGGCGGTGGCATGTGCCAACAGATCATGGCTTTCGGCGGCAAAGCCAACGCAGTACAGCGCCCCCGATTGGGCGCGGGGCGACTGCGCCACAGTGGCCAAAATGTCGGGGTTCTCCACAAAGTGCAGCTGCGGCGTCTGGCCCGTGCCGTCTTTCTTGATTTTTTGATCGGCTGATGCAGCCGGCCGCCAATCGGCCACCGCCGCGCAGGCAATGAACACGTCGACCGAGTCCACCTGGGCTTGCACCGCTTGCAGCATCTCCTGCGCAGAGCGCACCGCCACGCGCTGCACGCCCCGCGGCGTGGGCAGGCTCACCGGGCCAGCCACCAAACTCACTTGTGCGCCCGCCATGCGGGCTGCACGCGCGATGGCAAAGCCCATCTTGCCGCTGGACAAATTGGTGATGCCGCGCACCGGGTCAATGGCTTCGTAGGTCGGGCCGGCGGTCACCAAGACATGGCGACCCCGCAACACCGGAGGCGTGAAGAAGGCCTGCAGGTCTTCCAAAATTTCGTCGGCTTCCAGCATCCGGCCGTCGCCTGTTTCGCCACAGGCTTGATCCCCTTGGCCCACATCGAGCACATGCACGCCGTCGGCTTTGAGCTGCGCCACATTGCGCTGTGTGGCCGGGTTGGCCCACATTTCACGGTTCATGGCCGGGGCCACGATCAAAGGGACGCTGTCGAGCGGTCGCGCCAGGCACATCAGGCTGAGCAAATCGTCGGCGCGCCCGTGCAGCAGTTTGGCCATGAAGTCGGCGCTGGCGGGCGCCACAACAAGGGCATCGGCCTCGCGACTGAGGTTGATGTGCGCCATGTTGTTGGCTTCTCGGGCGTCCCATTGCGAGGTGTACACCGGCCGCCCCGACAGGGCCTGCAGGGTCACGGCGGTCATGAAATGCTCTGCCGCTTCGGTCATCACCACCTGCACGCTGGCACCGGCTTTGACCAGGGCGCGGCACAGTTCGGCCGTTTTGTAGCACGCAATGCCCCCTGAGAGGCCCAGAACCAAATGTTTTCCAGCCAGTGTGTTCATGCCGGGCAATGTAGCAGACCTTTGTCCAGGCCGGCGCGCCCGCGGGCGGCGCCAAAGCGCCGGACGGGCTGACTATAATCACGCTTTACCAGCTCCCGGGAGAGTTCTCTCCCGTCTTGGACATGACCAAATTCGTCTTCGTCACTGGCGGTGTGGTGTCTTCCCTGGGCAAGGGAATCGCCTCCGCTTCGCTTGCTGCGATCCTTGAATCGCGCGGCCTCTCCGTCACCCTCATCAAGCTCGATCCCTACCTCAACGTCGACCCCGGCACCATGTCGCCGTTCCAGCACGGCGAGGTGTTTGTCACCGACGACGGGGCCGAAACCGATCTGGATTTGGGCCACTACGAGCGCTTCATCGAAACCCGGATGAAGAAGGCGAACAACTTCACCACCGGGCAGATTTACAAAAGCGTGCTCGAAAAAGAGCGCCGTGGCGACTATTTGGGCAAAACCGTGCAGGTGATTCCGCACGTCACCAACGAAATCCAGGACTTCGTCAAACGCGGTGCCGGTTTCGGCACCCCCGAGGCGGTGGACGTGGCGATTGTCGAAATCGGCGGCACCGTGGGTGACATCGAGTCCCTGCCCTTCCTCGAAGCCGTGCGCCAACTCAGCCTGCGCCTGGGGCCGAACAACGCCGCCTTTGTGCACCTGACTTACCTGCCCTGGATCGCCGCCGCTGGCGAGCTGAAAACCAAACCGACGCAGCACACGGTGCAAAAGTTGCGCGAGATCGGCATCCAGCCCGATGCGCTGCTGTGCCGCGCTGACCGCTACATTCCGGACGAAGAGCGTGAAAAAATTTCGCTCTTCACCAACGTGCAAAGCTGGGGCGTGATCTCCATGCCCGATGTGGACACCATCTACAAAGTGCCACGCGTGTTGCACGAGCAGGGCTTGGACGGCCTGATTTGCGACAAGCTGCGTCTGAACACGCCACCGGCCAGCCTCAAGCGCTGGGACGATTTGGTGCACGAGACCGAGCACCCCAAGGGCGAGGTGACGATCGCCATGGTGGGCAAGTATGTGGAGTTGACCGACAGCTACAAATCGGTCAACGAAGCCTTGCGTCACGCGGGCATGCAAAACCATGTGCGGGTCAAGATCCAGCACATCGACTCGGAAACCATCAGCGCCGACACCGTGGCGCAACTGGCCGCCTTCGATGGCGTGTTGGTGCCCGGTGGCTTTGGCAAACGCGGCGTGGAAGGCAAAATTTCCACCGCCCAATTTGCGCGCGAACACAAAGTGCCTTACCTGGGCATTTGCTTGGGCATGCAAGTGGCCACCATTGAATACGCGCGCCACATGGCCGGCATGCAGGGTGCCAACAGCACCGAGTTCGAGCCCGACACGCCCTACCCCGTGATCGCCTTGATCAACGAGTGGAAAGACGCCGATGGCTCGATCCAAGTGCGCGACGCCAACTCCGACCTGGGCGGCACCATGCGCTTGGGCGCGCAAAGCTCTGACGTGACCCGAGGCACGCTGGCGCACCAGATCTACGGCGACGTGGTGACCGAGCGTCACCGCCACCGCTATGAAGCCAACGTGAATTACCTGGACGATTTGCGCAAAGCCGGTCTGGTGATCTCAGCGCTGACACAGCGCGAGCAACTGACCGAAATTGTGGAACTGCCCCAAACCGTTCACCCCTGGTTCGTGGGCGTGCAATTTCACCCTGAATTCAAGTCCACGCCGTGGAATGGTCACCCGCTGTTCAACGCCTTCATCCAGGCGGCGGTGGCACACAAAGCGGCTGCCTGAAACGCGGACGCAAAACAGGACTCCCCATGAAACTTTGCGGCTTTGACGTCGGTTTGCATCGGCCCTTTTTTCTGATTGCCGGCACCTGCTCCATTGAGGGTTTGGAGATGTCGCTGGAAGTGGCTGGGCGGCTCAAGGAGGCCTGTGAGGCACTGGGCATCCCTTTGATCTACAAGGGCTCGTTTGACAAAGCCAACCGGTCTTCAGGCAGCACCCAACGCGGTGTCGGCATCGATGCCGGTTTGAAAATTTTGGACGAGGTGCGGCGTCAACTGCACCTGCCCATCCTCACCGATGTGCATGACGAATCTCAGGTCAAAACCGTGGCCGCCGTGGTCGATGTGTTGCAAACCCCGGCCTTCTTGTGCCGTCAGACCGATTTCATCCGCGCCGTGGCGCAATCGGGCAAGCCGGTGAACATCAAAAAAGGGCAGTTCCTGGCGCCGTGGGACATGAAGAACGTCATCGACAAAGCCCGCAGCGCCGCCCGCGAGGCCGGCCTGCCCGAAGACAACTTTTTGGCCTGCGAGCGCGGGGTGAGCTTTGGCTACAACAACCTGGTGGCCGACATGAGCAGTCTGGCCGAGATGCGCAAAACCGGCGCACCGGTGGTCTTCGATGTCACGCACTCGGTGCAAAAGCCGGGCGGTCAAGGCAGCAGCAGCGGCGGGGCCCGCGAAATGGTGCCGGTGCTGGCCCGCGCCGGCGTGGCCGCGGGTGTGGCGGGACTGTTCATGGAAACCCACCCCAAGCCAGCCGAGGCCTGGTCCGACGGTCCCAACGCGGTGCCGCTGGGCCAGATGAAAGCGCTGCTGGAGACCCTGGTGCAACTGGATTCCGTCACCAAAAAGAACCCGTTTTTAGAGGATGACTTTGTATGAGCGGCTATATCATCGCCCACGTGCAAGTGACCGATCCGGTCCAGTATGAAGAGTACAAAAAATGGTCCACAGCGGCGATGAAAGCCCACAACGCCGAAGTGTGTGTCCGCGGCGGCCAGGTGGCCGTACTGGAAGGCGACTGGGCCCCTGAACGGATTGTGATTTTGAAATTCCCCAGCTTCGCTGCGGCCCAGGCCTTTTACGACACGCCCGAATACCTCAAAGCCCGTGAGGCCCGCGCCGGTGCGGCCATCATGCGCATGGTGGTGGTCGAAGGTCTGTGAAACAGTTTTTAATTTGTCATTGAAAGAGTGTGAACATGAGTGCAATCGTTGATATCGTCGGCCGTGAAATTTTGGACAGCCGTGGCAACCCCACCGTTGAGTGCGATGTGTTGCTGGAATCGGGTGTGATGGGTCGCGCCGCCGTGCCATCGGGTGCCTCCACGGGCAGCCGTGAAGCGATTGAACTGCGCGACGGCGACAAAAGCCGTTACCTGGGCAAGGGCGTGCTCAAAGCGGTTGAACACATCAACACTGAAATCAGCGAAGCCGTGTTGGGCCTGGACGCCTCCGAGCAAGCGTTTCTGGACAAGACTTTGATCGACTTGGACGGCACCGACAACAAGAGCCGCCTGGGTGCCAACGCCATGTTGGCCGTGTCCATGGCGGTGGCCCGCGCTGCCGCCGAAGAGTCTGGCCTGCCTTTGTACCGCTACTTTGGCGGCATGAACGGCAACCAGTTGCCCGTGCCCATGATGAACGTGATTAACGGCGGCGCCCACGCCAACAACAACCTGGACTTGCAAGAGTTCATGATCATCCCGGTGGGCGCGCCCTCGTTCCGCGAAGCCGTGCGTTGGGGCGCCGAAGTGTTCCACGCACTGAAAAAAATCATCCACGACAAAGGCATGAGCATTGCCGTGGGCGACGAAGGCGGTTTTGCCCCCAACGTGGACAGCCACGAGGCTGCCATCCAGATGGTGCTCGACGCGATTGCCGCTGCCGGCTACACCGCGGGTGAGCAAATCGCCATTGGCCTGGACTGCGCGGCCAGCGAGTTCTACAAGGACGGCCACTATGTGCTGGCCGGTGAAGGCGGCATCTCGCTCACCTCTGCACAGTGGACCGACATGCTCGCCACCTGGTGCGACAAGTACCCCATCATCAGCATCGAAGACGGCATGGCCGAAGGCGACTGGGACGGCTGGAAAGTGCTGACCGACCGCTTGGCGAAGAACGTGCAAATCGTTGGTGACGACTTGTTTGTGAC
>CANFYZ010000017.1 GCA_947451385.1 Comamonadaceae bacterium | reverse complement strand
TGGACGCCGCCACGGCCGCCGCCAGCGCGCCCGGCGCGGCCTTGCCCATGCCGCCCAAAGATTTGGCCTTGCTGGCCAAAATGCCCAACCCCAAATACGCCGAACTCAACGGCGTGATGATTGCGGCGCTGGTGCTGGGCTCGATTTTGTTAATCACCCGATTTGCCAAGGGTTTCATCGCCAACATCTCGGTGCTGCTGGGCATCGTCATCGGCGGCTTGGTGGCCACAGCCACAGGGCTGATGAACTTTGACAAAGTGGCCAAGGCCGACTGGTTCGGTCTGGTGATGCCCTTCAACTTTGGCATGCCGGTGTTTGACCCGGTGCTGATCCTGACCATGACGCTGGTGATGATCGTGGTGATGATCGAGTCCACCGGCATGTTCTTGGCGCTGGGTGAAATGACCGACCGCAACGTCGACTCGGCCGCGTTGACACGCGGTTTGCGCACCGACGGTTTGGGCACCTTGATCGGCGGTATTTTCAACACCTTCCCCTACACCAGCTTCTCGCAAAACGTGGGCCTGGTGGCGGTCACCGGCGTGAAGAGCCGCTTTGTCTGCGTCGCCGGTGGTTTGATCTTGATCGCCCTGGGCCTGTTGCCCAAAATGGCGGCGCTGGTCGAGTCCTTGCCGACGGTGGTGCTGGGCGGCGCGGGTCTGGTGATGTTTGGCATGGTGGCGGCCACCGGCATCCGCATCTTGGGCGGCGTGGACTTCAAGCACAACCGCTACAACGCTTTGATCGTCGCCATCTCCATTGGCATCGGCATGATTCCCTTGATTGCGCCCAACTTCAAGCAATGGATGCCGCACAACCTGCACCCCTTGATCGAGTCGGGCATTTTGTTGGCGTCCTTGAGCGCGGTGCTGTTGAATCTGTTCTTCAACGGCGCCAGCCAAGACGACAGCGCGGCGATCGCCGCAGCCAAGCAAGCCGACGCACACTGAACTGAAGACCTCACTTTTGTCCTCGCCTCGTCCCCCATCGCGGCCGCCGCTTTGGGGGATTTCCCTTTCAAAATCAACTGCCTTATCGGTTACCCTCTGGCTTGAAAACTCACTACCCGACCGATCGACATGACCAAAACACTCTCCCCAGCCGAACAGGCACTGCGCGAAGCCGCCCGCGACTACCACCGCTTTCCCACCCGCGGCAAAATTTCGATCACCCCCACCAAGCCTTTGTCCAACCAGCGCGACCTGTCGCTGGCCTACTCCCCTGGCGTGGCCTATCCCTGCCTGGACATTGAAGCCGACCCCACCAAGGCGCATGAATTCACCTCGCGCGGCAATCTGGTGGCCGTGATCACCAACGGCACCGCTGTGCTGGGCCTGGGCGACATCGGCCCGCTGGCCGCCAAGCCGGTGATGGAAGGCAAAGGCTGTTTGTTCAAAAAATTTGCCGGTATCGATGTGTTTGACATCGAACTGGCAGAGCGCGACCCCGATAAATTGGTGGACATCATCGCGTCGATGGAGCCCACCTTGGGCGGCATCAACCTGGAAGACATCAAAGCGCCCGAGTGCTTTTACATCGAGAAAAAGCTGCGCGAGCGCATGAACATCCCGGTGTTCCATGACGACCAACACGGCACCGCCATCATTTCCGCCGCCGCCATGCTCAACGGCCTGGAGCTGGTGGGCAAAGACATCGGCAGCGTCAAAGTGGCGGTGTCGGGCGCGGGCGCTGCCGCGATCGCCTGCTTGGATGTGTTCGTGGGCCTGGGCATCCAGCCCGCCAATGTGTTTGTCTGCGACTCCAAAGGCGTGATTTACGAAGGCCGCCCCGGCGGCTACGACGAGTCCAAGGCCCGTTACGCGCAAAAAACCGAATTGCGCACCCTGGCCGATGCCGTCAACGGTGCCGATGTATTTTTGGGTTGTTCTGCACCGGGCGTGATGACGGTGGAGATGGTCAAAACCATGGCCAGAGACCCGATCATCTTGGCCTTGGCCAACCCCGAGCCCGAGATCCGCCCGGAACTGGCGAAAACCGCACGCCCTGACTGCATCATCGCCACCGGCCGTTCGGACTACCCGAACCAGGTGAACAACGTGTTGTGCTTCCCCTACATCTTCCGGGGCGCGCTGGACTGCGGCGCCACCAAGATCACCGAGGCCATGAAGCTGGCCTGCGTGCGCCAAATCGCCGACCTGGCCAAGGCCGACATCAGCGAAGAAGTGGCCAGTGCCTACGAAGGCAAAGAACTGTCTTTCGGGCGCGACTACATCATCCCCACGCCGTTTGACTCGCGCCTGATCTTGCGCATCGCACCGGCCGTGGCCCAAGCGGCCGCCGAGTCGGGCGTGGCCACGCGCCCGATCACCGACATGGATGCGTACCGCCAAAAGCTGCAAAGCTTTGTCACGCAAACCGGCATCTTGATGCAGCCGATTTTCAACGCCGCCAAAGCCGCGCCCAAAGATCTCAAGCGTGTGGCCTATGCTGACGGTGAAGACGAGCGTGCACTGCGCGCCGCGCAAATGGCGATCGACGAAAAGGTGGCCCAACCGATTTTGATTGGCCGCCCCTCGGTGATTGCCGCGCGCATTGCCAAGGCCGGTCTGCGCATGCGCCTGGGCGTGGACGTGAGCAATGTCAACCCTGAAGACGACCCACGCTTCCGCCAGTACTGGGAGCATTACCACCAACTCATGAAACGCAACGGGGCCACCCCGGCCGTGGCCAAGGCCGCCGTGCGGCGCTCCAACACCATCATCGGTTCGTTGATGGTCTCCCTCGGTGATGCTGACGCCATGATTTGCGGCTTGGCCGGCACCTACATGACCCACTTGGAGCGCATCGACAGCATCTTGGGCAAGCGCGAAGGCGCGGCCAACTATGCCGCGGTGAATGCGCTGATGACCAACCAAGGCCCGTTGTTCATCACCGACACCTATGTGCAAGAAGACCCCAGCGCCGAGCAACTGGCCGAAATCGCGGCCATGGCCGCGCAAGAGGTGCAGCGCTTTGGCATCGTGCCCAAGGTGGCTTTCTTGTCCCACTCCAGCTACGGTTCGTCCAAGCGTGCCTCGGCCCGCAAAATGCGCTTGGCGCGCGATTTGTTTGTGGCGCGACACCCCGACATCGAATGCGATGGCGAACTGCACGGTGATGCCGCGCTGCAACCCGAGATCCGCAACGCCTACATCGAAGACAGCACCCTGAGTGGGTCGGCCAATGTGCTGGTCTGCCCCAATTTGGACGCTGCGAATATTTTGTACAACGTGCTCAAAACCACCACCAGTGGCGGCGTCACCGTGGGCCCGATCTTGATGGGCACGGCCGGTACCGCGCACATCCTGACGCCCGCCGCCACCGTGCGCCGGGTGTTGAACATGACGGCTTTGGCCGCGGCGCAAACCCGCGCTTGAGCCCCATCCCAACTTACTGAAAACCAAAGAATGCATGAGGCAACCTAAAAGTCCCATGGCGCGCCTCACGCACTTTTTTGGGGATCCGCCCCGCCTTTCAGACGAAACCTTTGCCTGATAATGGGCACCGTTATTGCTTGAACTGTTTCATCGCCCATTGGCAGTCAATTACCCAGGAGTTCCTTTATGAGCAAACGTTTTTTCCTCCAAGCCACCGCAGCATTGGCCGCCATGGTCGTCATGGGCAGCGCCCAAGCCCAGAACACGCCCATCAAATTCCAGCTTGACTGGCGCTTTGAAGGCCCTGCCGCTTTGTTCCTGACGCCGGTGGCCAAAGGCTATTTCAAAGATGCCAAATTGGACGTCACGGTGGACGCCGGCAACGGCTCCGGCGGCGCGGTGACGCGCGTGGCCTCAGGCTCCTACGACATCGGCTTTGCCGACCTGGCCGCCCTGATGGAATTCCACGCCAACAACCCTGACGTGCCGAACAAGCCCGTGGCCGTGATGATGGTGTACAACAACACCCCCGCCTCGGTGATGGCCCTGAAAAAGACCGGCATCAAAACCCCGGCGGACCTGACAGGTAAAAAACTCGGCGCGCCGGTGTTTGATGCCGGTCGTCGCGCCTTCCCGATCTTTGCCAAAGCCAATGGCATTGGCAACGTGGCCTGGACCGCCATGGACCCCCCACTGCGCGAAACCATGTTGGTGCGCGGCGATGTGGACGCCATCACCGGCTTCACCTTCACCTCGCTGTTGAACATTGAGGCGCGCGGCGTCAAAGCCGAAGACGTGACCGTGCTGCAATACCCCGATTTCGGCGTCAAGCTGTATGGCAACGCCATCATCGCTTCGCCCAAATTGCTGAAAGAGAACCCCGCTGCGGTGAAAGCCTTCTTGCAGGCCTTCACCAAAGGCGCCAAAGATGTGATCGCCGACCCTGCAGCGGCCATCAATGACGTGAAGGCCCGTGACGGCATCATCAACACCGAACTCGAAACCCGCCGCTTGAAGTTGGCCATTGACACGGTGATCAACAGCGCCGATGCCCGCGCCGAAGGCTTTGGTCAAATCAGGGGCCCGCGTTTGTCGCTGATGGCTTCACAGGTTTCTGATGCGTTCAACACCAAGTCGCGCGTCAACCCCGATGCCATTTGGAACGGCAGCTTCTTGCCCACCGCCAAAGAGCTGGACATCTTGCCCAAGCCGAAGAAGTAATTTCCATCCCGCAGGCTGCCCGTATGTCCTCACCTCCTTTTGTTGACTTTCAAAACGTCTGGCTTGCGTACAACGATGAGTTGTTGGCGCAAAACCATTTCGCGGTCGAAGACATCAACCTGCAGGTCCAACAAGGTGAGTTCATCGCCATTGTCGGGCCCTCGGGTTGTGGCAAATCCACCTTCATGAAGCTGACCACCGGTTTGCGTATGCCCAGCAAGGGGCGCATTCTGGTGGACGGTGCACCGGTCACCGGGCCGCTGAAGATCAGCGGCATGGCGTTCCAAGCCTCGTCCTTGCTGCCCTGGCGCACCACGCTGGACAACGTCTTGCTGCCGCTGGAGATCGTGGAGCCTTACCGCTCCAATTTCAAACAGAAGCGAGCCGAGTACGAAGCGCGCGCCGTCAAGCTGTTGAAAACCGTGGGTTTGGGCGGGTATGAAAACAAGTACCCCTGGCAGCTCTCCGGGGGCATGCAACAACGCGCTAGCATTTGCCGCGCCTTGATTCATGAGCCCAAAATGTTGTTGCTCGACGAGCCTTTTGGCGCGCTCGATGCCTTTACGCGCGAAGAGCTGTGGTGCATCTTGCGCGACCTCTGGACGGAACAAAAGTTCAACGTCATTTTGGTCACGCACGATTTGCGCGAGTCGGTGTTTTTGGCCGATACCGTCTACGTCATGAGCAAAAGTCCCGGGCGTTTCGTGGTCAAGCGCGACATCGATTTGCCGCGCCCGCGCGATCTGGAAGTCACCTACACCCCGGCGTTCACCGACATCGTGCATGAACTCCGCGGACACATCGGTGCCATGCGCCAAAACGGTGCAGCCATTCACCAATAAGCCACCATGAAACAAAAAACATTGGAACGCTGGGCCCCCTGGGGTTTGCTGGTTGCCACCCTGCTGATCTGGCAAGGCCTGTGCTCGGCCTTGCAGGTGTCTGAATTCATTTTTCCCAGCCCCTTGCGCATCGCTGAACAAACGGTGGAATACCGCGATGTCATCGCCGGTCACGCTTGGCGCACCTTCTGGGTCACCATGGCCGGTTTTGGCTTGGCGATTGTGGTCGGCGTGTTGCTGGGTTTTGTGATTGGCAGCTCGCGCTTGGCCTATGCCGCGGTCTACCCGCTGATGACCGCTTTCAACGCCCTGCCCAAAGCGGCTTTTGTGCCGATCTTGGTGGTGTGGTTTGGTATTGGCATTGGCCCGGCCATCTTGACCGCTTTTTTGATCAGCTTCTTTCCGATCATGGTCAACATCGCCACCGGCTTGGCCACGCTCGAGCCTGAGCTCGAAGACGTGCTGCGCGTGCTGGGCGCCAAGCGCTGGGACGTGCTGGTGAAAGTGGGCTTGCCACGTTCTATGCCTTATTTTTACGGTTCCCTCAAAGTGGCCATCACCTTGGCTTTTGTCGGCACCACCGTGTCTGAGATGACCGCCGCCAACGAGGGCATTGGCTACCTGCTGATCTCCGCGGGCTCGGCCATGCAAATGGGGCTGGCTTTCTCGGGGCTGGTGGTGGTGGGCGCCATGGCGATGGTGATGTACGAGCTCTTCAGTTACATCGAAAAACACACCACAGGCTGGGCACATCGAGGTTCGCAGGGCGATCATTGAGTGGGTTGGCGTAAGCCGTCCACACCAGGTGCTTTTCGCGCGCGTAATTTGTTATTTTCATCAATTAATATCAGTTTCCTCAGGTTTAATGGCAAACTCAAGGTGGCTCAATTTTTAAGTTGATCGCAAATTAACAAGGTGCAGTAATGACGACAACCGAAGCTGAAAATGTACCCGTCAAGACGGGAATGAACGCCTACGACGTGGGTTTTGTGGGCCTCATGGCCTGTTTGATGGTCTTTGTGTTTTGGTTAACCACGGTGAACTACCAAGAAGGTATGAAAACCGAAGTGGCCAAACGCAACGGCGAAGCCTGGGTCGAGTGGCTGACCACCGCAGGCACGGCACGATTTGACGATGGCTTTGCCCATGCGCCCTACGCGGGCAAAGCTGAACCCGGCACTTGGGGGGAATGTGCGGCCTACATCAAGACACAAACCAGCTTGAAAGGGCTGGTCAATACCTTCTTCAACAAACCCCCTGAATTGATCGCGGCTTGCAACAAAGAAGACCGCTCCACCACCGGGGCGATTGTGATCGAGAACCTGGTGGCCACCCCGCCCGGATCGGCGGTGCCAGTCATTGTGAAGCCGTTGGTGGACGAAGATCTGATCACAAGCAAACTGCAACTGCGCATCACCATCTGCGACAAAGGTGGCTATCCGATCAAAGTTTCTGAGTTTGAGTTCTGAGGTGCACCATGGAAAACAATAAAACCATCTATCTCAAAGACTTGAACGTCGCTTCTTTGCTCGGCAAAGACGAAGAAGCCAATATCCCCAGCGACTTGCCGATGCGCAAGTGGCTGTTCTCTTGGTTGTTGGACACCAACATCCCCGGCAACATGGCGAAGTCGGTGGACAAATGGCTGGGCATTTTGATTGTGGCCAACTTGTTCACCTTGATGTTTGAACAAGTGCCTGCGGTGTTTGAGCCCAACAAACAGTGGTTCCACTGGTTCGACATATTTTCCGTGGCGGTGTTCACGGTGGAATACCTGATGCGCCTGTACATGGCGCCAGAAGATCCAGAGTTCAACAAAAAGAAACACGCCCGCTTGGGCTTTGTCACCAGCCCGTTCGCCATCATCGACTTCTTGGCGGTGGCACCGTTCTACCTGCAAGCTTTCTTGCCGGTCGATCTGCGGGTCTTGCGGGCTTTGCGGTTGCTGCGGATCTTGAAGCTCTTCCGCATCGTTGTGCCAGCGTACAAAGACTTTCAGACGCTGAACGCGGGCCGGACCTTCCGCCAAAAAGTGCACGCGCTGGTATTCCCCAGCAAGTTTGGCGGCGAATTGCAAAAACTGTTTGACATCTTCATCGGCATCTGGGTGATGCTGTCGGTGTTGGCGGTGATTTTGGAATCGGTGCAAAGCATCCACTACATCTTGAACCTGCAGTTTGTGATTTTGGACGGCGTGGCCGTGGCCATTTTCTCGCTGGAATACTTCATGCGTTTGTATGCCTGCGTGGAAGAGCCCGGACACAAAGGCTCGTTCATGGGGCGCTTTAAACAAGCCAAGTCGCCGGCCACCTTCATTGACTTCATCGCCATCTTGCCGTTCTTCTTGGAGGTGTTTTTGCACCACCTGCTCGATTTGCGGTTCTTGCGGGTCTTCCGTTTGTCGCGATTGCTCAAGCTCACGCGCAACAGTGACGCCACCGATGTCTTGTTCCGGGTGATTGCCCGTGAGTGGCCCATCATGGGCGCAGCCTCCTTCATCATGGGTTTGTTGCTGGTCTTGACCGCCAGCTTGGGCTACTTGCTGGAGCACGATGCGCAACCCGAAAAGTTCGAAAACATTCCCCAGTCCATTTATTGGGCGGTGATCACTCTGGCCTCGGTGGGTTATGGCGATATCTCACCGGTCACACCGCTGGGCCGAGCGATGACCTCCATCCTCGCGCTGTTGGGAATCGGTATCTTCGCGATCCCTGCAGCGTTGTTGGCCTCGGCCTTCAGCGATGAATTGATCAAGGACCGTGAAGCGCTGAAAGCCAATTTGTTTGAAATTCTGAAAGACGGCAAAATTGTCGAAACTGAAGCCCAGTTCATCCGGGAGGAAGCCCAGCGGCTGCACCTCACGGTGGAAGAACTGAACGCCTTGATCGATACCGTGATGAAAGAACGAGAGATCGAGGACAACCTCAAAGCGCTGCCGATCCACACCATTGCCCAGCGACCCGAGCATGCCATCGAATATTTCAAAACTTCGATCAGCGAATTGCGCCAACTGGGCATGCAAATGAAGCCGGGTGAATTTGAGGAAACTGCCAAAGCGGCAGACCGTCTCACCGCCAGCGAAATGGCCTTGTGGCAGCAAATACAAGGTAAATCGTAGGATTTTTAAGTTATCATTACTGCTAAATTAATATTATTATTAATTTAGCATTTATACTTAATTTCGCTTTCAGACATGCTCGGCAAATTGCAAAAAACGGTGATGGAGATCCTGGCTGGGGCTCCTCACCAACCCCTCAGTCGGTATGTTGAATGGATGATCACCGTGGTCGTTCTGGTGAACTGTTCGGCAGTCATTTTGGACTCGGTGCCTGAAATTCATGCCGAGCACAAAGAGTTCTTTCATGAACTTGAGTTTTGGAGCGTGATGTTCTTCACGGTCGAATACTGCCTGCGTGTGTGGTCCTTGGGCGCCAAGTTCACACCCGAAGAAGGCGGGGCCTGGAAAGGCCGTAAACAGTACATCTTCAGCGCTTTCGGCTTGGTTGACTTTTTTGCCACCGCGCCGCACTACGTGCACATTTTTTTCCCGGGTTTGGATTTGCGCATTTTGCGGGTCTTGCGCCTGCTGCGAATCTTGAAACTCTCGAAATACAACACCGCCCTGCAAGATTTGTTTCAAGCCGTTTATGCCGAGCGGCGCGCGTTTGGCTCGGCCGCATTTTTGTTGTTGATTGCCACCGTGGTCTCAGCCTCTTTGATGCATTTTGCCGAAGGGCACGAGCAGCCTGAGGCCTTTGGCTCCATTCCGCACGCCATTTATTGGGCCATCGTGACCATCACCTCAGGCTATGGCAATGTGGAGCCCGTGACCCGGGCGGGCGAAATCATTGCGCTTATGACCGGCTTTCTGGGCGTGTGCATGGCCGCGATCATGACGGGTATTGTGGCTTCGGCTTTTGCCACCCAACTCTCGCGGAAAAAATCGGCCTACCTGGTGCAACTGCGCAAGGTGTTGGAGGATGGTGTGGTGAGCGATGCAGAACGCAACACCCTGAAACATCTCCAAACACAGTACCGTTTGTCTGACGCTGAAGTCCAGAAAATGGTGGACGAAATCAATGCTGGAAAAGTAGCCAAGTCATGAGCGAAGCCTCCGCTAACAGCCTGCGTCGCATCAAACGCAGAACCTATGAAATCCTAGAAGGCGCGGTGGTGGACCGCGCCAGCCACGCCTGCGAAATCATCATCGCCAGCCTGGTGGTGGCCAACGTCGTGGCCATCATTTTGGAATCGGTTCACTCCATCCACGAAGCCTACGAGACCTACTTTCACATCTTTGATCTGGTCAGCGTGATGGTGTTCTCGCTAGAATACGTGCTGCGCGTTTGGTCTTACAGCGAAAAGCACACCGGCCCGGGCGACAGCCCTTGGCAAGGCCGCAAAGAATATGTCTTCAGCCCCTTTGGCCTGGTTGATTTCTTCAGCACCGTACCGTTCTATTTGCAGCTGCTTTTCCCGGGCGCGGACTTGCGCGTGCTGCGCATGTTCCGCTTGCTGCGGATCTTCAAACTCTCGCGCTACAACAGCGCCATGGAAGACATGCTGGAAGCGATCAAGTCCGAGTGGGACTCGTTTTCGTCGGCCATGTTTTTGCTGTTCATCAGCTGCTTGTTGTTCTCCTCGCTGATTTACATCATCGAAGGACACGACCAACCAGAAGTCTTCCCTTCCATTCCCGCCGCCATGCATTGGTTTGTGCTGACCATCATTTCGGGCTGGGGCAACGTGGACCCAGTGACCTATCTGGGCACGGTCTTGGTGATCGTGACGCAGGTGCTGGCGATCGCGCTGGCCGCGATCTTGACCGGTGTGGTGGCCACCGCCTACACCGCACAAGTGCAACGCCGTGAGTCCATCTACGAGATGGAAGTGCGCGAAGTGCTGGCCGACGGTGTGGTGTCTGATGAAGAAAAGGCCAAACTCCGCGCCCTGCAAGCCAAATACGGCATGTCTGACGAACAGGTGGACGCCATCGCCAACCAAGTCAAAGCCGAGCAAAGCAACGGCTAGAGACTTGCAAGGGGCCAGGCGCTGGCCCCTGCCCAGCCCGCAGCCCCAACTAGAATGCTTGTATGACTTGGCATGCGGCACTTTCACTCGACTACCTGAATGAAAACCACCGCACGGTGGCCCGTTACCAGCACAACGGCCCCCTGCGCATTTTGAAAAGCCTCTACCCAGAGGGCGACACCATTTGCCACAACGTGCTGGTGCACCCGCCCGGTGGCTTGGTCGGCGGCGACACGCTGGACATGCAAGTCACGGTCGGTGCTGGCGCACACGGTCTGGTGACCACGCCCGGGGCCACACGCTTTTACAAATCCGAGGCCGGTTTGGCCACCCAACATGTGCACGCCCGCATTGCAGACGGCGCGCGCCTGGAATGGCTGCCGCTCGAAGCCCTGGCCTACAACCAATGCGATGCACTGAACCGCGCCGTGTTTGAACTCGCACCGCAGGCCGAACTCATCACCTGGGACATCACCGCCCTGGGCCTGCCCGCCACCGGCCAGCCCTTTGTGCAAGGGCGCTTCAGGCAGCACCTGGAAATCCCAGGCGTGTGGCTGGAACGCGGCACGCTGGATGGCGAGGACACGCGCTTGATGAACAGCCCTTTGGGCTTGGCCGGTCAGCGCTGCATGGCCACCTTGGTGTTTGCCAGTGGCTCGCCCATGGCCACTGAGCGCGCGCAACTTGCACTGGAAGCAGCCCGCGCAGCCATTGAAGAATCCCCCCTGCGCCTGCAAGCCGGCGCCACACAGCCGCACCCGCAAGTGATCGTGCTGCGCGTGCTGGCGCCGGTCACCGAGCCTGCAGTGCAGTTGCTGAAAAAAGTGTGGGCGGCCTGGCGGCAGACGATGTGGGAGTTGCCGGGAAATGTGCCTCGGTTGTGGAATTTGTGACTGTCGAATGACCGATACCGGCCGGGCATAAACGAACAGCACCCCTTACAAAACGTGAGTGAGCGCCCCTCAAGGAGTCCTTGACGGTTCAACCCGAGAACAGCGCCATTGCCTGATATGGATGTGCCATATACAATTGCCATATACATTTTCTTGGAAAGTCACCATGTCCATCGGCACTGTTTTCGTCAACAACCGTACCCAGGCCGTTCGTCTCCCTTTGGACGTGCGTCTGCCCGAGGGTGTCCAAAAGGTCGAGATACGCGTCAAAGGCCACGAACGCATCATCACCCCCGTAGGCCAAACCTGGGACAGCTTCTTTCTGGGTGGCCCCACCGTGAGCGACGACTTTCTGCCCGAGCGCGCCCCCCAGCACCAGCCGGAGCGGGAAGCGCTCTGATGCTGCGCTACCTTTTAGACACCAATATCGTCATCTACGTGCTGAAGCGGCGACCTGTCGAAGTGCTTTCCACCTTCAACGCCAACGCCAGCCGCATGGCCATTTCCTCCATCACCTTTGCCGAACTCTTGCACGGTGCTGAAAAAAGCAGCCGCGTGAGTGAGAACCTGGCCGCCGTCGAGGACTTTTGCAGCCGCCTGCAAGTTCTGCCCTACGGCCTCAAGGCCGCGCAGCATTACGGCGCCATTCGCGCCGCCTTGGAGAAACTCGGTCAGCCTATCGGCGTGAACGACATGCACATTGCAGCGCACGCGCGCAGCGAAGGCCTGATGCTGGTGACAAACAACATGGGGGAGTTCGCGCGGGTGCCGGCGCTTGAAACAGAGAACTGGGTGCACACAGCGCAATGATTGACGAGAGACCGTGCTGCATTTGCGCAGAAAGATCTGGGCTGGACGCAGTTGCCATACCCACTGGTTAGCCTGCGGGGGTTTTACAGCCCCCTCAAATCGCCACCAACTGCTGAATGTTCTTCGCTTTCATCTCACCGCCCGGCCCGCTGGCGATCACCTCGCCGCGCTCCATGACCAGGTAGTTGTCGGCCAGTTCTTCGGCAAAGTCGTAGTACTGCTCGCACAGCAGTACAGCCATGCGTTGGCCCTGCATGCCCACATCGGCCAGGCGCCGGATCACGCGGCCAATGTCTTTGATGATGCTGGGCTGGATGCCTTCGGTCGGCTCGTCCAAAATCAACAAGCGGGGCCGCGCCGCCAGGGCGCGGGCAATCGCCAGCTGCTGCTGTTGCCCGCCCGACAAATCGCCACCGCGCCGATGCAGCATTTGTTTCAGCACCGGAAACAGCTCAAACAATTCAGGGGGAATCGGCGTGCCGCCCGGCTGCGTCGCCAGGCCCATGCGCAGGTTGTCTTCCACCGTCAAACGGGCAAAGATCTCGCGGCCTTGCGGCACGTAGCCGATGCCGGCGCTGGCGCGTTCGTAGGGTTTGGCGCTGGTCAGATTGCGGCCATCCAATTCAACGCTGCCGCTCTTGATCGGCACCAAACCCATCAACGATTTGAGCAGCGTGGTTTTGCCCACGCCGTTGCGCCCGAGCAAGACCGTGACCTGGCCTTGTGCGGCGCTCAAACTCACATCGCGCAGGATGTGCGAGCCGCCGTAGTACTGGTGAATGTTTTTGACTGTCAACATGTCTGTTTCCGTTCGGTCATCGGCCCAAATAGACTTCGATCACACGCTCATCGGCTTGCACCTGATCGAGCGTGCCTTGGGCCAGCACCGCACCGTCGCACAGCACGGTGACGATGTCGGAGATGGTGCGGATAAAGCTCATGTCGTGCTCCACCACCATCAGCGAGTGCTTGCCCTTGAGGCTCAAAAACAACTCGGCCGTGCGCTCGGTTTCGTGGTCGGTCATGCCGGCCACGGGCTCGTCCAGCAAAAGCAGCTTGGGGTCTTGCATGAGCAGCATGCCGATTTCCAGCCATTGCTTTTGTCCATGGCTCAAAGTGCCCGCTGGCACACGCACGCTGTCGGCCAAATGGATGGTGTGCAGCACTTCGGCCAAGCGGTCACTTTGCTGTGAGTCGAGTTTGAAGAACATCGAGGCCTTCACGCCTTTGGGCATTTTCAGCGCCAACTCCAGGTTTTCGAACACGCTCAGGTGCTCAAACACCGTCGGCTTTTGAAACTTGCGGCCAATGCCCAACTGGGCGATTTCGGGTTCGTTGTGACGCAGCAAATCGATGGTGCTGCCGAAAAAAACCGAGCCTTCGTCAGGCCGGGTTTTGCCGGTGATGATGTCCATCATCGTGGTCTTGCCCGCGCCGTTGGGGCCGATGATGCAGCGCAGCTCACCCGGCGCGATGTCGAGTGACAGCTTGTTGATGGCCTTGAAGCCGTCAAAGCTCACGCTCACGTCTTCCAGGTACAAGATGCGGCCGTGGGTCAGGTCCACTTCGCCGGGTTTGGCGATGCGGCCGTAACTGGTTTCGCGGCCACCGGACTCGGTTTTTTGTGCGCTTTGTTTGGCGCGCTCTGCCACGCGGCGGGCGCCTTGCTGGAGCAGATCGGGGGTCATGCGCGGCGTCCTTTCCATTGTTGAATCAAGCCCAACACGCCGTTGGGCAAATACAGGGTCACCGCGATGAACAAGGCCCCGAGAAAATACAACCAAAACTCAGGCGCGGTCACGGTCAACCAGCTCTTGGCACCGTTGACCAAGAAGGCCCCCAGAATCGGGCCGACCAAGGTGGCGCGCCCACCGACCGCGGCCCACACCGCGATCTCGATCGAGTTGGCGGGGCTCATTTCACCCGGGTTGATGATGCCCACCTGCGGCACATACAGCGCTCCGGCCACCGCGCACATGACGGCCGAGATGACCCAAATGCTGAGTTTGTAAGGCAAGGGCGAATAGCCGGAGAACATGACGCGCGATTCCGCGTCGCGTATGGCTTGCAACACGCGGCCGTATTTGCTGCGCACCAACCAGCGGGCGAACAAGTAAAAACCGAGCAAGGTGCAGCCGGTCAGGGTGAACAACACCATGCGCATGTTCGGCGTGGCAATGGGCAAGTCCAGAATGCGCTTGAAATCGGTGAAGCCGTTGTTGCCGCCAAAACCCGTTTCGTTGCGGAAGAACAGCAGCATGGCGGCATAGGTCATGGCCTGGGTGATGATGGAAAAATACACCCCTTTGATGCGTGAGCGAAACGCAAAGTAGCCAAAAACAAAGGCCACCAGCGCGGGCGCCACCACGACCAACACCAAGGTCGCCACAAAGCTGTCAGACAGCAACCAGTGCCAGGGCAGCGTTTTCCAGTCCAGAAACACCATGAAGTCTGGCAAGGTGCTTTTGTAGTTGCCGTCGGTGCCGATCTGGCGCATCAGGTACATGCCCATCACATAGCCACCCAGCGCAAAGAACAGGCCGTGGCCCAGCGACAAAATACCGGTGTAGCCCCAGATCAAGTCCATGGCCAAGGCGCAAATGGCGTAGCACATGATCTTGCCCAGCAACGCCACCGCATAGTCACTCAAATGGAAGGCACTGCCCACAGGCACCACCAAATTGAGCAGCGGTGCCAAGGCGCAGACCGCCAACAACGCCACGATAAAGGCCAAGCCACCGGCGCGACTGAACAAGGGCGCGGGCACGGGTAAAGAAAGTTTTGAAGGGGTCATATCAGGCCTCCGCACTGCGGCCTTTCATGGCAAAAATACCTTGCGGCCGTTTCTGGATAAAGATGATGATGAACACCAGCACACAGATCTTGGCCAGCACCGCACCGGTCCAGCCTTCCAAGATTTTGTTGATCAAGCCCAAGCCCAGCGCGGCATACACGGTCCCGGCCAACTGGCCCACGCCGCCCAGCACCACCACCATGAACGAGTCGACGATGTAGCTCTGCCCCAGGTCTGGCCCCACGTTGCCGACCTGGCTGAGCGCACAACCGGCCAGGCCCGCAATGCCCGAACCCAGCGCAAACGCATAGGTGTCGATGCGCGCGGTATTCACGCCCATGCAAGACGCCATGGGGCGGTTTTGCGTGACGCCGCGCACGAATAAACCGAGCCGTGTTTTACCGATCAACAGCGCCATGCCCAGCAGCACCAACGCCGCAAATGCAATGATCACCAAACGGTTGTAGGGCAAGGTCAGGTTGGACATGACTTGCACGCCGCCGCTCATCCAGCTGGGGTTTTCCACGCCGACGTTTTGCGCGCCAAAAATGGAGCGCACGCCTTGCATCAACACCAGGCTGATGCCCCAGGTGGCCAGCAAGGTCTCGAGCGGCCGGCCATACAGGTGGCGCAGAATGCTGCGCTCGAGCACCGCACCGACCAGGGCCGAGGTCAAAAACGCCAAGGGCACGGCCAACACCAAATAAAAGTCAAAAGCGTCCGGCAGGTATTTGCGAAACAGCGCTTGCACCACGTAGGTGGCGTACGCACCGATCATCATCAACTCGCCGTGCGCCATGTTGATCACGCCCATCAAGCCATAGGTGATGGCCAAGCCCAACGCCACCAGGAGCAAGATGGAGCCCAGACTCGCGCCGGTGAACAGCGCCCCCAGGCGCTCGCCCCAACGCAGAGCGCCTTCGATGTCGCGCAGCGAGGCCAGCAATTGCGCTTTGACTTGCGGGTCGGTTTCTTGCCCCAAACGCTGGTTCAGCTGCAGCTGGGTTTCAGGGGTTTTGCTTTGCGCCAGAGCTTTGGCGGCTTGCATGCGGATGGCCACATCGTCGCTGCCCAATTGCGCAGCGGCTTGCGCCAGCCGAATCCAAGCCGCGATCGACTCGTCTTTTTCTTGCGCCAACGCCTTGTCCAGCAAGGGCAGTTTGGCGGCATCGGGTTCTTTCAGCAGGGCCAGCACGGCGGCTTTGCGCAAAGCCGCGTCCGGGCTGAACAACTTGAGGGCCGCCAAGGCGGTGTCGATCTCACCGCGAAAACGGTTGTTGCTGACCACGTCTTGAGCGCTGTCAGGCAATGGCTTGCTTTGTCCGGTGAGCAGGTCCAGGCCTTCTGAACCTTTGACCACCAGCACTTGCTCGCCCACCAGTTTGACGGCATCGTCGGCCAAGGCTTGTAAAAATAAAACGGTTTTTTCGTCGGCCTGGGTCACTGCTTTGCCCAAGGCTTCGATGCGGGCATCGGTTTCGCCGTCCACCATGGCACGCATTTCCTGCGCCGTCAGTGCCTGCGTCTGACTGGCCCCGGCCAGCAGCAGCAGACTCAGAAGGGCATGCCCCATCCCGGTCATCCATCGCTTCATCATGATTTCCTGCCAACAGCACCAGGCTGCTCGCTGATGTGTCTCTTTAAAAAAAATGGGGAAGAAGCGCACGCCCCTTCCCCATGGACGATCAAGAGATCTTACTTCTTGACAGGCTCGTCAGGCTTGACGTCGTTGCCAGGGATGTACGGGCTCCATGGCTTGGCTTTGACGGGACCGGGTGTTTTCCAGACCACATTGAACTGGCCATCGGCCTTGATCTCGCCAATGAACACCGACTTGTGCAAGTGGTGGTTTTTCTCGTCCATTTTGGAAGTGATGCCGCTCGGTGCCTTGAAGGTTTGACCGGCCATGGCAGCGATGACTTTGTCAACCTCAGTCGACTTGGCTTTTTCAACCGCTTGCTTCCACATGTTGATGCCGATGTAGGTGGCTTCCATCGGGTCGTTGGTCAAAGGCTTGTCCTTGTGACCGGCGATGCCCTTGGCTTTGGCATAAGCAGACCATTTCTTGATGAAATCGTCATTGGCAGGGTTCTTGATGGACTGGAAGTAGTTCCATGCGGCCAAGTGACCGACCAAAGGCTTGGTGTCCACGCCGCGCAGTTCTTCTTCACCCACCGAGAAAGCGACGACGGGAACGTCTTTGGCTTTCAAACCTGCGTTGCCCAGTTCTTTGTAGAAAGGCACGTTGGAGTCGCCGTTGATGGTGGACACCACCGCGGTCTTGCCACCAGCAGAGAATTTCTTGATGTCAGCCACGATGGTTTGGTAGTCAGAGTGACCAAACGGTGTGTATTTTTCATCGATGTCAGACTCTTTCACGCCTTTGCTGATCAGGTAAGCGCGCAAGATTTTGTTGGTGGTGCGTGGGTACACATAGTCGGTGCCCAACAAGACCCAGCGCTTGGCTGCGCCACCGTCTTTGCTCATCAAATAGTCCACCGCAGGAATGGCTTGCTGGTTGGGCGCGGCACCGGTGTAGAACACGTTCTTGGACAGCTCTTCGCCTTCGTACTGCACGGGGTAGAACAGCAAGCCGTTCATTTCTTCAACCACAGGCAACACCGATTTACGCGACACCGATGTCCAGCAACCGAAGATCACGGACACTTTGTCCTGACCCAAGAGCTGCTTGGTTTTTTCAGCGAACAAAGGCCAGTTGGAAGCGGGGTCGACCACCACAGGTTCCAGTTTTTTACCGAGCACACCGCCCTTGGCGTTGATCTCGTCGATCGCCATCAGCACGGTGTCTTTCAACACGGTTTCAGAAATGGCCATGGTGCCAGACAGGCTGTGCAGCACACCGACCTTGATGGTGTCGGCAGCTTGCGCTTGCAAAGAGAACGAGAGGGTGCCAGCGGCCATTGCGCTTGCCAATGCCAGGGCTTTCAGGTTGCCACGACGATTCATCATGAGATCACTCCAGTTTAAAAAGGGTTTAGGAAGCGAAGACCAGCGACGCTGCAGTACCTTTCGCAAATGCTGTGCCAACCCGTTTGAACTTCCCCGAAACGCCTTTCTCGCCCTAGAATTCAAGGGCACATCTAATAGATGCGCGGCATTTGGGCCTGGAAATTGAGGTAATCAACAAATTCACCAAATTGGCGCAAAAAACCATCACCCTTGTGGATATGCACCAAAATAATCACCGCCATCGCCGCTGCAACGCCGCACAACAGGGCATACAAGTTGCGTGCGACAGAGGCATTCACTGAAACTTTGACCCCCTGCACCAATATGGAACTCACCCCTCGCGAAAAAGACAAGCTCTTGATCTTCACCGCAGGTTTGCTGGCCGAACGCCGCAAAGCGCGTGGCCTGAAACTCAACTACCCCGAGGCGGTGGCCTTCATCAGCGCCGCCGTGATGGAGGGCGCGCGCGATGGCAAAACCGTGGCGCAGCTGATGAGCGAGGGGCGCACCCTGCTGACCCGCGCCGATGTGATGGACGGCATTGCCGAGATGATCCCGGACATCCAGGTGGAAGCCACCTTCCCTGACGGCACCAAATTGGTGACCGTGCACCAACCGATTGTTTGACCCCGCGCGAGGCCCCCATGATTCCTGGAGAACTTTTCATCGATGCCGGCGAGCACCCGCTCAACCCCGGACGGCGCTGCGTGACCTTGGTGGTGCACAACACCGCCACGCGCCCGATTCAGGTCGGCTCGCACTACCACTTTGCCGAAACCAATGCAGCCCTGGACTTTGACCGCAGCGCCGCACACGGCATGCGCCTGAACATCGCGGCCGGTACCGCCGTGCGCTTTGAGCCCGGCCAACAACGCACCGTGGAGTTGGTCGACTATGCCGGTGACCGGCAGGTGTATGGCTTTCGGGGGCTGGTGAATGGCGCGATCCACCCCGCCAGCGATGCAGCAACCCGCAACACACAAGGAGCTCTGTGATGGCGACGATGGGTAAACGCGCTTACGCGGAAATGTTTGGCCCCACCGTGGGCGACCGGGTGCGCTTGGCCGACACCGAGCTGATGGTGGAAGTTGAACAAGACCTGACGCTGCGCGCCGGGGGCTACGGCGAAGAAGCCAAGTTTGGCGGCGGCAAGACGATTCGCGATGGCATGTCGCAATCGCAACGCAGCCGCGAGCAAGGCGCGGTGGACACGGTGCTGACCAACGCTTTGATCATCGACCACTGGGGCATCGTCAAGGCCGACATCGGTCTGAAAGGCGGACGCATTGTGGCCATCGGCAAATCGGGCAACCCGGACACCCAGCCGGGCGTGGACATCGTCATCGGCCCGGGCACCGAAATCATCAGCTGCGAAGGCAACATCGTCACCGCGGGGGGCATCGACTCGCACATCCACTTCATTTGCCCGCAGCAAATTGAAGAGGCCTTGGCCTCGGGCATCACCACCATGTTGGGCGGCGGCACCGGCCCGGCCACAGGCACTTTTGCCACCACTTGCACGCCCGGGCCTTGGAACATCGAGCGCATGCTGCAAGCGGCCGAAGCGTTTCCGATGAACCTGGGCTTTTTGGGCAAAGGCAATGCCGCCCTGCCCGGCGCGCTGCATGAGCAAATCAACGCCGGCGTGATCGGTCTGAAACTGCACGAAGACTGGGGCACCACGCCAGCCGCCATCAGCAACTGCCTGGACGTGGCCGAGGCCACGGACACCCAGGTGGCGATCCACTCCGACACGCTGAACGAAAGCGGCTTTGTGGAAGACACCATCGCCGCCACCAAGGGCCGCACGCTGTGCGCCTTCCACACCGAAGGTGCGGGCGGCGGTCATGCGCCCGACATTTTGCGGGTCGTCGGCGAGGCCAACTTTTTGCCTAGCTCCACCAACCCGACCATGCCGTACACGCACAACACGCTGGACGAGCATGTGGACATGCTGATGGTGTGCCACCACCTGGACGCTTCGATTGCCGAAGATTTGGCGTTTGCCGAGAGCCGCATCCGCAAAGAAACCATTGCCGCCGAGGACATCTTGCATGACCTGGGCGCCATCAGCATGATGAGCAGCGACAGCCAGGCCATGGGGCGCGTGGGCGAGGTGATCATGCGCACCTGGCAAACCGCGCACAAAATGAAAGTACAGCGCGGTAGCCTGCCGGAAGACAACAGCCGCAACGACAACTTCCGCGCCAAACGCTACATTGCCAAATACACCATCAACCCCGCCATTGCCCACGGCATGAGCCATGAGGTGGGCAGCATCGAGGTGGGCAAATGGGCCGACCTGGTGATCTGGAAACCGGCTTTCTTTGGCGTGAAACCGGCGCTGATTTTGAAAGGCGGCTTCATCGCCATGGCCGCCATGGGCGACCCGAATGCCTCCATCCCCACACCGCAACCGGTGCACTACCGCCCGATGTTTGGCAGCTACGGCGGCGCACTGGCCAAAGGTTCTTTGACCTTTGTTTCGCAAGCTGGCTTGGCCGCAGACATTGGCCAACGCTTTGGCTTGTCGAAAACGCTGACCGCCGTTCAAAGGGTACGCGGCATCACCAAAAAAGACATGGTGCACAACCATTACCTGCCGCGCATGGAGATCGATGCGCAAACCTACGCCGTGCGGGCCGATGGCCAGTTGCTCACCTGCGAACCCGCCGTGAGTTTGCCGATGGCGCAACGTTACTTTTTGTTCTGATGCTGCAAGTTGCCAAACTGATTCCCCAAGGCCAGGGCCTGGCTGCGGTGCTGTTGAAACGCGCCGCCACCGTGACCCTGGACTGGGACCTGCGCCAAAAAAGCCGCTTTGAAGCCACCGACTCGCTGGGCCGCAGCGTGGGCGTGTTTCTGCCGCGCGGCAACGTGGTGCGTGGCGGCGATGTGCTGGTGGCCGAAGACGGCTCCTTGATCCGCGTGCAAGCCGCGCCGCAAGCGGTGCTGCGCATCACCGCCTGCACGGCGCACGGTTCGCCGTTTGACCTGACCCGCGCCGCCTACCATTTGGGCAACCGGCATGTGCCGATCGAGTTGCGCCCTGACTATTTGCAGATCGAGCCCGACCATGTGCTGGCCGACATGCTGCGCGCCATGCACCTGATCGTGAACCCGGTCGATGCGCCGTTCGAGCCTGAATCGGGCGCCTATGCCAGCCATGGCGCGCACAGTCACGGTCACGGTCACGGTCATGATCATGCGCATGCTCATGAGCACGAAGGCCACAATCACGACCACGGGCCGCATGCACACTGACATCAGCAGCCTGCTGCAACTGATCTGGCTGGCCTCGCCCGCCTTGCCGATTGGTGGCTTTTCTTACTCCGAAGGACTGGAGTCGGCCATCGACCACGGCTGGGTACACGACGAAAGCAGCGCCGCCGATTGGCTGGCCGATCAGTTGCACCTGTCGCAAGCGCGTGGCGACATGGCGGCCGTGGCGCAAGCCTTGCAGGCCTGGCCAGAACACACCAGTGATTTGGGCGCTGCGCGGGTGCAAGCCCTGAATGCCTGGGTGCTGAGCACGCGCGAGAGTTTTGAGATGCGTTTGCAAACCGAGCAAATGGGCCGCTCCCTGCTCGACTGGCTGCGCAACCAAGGCACGGCGCCGGCCAGCGCGCTGACGCTGTGCAGCACGCTGCCGCCGACCTACCCGTTGGTCATGGCGTTGGCCTTGTCTTTGGCCCAAGCGCCCGCCGACCAAGCGCTGCAAGCCTACGCCTTTGGTTGGGCCGAGAACATGACCCAAGCGGCCATCAAGTCGGTACCGTTGGGCCAAAGCGCAGGGCAACGCATCTTGGCGCGACTGGCCCAAGAAATCCCTTCGGCCGTGGCCCACGCCTTGAATGTGCCTGACGACGAACGTCAGGCTTTTTGTCCCATGCTGGCGATTGCTTCGGCGCGCCATGAAACCCAATACTCCCGTTTATTCAGATCCTGACACCATGAGCACACTGCACCATATTGCGAACCGCACCAAAACTCTGCCCCCTTTGCGCGTGGGCATTGGCGGGCCGGTCGGCTCCGGCAAAACCACGCTGCTGGAAATGCTGTGCAAAACCATGCGCGAGCGCTGGGACCTGATTGCCATCACCAACGACATCTACACCAAAGAAGACCAGCGCCTGCTCACCGTCAGCGGTGCTTTGGAGGCCGAGCGCATCATGGGTGTGGAAACCGGCGGCTGCCCGCACACCGCGATCCGCGAAGACGCCTCGATCAACCTCGAGGCCATTGACCGCATGTTGGTGCAGTTCCCGAACGCCGACATCGTGTTTGTCGAGAGCGGGGGTGACAACCTGGCCGCCACCTTCAGCCCCGAGTTGTCAGACCTGACGATTTACGTGATCGACGTGGCGGCGGGCGAAAAAATCCCGCGCAAAGGCGGCCCGGGCATCACCAAGAGTGATTTGTTTGTGATCAACAAAACCGATCTGGCACCCTATGTGGGCGCAGACCTGAGCGTGATGGAGGCCGACACGCGGCGCATGCGCAGCAACGCGCAAGGCCTCAAGCCTTTTGTCATGACGAATTTGAAAACCCAAAACGGTTTGCAAGAAGTGATCGACTTCATTGAAACCAAAGGCATGCTGCGCTGAGCGCAGGGCCGGTCACGCCAGCAGCGCCGCCTTGACCTGTTCGATGCGGTCCTGACCCCAAAACATGTCGTCGCCGACAAAGAAGGTCGGCGCACCGAACACGCCGCGCTCGACGGCGCGCACCGTCACCGCTTTGAGCTGGTCTTTGGTGGTCTGCGCATTCGCCAGGGCCAGCAAGGCTGCCGCATCCAGGCCCGCTTGTGCCAACACCTGCGCCACCACGGCGGGCTCGTTCATGTTCTGCGCATCGACCCAAATGGCTTTGAACACCGTGTCCAAAAACATGGTCAATTGCGGGTCGTTTTGCATTTGCAAACCGGTGGCCATGCGCATCAGCGTGGTGGTGATGATCGGAAAGTGGGGATTGGTGTTCAAGGGCACGCCATAGCTGTTGGCAAAGCGCTTGAAGTCCACAAACACGTAGCGGCCTTTGGCGGGCACGGTGGCCGGAGAGGCATTGCCCGTGGCCTGAAACACGCCGCCGAGCAGCATGGGCATGAGCTGCGCTTGTGCGCCCGTGGCGGCGCTCAGCTTGGGCAGTTGGGTGTAGGCCAAGTAGGCGGCGGGGCTGCCAAAGTCAAAGTAAAAATCAAAAGAAGCCATCGCAGTCTCCTGTGGGGTTCAAAATTTTTCCATGTAAGGGCGCAAGTCCAACTCATGCGTCCACGCGTCGCGCGGCTGCTGGTGCAGCATCCAATACGCATCGGCAATGTGGTCGGGGTTGAGAATGCCGCCTTCGTCTTTGAGTGCATAGCGCTGCGGAAACTGGGTGCGAATGAACTCGGTGTCGATCGCGCCGTCGATGATGGTGTGCGCCACGTGCACGCCCATGGGCCCGAGCTCACGCGCCATGCTTTGCGCCAACCCCCGCAGCGCCATCTTGCCACCCGAAAATCCGGCAAAGTGCGCGCTGCCGCGCAACGAAGCCGTGGCCCCGGTGAAGATGATGGTGCCCTTGTGTGCTTTGCCCAGTGTCGCCGTTTCGTTGCGCGCCACCATGCGTTTGGCCACTTCGCGCCCGGTCAGAAAGCCCGCCAGACAGGCCATCTCCCACATCTTGGTGTAGCGCCGCGCGGTCTCGGTCAAGATGCTGTTGGGCGAGT
Source organism: Comamonadaceae bacterium (assembly GCA_947451385.1). Classification (GTDB taxonomy): domain Bacteria; phylum Pseudomonadota; class Gammaproteobacteria; order Burkholderiales; family Burkholderiaceae_C; genus Limnohabitans_A. Next base: position 28,025 of record CANFYZ010000017.1, on the reverse strand, counting down.
TGGCGCCGATGTTGAACACCATCACCTCGATCGGCCCGAGGGTGCTTTCAATGTGCTCCACCAGCGCCAACACGTCGTCTTCCTGACGCGCATCCGAACCAAAGCCGTGGGCCACCCCGCCCGCTTCGCGAATCTGCGCCAGCAAGGGCTGCAGCTTGTCCAGGCTGCGGCGCGTCACACAGACGGTGTAGCCTTCTCGCGCAAAGCGCTTGGCCACCGCGCCCCCGGTGGCGTCCCCCGCGCCGATGACCAGACAGACTTTGGCGTTCGTCATGGGCCAACTCCTATTCGGTGCGGAAAGTCAAACCTGCAAAGGCTTGCAGCCGATCGATCAAGGGCTGGCCCATGGCGGCGGCAGGCGTCCAGATGCCGCCGGGCGTGCTTGCCGCATCTTGCAGCAAGCACAGGGCGGCTTCAGTGATCATTTTGGAGGTGCTGCCATAGCCCGGATCGCGGTCGCCCTGCACGCTGACACTGCAGCGTTGTCCATCGGCGTTTTGGCCAATGAAGAGCACATCGTAAAAGCCCGAATCGCGCTCTGCGCGCGACGGTCCTTCGCCGGGTTTCAACACATCGGCGCCGCTCATGCTTTTGTCGGCCGCAATCGCTTCGGCCACGGCTTGGCCTTTCTCGCCAGGGCCGGTGATGATCATTTCGTCGTAAGTGAAGTCCGCGCCCCATGCTTGCTTGAGCAAGTAGTTGGAACGGTGCACGTTGCGGGTGTTGATGGTGGCCATCACAAACGGTGCCACCCACATGCCCAACACCTCGTCCACCATGGGCTTGTGCCCGGTGGGTTGTTGGGGTCCGGTGAAACCGGGGGTGAGTGAGAACGGATTTTTCAGCAAGTCCAGCACCCCGGGCTGGGTTGCAGCCGCAGCCATGGTGGCTTTGAAACTGGCCGCTGTGCCGCCAGAAAAAGTGCCTTTCATCTTGCGCACCCGGCCGCGGACGCGGTGCGCGGGTTTGCCAAATTGGCGTTGCATTTCGTTTTGCAGATGCAGCACGCCCAGGTCAAACGGAATCGAGTCGAAACCGCAGGAGAACACAATGCGCGCGCCACTGGCCTGGGCTGCAGCGTGATGCGCATCGATCATTTGCCGCATCCAGGCAGGCTCGCCGCACAGGTCCACGTAGTCCACGCCGGCTTCGGCGCAGGCTTGGACCAGGCCATTGCCGTACAACTGGTAAGGCCCCACGGTGCTCAGTACCAAGCGAGTGCGGGCCATCAAAGCCTGCAAGCTGGACGGGTCGGCGCTGTCGACCAGCACCAACGGGGTGTCGGCAGGCGCGCCCACTTCGTCGCGCACGGCGGCCAATTTTTCGGCACTGCGCCCCGCCATGGCCCAACGCAAACCACTGTTGGGACGGGCCAGCAAATACTCCACAACCAATCGGCCGGTGAAGCCCGTGGAGCCGTGCACCACGATGTCAAATTCTTTGGCGTTTTGTGCAGCCATGTCGTGAAATCCTAGAAAGAAAAATTCATCCTAGCATCGGTACAAAGCCGCGCCAGTCACCTGAGGCAACTGGCACCGAACCCCCACCCCACCTCGCCCGGGATCAGCGCGTAAGCACGTTGTGAATTAGCGAATTACTTCAGGCCACCCGACAATCCGCGGTTACAATCCAACCCGCAGGAAGCGTGGCAGAGTGGTCGATTGCAACGGTCTTGAAAACCGTCGACTCGCAAGGGTCCGTGAGTTCGAATCTCACCGCTTCCGCCAACCCCTCATTCAATCAGAGGATCCCCGATCAAGCGCCTACGCTTCTGGGTAACAATCGGTCGTACTCTTTTTTAACGACCGCATAGCATTCACAGGATCTGGCCTCTAAGCCTGGTCGGTCCAGCACATGAATGAGTCCACGGGAATACGAGATCAAACCGCTGTGTTGCAGCTTCAAGGCCGCCGAGGTCACGCCCTCGCGTCGAACACCCAACATGTTGGCAATCAGCTCTTGTGTCATGCGCAAGTCGTTGCTGCGCAGCCTGTCCAGACTTAACAACAACCATCGGCACAACTGCTGATCCAGTGTGTGATGTCGATTACAGACGGCGGTCTGCGTCATCTGCGCCATCAGTGCTTCGGTGTAGCGCAGCATCAAATGCATCACTTCGTTGGAGTTGTTGAAATCTTGTTGAATTTCATAAGCTCTCAAACGCAAGGCGGCTCCTGCGCTTTGAACGACTGCACGACAGAGCGTGGCATGGCCACTCATGATCTGGGTTATGTTCAAGACGCCCTCGCGGCCGATGACGGAAATTTCTGTAGATGAGCCGTCTTCTAGAACACACAGCAGAGAAATGATGGACGTTGTGGGGAAGTAAACATGCGACATGAGCTTGCCTGACTCCTGCAGCACTTGTCCCAACTTGAGATCAGCCCATTCCAGGTGCGGCGCCCACCGCTCAAACTCGGGCGTCGGCATCGCTGACAGCAAAGAGTTCTGATTTTTGATCAGCGGGCTACTCAAATTGAAGATTAAATTGGGATGCATTTAATTGTTCTTTTTAATACTTTTATAAAAACGATTATTTTATAAGAATAATTTTGAACAAGGTGAGTTCTGTAGGTGACGCAACACACGCAAGGTTAAAAATAATTCTTAACAACGCATGTTTGCCCCATTTTTTGAGGCTCATCGTGTTGCCACCTTCTTCCGTACGTTATGCAACTGACTGCTCGCTGAGGCCCGTCTCAAACTGGAGAACTATTGAAGGAAAGGGCGATGCATTCATGAACACCCCACAAATCAACGGGAATCGATTGATTTCGGCCTTGCCCGCTTCAGAGCAGCGCAGATTCTTGAGCCGGGCCCAATCGATCTCCCTGTCCTTCGAACAAGTCTTGCATGCGCACGATGAAGCGGTTGAATTTGTCTACTTCCCCACCACCGCGTTCATTTCTGAACTGGTCTTAACCGAACCTCTGGAATGCATAGAGGTGCGTTTGGTGGGGCATGAAGGCATGCTCGGTTTGAATGTCTTGTTGGGTGATAAGCGAGCACCCTTTCACGCCGTGGTTCAGGGCAGTGGCGAAGCCCTTCGGGTGGGCCGAAAAGATTTCTTGCGCGTTTTAAAGCAAGCGCCAAAGCTAGATAGCCTGTTGCAGCGGTACACCTTTGTGGTGCTGAAGCAAATCGCGCAAAACGTTGCCTGCACACAGTTCCACAAGATCGAAGCGCGGCTGGCACGTTGGTTGTTGATGACCCAAGATCGCGCTGAGAGTGAGCATTTTTCGATGACCCAGGAATTTTTATCTCACATGCTGGGCGCAAGCAGGGTCGGCATTACGCATGCGGCGTCCCTTCTGAAAAATCAAAAATTAATTCATTACGTTCGAGGACAGATGCACATACTGGACCGCAAAGGACTGCAGCTCATCAGCTGCAGTTGCTATGACGCAGACCTTCAAAACTACCAAGTGCACATGCACAAATCCTAGGAGTCCTTGATGACGCATCCTTTGGTTTATTTGCTGGCCCACCGCCCCAAAATGCTGGTGGTTCATGCCCAAGCTTATGCCGACCTGCTCAGTGCGGATGCTTCTCTGGCCTTGCGGCAAGCCAAGCTCAAAGCCTTGTTGGGCATTTTGACGCTGTGCATGGCGATCGTCGCTTTGGTGCTCTCGGGCGTTGCGATCATGCTCTGGGGCGTCTTGCCGCCCAATTCGATGGGATGGCCTTGGGTGATGGTCGCAGCACCAGGGGTGAGCTGGTTCATGACGCTGGCGTTGGCGTGGGTCACCTTCCTCGCGCCAACAGGCCAGGCCTTGTCTGAATTCAAACGTCAGGTCTATGCCGACATGGCGATGTGCCAGGAACTCCAAACCCGATGATCGCTCCCCGCGCTACCGACTTGACGCCTGTGGAACGCCTGCAGGCATCGCGGGTACACCTTCGTGTCGTGTTACTGGAAGCTCCGCACCACCCTCCCTCTGTGCTGGAATCCCTGATCAAGGCCGTGGCTGCCGATCAGCCTTTGAAACTGTCTGGCTTAGCGGCTTTGTTGGCTGCACTGATCCTGGCCACCCGACCTTGGCGCGAGAAAGCCATCACCCCCGCTTGGTTAACTTGGGTGAGCATCGCTGTCACCGCTTGGGCGAAAACCTACAGCCGCGCATCCTGACCAGGGCCAATTCGCCCGGGTCAATGCGGCGACAGATCCCAAACCGCGGTCTGTCTACACTGACCCTTCACCTCTGGAGGGAAAAGACGATGCAACTGTCATTGAACGGAAAACGAGCTTTGGTCACAGGCGGCAGCCGGGGCATTGGTTTGGCCATTGCCCGCGCTTTTGCCATGGCTGGGGCCGATGTCGCGATTTGTGCTCGCGCGCCTGGCCCCTTGGCCCAAGCTGAAGCCACGCTGCGCGCTACCGGGCGTCAGGTGAGTGCACGAGTTTGTGATTTGGCTGAAGCCCAAGCCGTTTCCGATTGGGTAGCGCAAGCCCAGGCCGATTTAGGCGGGGTGGATATTTTGGTCAACAACGCCTCGGGCTTTGGCCGAACGGACGATGAGGCGGGCTGGGCCACCAGCCTGAATGTGGATTTAATGGCTTCGGTCCGTGCCAGCCAAGCGGTCATGCCGCAATTTCTGGCGCAAGGCAGCGGCAACATCATCCACATCTCCTCGATCTCCGGCCTCAAGGCCAGTGTGCGCACACCGCCTTATGGCGCAGTGAAAGCGGCCATCATGGAATACGCGCAATCCCAGGCGTTGGCGCACGCGGCCCATCACATCCGGGTCAATTGCATCGCACCGGGTTCGATTTTTTTCGAAGGCGGCACCTGGGATGTGGTGCAAAAAGACAATCCGCAGCTGTATGCGCGGATCTTGGGCAGCATCCCATCTGGACGTTTTGGCACCCCCGAAGAGGTGGCGAATGTGGCTTTATTTTTGGCGAGTGACTGTGCTTCGTGGGTCACTGGTCAAACTTGGGTTGTCGACGGCGGCCAGAGCCTCAACTGAGGCCGCATAGCGGGCCTTGAGCGTGGGCATGCGGCTGAACATTTCAGCCCATTCAAAATCAAATGGAAGACCAATCCATTCACCGGTGTGTTTGAGTTCGTCGTTGCACAATTTAATGGCATCTCGCGATTGGTCCACCAGCGTCAATTCGGCTTCAGCCAGCGTGTCCCGAGGGGACTGGTTCAGGTCGGCTTCCATCAAAACCAGCCGGTCTTGATGGGCGGCGCGCTCCAAGCGGATGGCATTCGCTGAGCGCATGGGCACCTGCGGCTGTAATTGCCCGACCCTCTGAGTGATGTCGCGCAAACTTTGCTGCGTCTGAAAATAAAACACCAGCAGGCCGGCCATCAAAAAAAACAATAAAAAGATTACAAAAACAGAAAAAATTGTCATTACTGAAAACTCCAGCACCCGCCATCAGGTGATTATCTGAATGCTAATCGCGAAAAGCTGGACTCACAAGCGAGGTGTTCAATTCGCACAAGCCCATGTGACACCACCGGCCATAGACTGAAGCTAAACTGGTGTAAGACTTTGATTTCTCTTTGATCACCATCACGCCTTTTGGAGACAGCCTTGGAATCCTCCTCACTCAAATTCGGCAGCGGACAAGCAGTAGAACGCGTTGAAGATGCGCAATTGCTTCAAGGACTGGGCCAATACACCAACGATGTCAACTTGCCCGAGCAAACTCGCTTGTGCTTTGTTCGCTCCCCTTACCCCCATGCACGCATTGTGTCCATCGACACTTCGGCCGCCCAGGCCATGCCCGGTGTGCGTCTGATTGTGACGGGCCCACAGCTCAAAGCGGCAGGTGTCAAACCCATGCCCCGCGCGATCAACTTCAAGCGCGCCGATGGCTCACCTTTGGCCGCACCTGATCGTTATATATTGGCAGCAGAACGGGCCCGGTATGTGGGCGAAGCCGTGGCCGCTGTGGTGGCAGATACCGAACAACAAGCGCGCGACGCAGCTGAAGCGGTGGTCGTTGAGTACCAAGACCTGCCACACGCTGTGAACCTGACAGACGCTTTGGCCGCCAACGCCCCCTTGATCACCGACAGCCCCGACAACCGCGTGGCCGAAACCCGCTACGGCAACGCCGAAGCTGCGGCCCAGGCCTTTGCCCAAGCGGCCCATGTGGTGCAACTGGACATCACCAACCAGCGGCTGGTGGCACTGACCATCGAACCGCGCAGTGTTTTGGCCTACCCGGATGCTGGCCGCTTGACGGTTCGCATCAGCAGCCAAATGCCGACGGGCGTGCGTGGCGTGGTGTCTGACTTGCTGGGCTTAAAGCCCGAAGACGTTCGTGTGATTGTGGGTGATGTCGGCGGCGGCTTTGGCATGAAAACCGGAGCCTACCCCGAAGATGTGGTCACCGCTTACTGCGCGCACCAGCTGCAACGTCCGGTGCGCTGGATCGCGGATCGCAGCGAGGACTTTTTGAGCAGTGCGCATGGCCGCGACATCGAAAGTCAGGCCGCTTTGGCGCTGGATGCCGAAGGCAAAATCTTGGCGCTGCGTGTGCACTCCAAAGCCAATGTGGGCGCCTACCCGGGCATGACCGGCCTGGCCATTCAATTGCTGATTGGGCCTTGGGTGCAAAGCAGCGTCTATGACATTCAAACCATCGACTACCACTTCACCGGGGTGATGACCAACACCGCTTGCACCGGCGCTTACCGCGGCGCAGGTCGCCCTGAAGCCATTTACAACATGGAGCGCCTGATGGACGAGGCTGCCCGGCAAAGCGGTATCGACCGCATTGCCCTGCGGCGTAAGAACTTTATTCAACCCGCGCAGATGCCTTACACCAACCCCATGGGCCAGGTGTACGACACCGGCGCTTTCGAATCCATCATGGACCAGGGCCTGGCTCTGGCCCATTGGGACAACTTTGCCGACCGCGCAGCGGCCTCGAAAGCCAAAGGACTTTGGCGCGGTTTGGGCATCGCCACCTTCTTGGAATGGACCGGCGGCAACGCATTGGAAGAAAACGTGCACGTCCAAGTGTTGGCCGATGGCGTGATTGAAGTCTTCACCGCGGTCAATGCCATGGGGCAAGGCATCGCCACTTCATTGGCGCAATTGGTCGTTGATGTGTTTGACGTGCCCTTGTCGCAAGTGCGCGTGGTCATGGGCGATACCGACCGGGGCAACGGCTTTGGCAGCGCCGGCTCACGCTCTCTGTTTACCGGCGGCTCTGCGGTCAGCGTGGGCTCCACCCAAACCCTTGAAAAAGCCCGCGAATTGGCTTCCCAAGCCTTAGAGGCTTCGCCAAAAGACTTGGTCTATGAAACCGGTCAATTCAAAGTGGCAGGTACCGACCTGCACATCAGCTTGGCGGAATTGGCCCAGCGCCAGCCCGACCAACGGATTGAATTGCGCTCGACCACCGCCGCCAAAGGCCCGACCTGGCCAAATGGCTGCCATATTTGCGAAGTCGAAGTGGACCCCGATACCGGCGAAACCACCCTCGCGTCCTACGTTTCTGTCAACGATGTGGGCCGAGTGATCAACCCGCTGATCGTGCGCGGCCAACTCGATGGCGGTGCGGTGCAAGGCTTGGGCCAAGCTTTGCTGGAACAAGTGGCGTACGACCCAGAGAGCGGTCAATTGCTGACCGGCAGCTTGATGGACTATGCCGTGCCGCACGCGGACATCATGCCCAAAATGTTTGAAACCCAGATGGACGAGCGCATTCCTTGCAAAAACAACGTCCTCGGCGTCAAAGGGGTTGGCGAGTTAGGCACCATCGGTGCCACGCCCGCGGTGGTCAATGCCGTGGCCGATGCTTTGGCCCGTCAGGGGCATTCGGCGGTGTCTTCTCGGCTGCAAATGCCGCTGACGCCGTATAGATTATGGTTACAAATTCAAAATTAACCGTACACTTAGCGTTTTAAAAGCCTCAATCGATCCACTTTGGGATAAAGTAGTAACCCATCATGAAATCAAACCGTTCACCTCTGGCTGAAGCCTATTTTCGTTTCTTGCAATTGGCCAAGGCTTTGCAGTCTGACGCTTCTGCGGTGGCTTTGGATGCCAATGAGCGGGCGCTACTGGAGGCCGTGGCTTTGTGCTGGTTCGAAGATCGACCGATGACGGTGCGCGAAGCGATCGCACTCGAATCTTTGGGGTCTCCCGCTACGCTGCACAAGCGCATCACCCGGTTGCGGCAAAAAGAGATGTTGGTCGCCTTTAACCAAGAAGGCGATCGCCGCGCCAAGTACCTGATTCCCTCGGAGAAAACACTCAAATTGTTTGCCGATTTGGGCGAGCACATGGGTCGAGCGAACCAACCGATGACGGCTTAAAAAATCAGCCCTCGGCATCGAAGGCAGGTTTCAAGCGTCTGCCAGAAACAGCGATTGCAAATCGCTCAAAAAATCAAAACCTAAATCGGTGGGCCAAACGCGTGCCCAGTCCCGCGCAATCAGCCCTTTTTGTTCAGCCAGCTGCAAGCCCTTTTGTACGCTGGTCAAGGCCAAGCCGGTACGCTCTGTGTAATCACTCAGTTTGAAGCCTTCTTTCAGCCGCAGTGCGTTGAGCATGAATTCAAACGGCAATTCGCTGCGCGCCACGTCTTCGCTGCGCGTCACAGGCAAGCCCTTGCACGCTTGCTGCATGTACAGCTGCGGTTCCCGAAAACGCACCTGCCGCACCACCCGGTGCGCAAAGGTCAGCTTGCTGTGAGCGCCAGCACCAATGCCTAAATAGTCGCCAAATTGCCAGTAATTCAAGTTGTGCCAACACTGGTGATCAGCTTGGGCATAAGCAGAGACCTCATACCGCGCCAAACCTTGGGCGGCCGTCATCTCCGTGATGCGGTCCATCATGGCGTAAGCGGTATCGTCTTCGGGAAGCACCGGCGGTGTTTTGGCAAACAGCGTATTGGGCTCAATGGTCAGGTGGTAAATCGACACATGCGGCGGATCAAAAGACAGCGCCGTTTGCACATCCTGCGCCAGGTCTTGCAGGGTTTGACCCGGCAAGGCATACATGATGTCCAGGTTGAAAGTATCAAAGGCCTGGGCCGCCTCGGCCACCGCCGCCTGGGCCTGGGCACCGTCATGAACCCGGCCCAAGGCGTTTAAGTGCGTGTCGTTAAAACTTTGCACCCCGATAGACAAGCGGGTCACGCCAGCCGACCCAAAGGCTTTAAAACGGTTTTTCTCAAATGTGCCGGGGTTGGCTTCCAGGGTGATTTCACAATCGGCTTCCAACCTCAAACGCGCCCGCAGGCCGCTGATCAGGTGCTCAATCGCTTGCGGCGAAAAAAGGCTGGGGGTTCCCCCGCCGATGAAAATACTGTGCACCGAACGCCCCCAAATCAGGGGCAGGCTGGCTTCCAGGTCGGCCATCAAGGCGTCGATATAAGCGGTCTCAGGCGGCTCGGACGATGCCCCCCCGCGCCATTCGTGCGAATTGAAATCGCAGTACGGGCACTTCTTTAAACACCAGGGTAAGTGGACATACAAAGACAGGGGCGGCAAGGTTGCAAATTGCAAAACGCCCGGGCGCATCGCGTGCATCACGTCCAGCGCTTGGGCTGAGGGGGACTCCAAACCGTCAGGCCGAATGTCGATCATGCCATCCAACGATCGCGAATCAACAACAGCATGGCCTGTGCCGCTGCGCCGCGGTGACTGTGGGCATTTTTAACCTCGGTGGGCATCTGCGCAAAAGTTTGACCCAGGGCGGGCAAGCGCATGACCGGATCAAAACCGAAACCGTTCTGTCCCAAACGCTCCGTGGTGATGTCCACCACCACACGGCCCACCGCGATCAGGGGTTCGGGATCTTGCGCCGAACGCACGGCCACCAAGGTACTGACCATGGCCGCACGGCGGTTCTTCAAACCTTGCATTTGCTCTAACAAAGCAGTGACGTTGTTGTCATCGCTTTTGGCGTAGCCAAAACGCGTGGCGTAAAAAGCGGTATCGACACCCGGTTGGCCACCAAAGGCATCGACACAGAGCCCGGCATCATCGGCCAATGCCGGCAAGCCGCTGGCCAGCGAAGCATGCCGGGCCTTGGACAAAGCGTTTTCTACAAAGGTATGAAATGGCTCGGCAGCCTCAGAAATTCCCAAGTCCCCTTGGCGCAACAATTCGACCTGCAAAGGGCCCAACATGGCCTGTAATTCGGCCAGCTTGCCGGCGTTGTTAGACGCTAAAACGATTTGCATCTTTCAAGCCAACGCTTGGTGTTGAAGCACAATCAGCTCGCCAATCCCTTTGTCGGCCAAGGCCAGCAAACTGTCCATTTCCTGCCGGGTAAAGGCCACGCCTTCGGCGGTGCCTTGCACCTCCACAAAGTGACCCGCGCCAGTCATCACGACATTCATGTCTGTGTCGCAGGCAGAGTCTTCCAGATAGTCCAGGTCCAACAGGGGCTGGCCGTCTTTGAGCCCCACCGAAATGGCGGCCACATGGGCGATGATGGGCGACTCGGTCAATTTGCCTTGCGCGATCAGGCCGTTCACGGCATCTTGCGCCGCGACAAAGGCGCCGGTGATACTGGCCGTGCGGGTGCCGCCGTCGGCTTGCAACACATCGCAGTCCAAATGAAGGGTGCGCTCGCCCAGTTTCTTCAAGTCAAACACCGCACGCAAAGAGCGGCCAATCAAACGTTGGATTTCTTGGGTGCGACCGCTTTGCTTCCCGCGCGCGGCTTCGCGGTCGCTGCGGGTGTGGGTGGCGCGGGGCAACATGCCGTATTCGGCCGTGACCCAGCCTTCGCCACTGCCTTTTTTATGGCCAGGCACTTTTTCTTCTACCGAGGCGGTGCAAAGCACGCGGGTATGGCCAAACTCAATCAGCACCGATCCCTCGGCGTGCATGGTGAAACCGCGGGTGATGCGCACCGCGCGCAATTGGTCATTGGCGCGCCCGGGGCGCACGTAAGCAGAAGATGGCAGGGTCATGGTTTGAGTTTGAGATAATGGTCTGTTTCATGCACAGCCATTTACTGGGGTTACCCGGGTTAGGGACTTGTGCACAGGCATCGGGCTAGAACCCGCGCCGCAGCAAGGAACACATTGATGCCAGTTTACAGCATGACCGGTTATGCAAGCGTGCAACACAGCACGTCGGCAGACGCTGGAAACACCGAGTCGCGCAGCACCTCAGCGCAACGTTTGGGACTGGAAATCCGATCCGTCAACAGCCGCTTTCTCGATCTGAGTTTTCGGCTGCCTGATGAGCTGCGCGCCTTTGAACCGGCGCTGCGAGAACTGATCACCCGGCACATTAAACGCGGCAAAATCGAAGTCCGCGCCGTGTCTGACAGCGCCGAAGGCAGCGTGACCGAACCCCAAGCAGCCGCGCTGCAGCGCCTGCTGAGTTTGCAAAACAGGGTTCAGACTTGGCTGCCCGGCGCACGCGATCTCAGTGTCGCCGACGTGCTGCGCTTGGCTGCCCAAGAACGCAGCGGCGGCGTGGTGACCGAAGCCGTCTTGCTGCCCCTGGCCAAACAAGCGGTGCAGGCCCTGATGTCAGCCCGTGAGCGCGAAGGCGCTCGGTTGGCCGCCATGCTGCAAGACCACATCCAGCAGCTGCGGTCCTTGACTCAATTGGCAGCCCCTTTGGTCCCCCAATTGGTTGAACAGCAGCGGAATCGATTTTTGGAACGCTGGAAAGAGGCGATGGCCCTGACCGAGGGGGCGATCCTGCCGGAAGCGGCGCAAGATCGCGCTCTTTCTGAAGCCACGGCCTTCGCGATCCGCATCGATGTGGCCGAAGAGTTGACCCGAACGGCTTCCCATTTGGAGGAAATCAGCCGTTTGGTGACCCAGGGGGGCGACATCGGTAAACGCTTGGACTTCTTGATCCAAGAACTGCACCGCGAAGCAAATACGCTGGGCTCCAAATCTGCCGCACTGGAGTTGACCAAAATCTCGGTCGATATGAAAGTGCTGATCGAGCAAATGCGCGAGCAAGTGCAAAACATTGAATAGCACTTGCCCCACCAAAGGAAGACCGAAAATGGAATATCCCGGTAATCTCTACGTCGTTGCGGCGCCCAGCGGCGCGGGCAAATCCAGTTTAGTCAACGCGCTGCTGGAGCTCGACTCCAACGTCCAGCCCTCGGTCTCGCACACCACGCGCGCGCCCCGAGGCCAAGAAAAACACGGCCGCGAATACTTTTTTGCCTCGCAGCAAGAATTTGACGCCATGGTCTTGGCCGATGCCTTTGTCGAGTGGGCGCATGTGCATGGCCAGCGCTATGGCACCTCGAAGAAAATGATCGAAGAGCGCATGTCACAGGGTGCTGACGTGGTTTTGGAGATTGACTACCAAGGCGGACTGCAAATCAAAAAGATGTACGCCAATGCGATTTTGATTTTCATCCTGCCTCCCAGCTGGGAGGAATTACGCTCTCGCCTGGAGCGGCGCGGCGAGGATGCGCCCGACATCATTGATTTGCGCATGCAAAATGCGGCGATAGAGATGGCGCAGGCCAAAGAATTCGATTTCGTTATAATCAACGAAGTTTTCGAACGCGCCTTGTTCGATCTCAAAACCATCGTTCATGCCCAGAGGCTGAAGTATGTGGCCCAGCGCAGGTCGCGGGCCGATACCTTCAAGGCCCTGCACATCGCTTGAACCCTGTCCTTTTCACCTGACTTTTTCCGGAGTACTTCATGGCCCGCATCACTGTAGAAGATTGCCTGGAGCAAATCCCCAATCGCTTCCAACTTGTTTTGGCCGCCACTTACCGCGCCCGTATGCTGAGCCAAGGCCACACGCCCCGCGTGGAGAGCAAAAACAAACCCTTGGTCACCGCTTTGCGTGAAATTGCAGAAGGCAAAGTCGGCATTGAGATGCTGAAAAAAGTGCCCTGAGAAATTCTCGCCAGCGTTCACTAACGCGATAAAAAGCCCCTTTCGAGGGGCTTTTTTTATGTGGGCTTGTATTTTTGTGCGGTCAAGCCTGGGGCTGCGCGTTATATTAAAGGCATGAATGCTGTTTTTTCCCCCGTCACGCCCGCCCCAAAAAGGGGCGGTTTAGGGAAAATTTTGTCTGTCACCACCCCGGTGTCGAGTCCCGCCGAAGCCAATGCGACGGCCGCCAGTTTTGCAGCGCTGACGGCCAAACTCGACTATCTGAGCGCCATCGATATCGATTTGGTGCGACGCGCCTACCGCTTTGCGGACGAAGCCCATTTAGGTCAGTTGCGGAAAAGTGGGGAGCCCTACATCACCCACCCGATCGCGGTCGCTTCTCAGTGCACAGAATGGAAACTCGATGCCCAGGCCCTGATGGCAGCGCTGCTCCACGATGCGATGGAAGACTGCGGGGTCTCCAAAGCTGAATTGATCGAACGCTTTGGCTCACCGGTCGCCGAATTGGTGGACGGGTTGACCAAGTTGGAAAAACTCGAGTTCAACACCCGAGAAGAAAACCAAGCTGAATCATTTCGCAAGATGCTGTTGGCCATGGCCCGCGATGTGCGCGTGATTTTGATCAAATTAGCCGACCGCACCCACAATATGCGCACCATGTCCGACATGCCGCGCGAAAAATGGGGCCGCATTGCTTCTGAAACGCTGGAAATTTATGCGCCTATCGCGCACCGGCTGGGACTGAATCAAACCTACCGTGAGCTGCAAGATCTGGCCTTCAAACACCTGATGCCTTGGCGCTACGAGGTGTTGTCCAAAGCCGTCGGGCGCGCCCGCAATCGCCGCCGCGATTTGATCCAAAAAGTCAACAGCGAATTGGAACTCACCTTCAGCAAAGCAGGCATGCAAACCCGCATCAGCGGTCGCGAAAAAACCTTGTATTCCATCTACCGCAAGATGGCCGACAAGAATTTGAGTTTTGCACAGGTCAACGACATCTACGGCTTCCGAGTGATTTTGCCGACCGTCATCGAGTGTTACACCGCGTTGGGTGTGCTGCACCAGCTGTACAAGCCTGTTCCTGGCCGCTTCAAAGACCATATTGCAATTGGTAAAGTCAACGGCTATCAATCGCTGCACACCACTTTGGTCGGCCCCTCGGGCGTGAACGTCGAATTTCAGATCCGCACAGAGCCCATGAATGTGGTCGCAGAATCTGGGGTGGCGGCGCATTGGCTTTACAAAGCCCATGCGCTGGGCGGCATCAATGCAGAACGTTTGGGGACCCAATGGCTGCAATCTCTGCTGGACATCCAAAAAGAAACCCGCGATGCCGCTGAATTTTGGGACCATGTCAAAGTCGACTTGTTCCCTGACGCCGTCTATGTCTTCACGCCCAAAAGCAAAATCATGGCGCTGCCACGGGGTGCCACGGTCATTGACTTTGCCTACGCGATTCACAGCAATATTGGCGACCATGCGGTGGCGGCAAAAATCAACAATGAACAAGTGCCTCTGCGCACCGAATTGAGAAATGGCGATGTGATTGCGGTCATCACCGCGCCCATTTCCACCCCCAACCCGGCTTGGCTCGGGTTTGTGCGCACCGGCCGCGCGCGTTCCAAGATTCGGCATTATTTGAAGACCATGGCGCAAGTGGAGTCGATGGAACTGGGCCAAAAATTGCTCGAGCAGGCGCTTCGCGCCGAAGGTATCGACAAACCCATTGAAGAACTGGTCAAGCGACAGCCTCTGTGGGACAAGTTACTGCGCTTCACGGGCAACCGCAATCGCGCAGATTTGCTGACCGACATTGGCTTGGGCAAACGCATTGCCAGCATCGTTGCCAAACGCATCACGCGGTTGCTGACCGAGAGCGGTGAACGGCCCGATGCGCTGCTGATGACGCGCGAGCGTTTCACCGCGCACGAGTCGGTGTCTCAAGGCGCCATCACGCTGGATGGCAGTGAAAACGCTTCTGTGGTCTATGCCACCTGCTGCCGCCCTATTCCGGGCGATGCCATCTTGGGTTACTTGGGACGTGGCGAAGGCTTGGTGGTGCACACCAGCGCTTGCGCAGTCGGGCGCAAATTGCAGCAAAAAGACAGTGAACGGTTCATTGGCGTGGCCTGGTCTGATGAGCCTGCACGCAATTTTGAAACCGAGATTGCGGTCACGGTCGTCAATGGCAAAGGGGTTTTGGCGCGAGTGGCCGGGGCTTTGGCCAGCGCTGAATCCGACATCATTCACGTGGACATGGGACAAGATGCGGCGCAAGACGGCGCTGAATTACGCTTTGTGATTGCGGTGAGCGATCTGACGCACTTGGAAGCCGTTTTGCGTCAACTCAAGCGGACGCCCTCCGTCGTCACTGCGAATCGCATCACCGGTCCGGCCTGATCAAGGTGCAGGGGCGGGGTACTGAACGTCCAGCACCTCGATAGCCACCACCCCAGAAGGCGTCACCAGTTTGAGCACATCGCCCGTGCGCGCCTTGAGCAAGGTGCGGGCGATCGGTGAGGCCCAACTGACCTCTCCCCGGGCGCTGTCGGTTTCGTCTATGCCTTTGATCGTCACTGTGCGCTCAGGTCCGTCGTCTTCCACATAGGTGACCGTGGCGCCAAAAAAGATGTGGTCACGGCCATGGTGAACCGAAGGCTCCACAATTTCTGCCAGCTCCAATCTTTGCGTCAGAAAACGCACGCGGCGGTCAATTTCTCGGAGTCTTTTTTTACCGTACAAGTAATCCCCATTTTCAGAGCGATCTCCGTTACTGGCCGCCCAATGCACGATCTCTACGATTTTGGGGCGTTCGTCATCGATCAAACGAAACAGTTCCTCGCGCAATTGAGCGTATCCCGCTGGCGTCATGTAATTGCGGGCACCGACGGGCAATGAAGGCAATACGATGTCTTCGTCATCTTGGGCATCGGATTCTCGCGTGAATGCTTTGCTCATACAGCCCCCTTTGGCTGAAGCCGCACAGGATCTGCGGCAATTTGATAACAAGCAATGAAAAACCCCTCAAACATTGCTGCTTGAGGGGTGTTCATTTGGTGCGGCTGGCAGGAATCGAACCCACTACCCCTTGGTTCGTAGTCAATTCAAACTTCGTTTCAAAAGATACAACCACATCCTGAGAATTTAATTTATTCATTACAAATCAATCACTTATAAGAGTTTAGTGTCCAAAGTCAACCCAAGATGTACAATGACTGCCAGCCAGAAACGGCAACTGAACGGCAACCAGCCGGGAGAAACGGCAACCGAACGGCAACGGGAAAGCAGGTCATGGGCATCATCACAGACAAAGAAATGGCATCGAAACCGAACGGTGCGGATCAGTGGTTCACTGACCCAGCCCCTCGCGGTGCTGGCCGATTCTTGGGCAGGATCACACCGGGAGGTGAGAGATCGTTCTATTTCCGTTACACCACCAGCAGTGGCCAGCGCGACACCATTGCCGTGGGTGCCTACGACGCCAAAGGCCGCGACGGCTATCTCACCCTGGCGGCGGCCCGCGAAATAGCGGCTGGTTGGTCCAAGCAGTACAAAGACGGTGCCCGCGACCTGCGCCAACACTTTGCCAGGCTTGAGGCAGAACGCTTGCAAGCCAGCGAAGAGGCGCGTCAGCAGGCAGACAACGACAAACGCGCCGCGGCCGCGGCAGAACAACAGGCCGAACTGGACCGGCAGCGACGGCTGACCGTCAAACAAGTGTTCGAGCGCTGGGCCACTACCGAGCTGGCTCCCCACATAGGTGGCGATGGCAAGCGCATCGGACGCAAAGACGGAGGGCAGTATGTGCGCGAGCAGTTCGAGCGACGGGTGTTTGCCACCTTGGGCGACATCGCCGTCATGGAAGTGCGCAAGGCCGACATCCTCGCCATCCTGGATGCCGTAAAGGCCGAAGGCAAGCTTCGCACCGCCAACATGCTCCTGGCCGACCTCAAGCAAATGTTTCGTTTCGCCGCTGAGCGTGAAATCATCGAGCACAGCCCGATTGAGTTGATCAGCAAACGCAAGATCGGCGGCAAAGACATCAAACGCGACCGGGTGCTATCAAACGACGAGCTGGCCGCACTGGTCAAGCAACTACCAGCAGCCAACCTCAGCAGGCGCACCGAACTTGGACTGTGGTTGATACTGGCCACAGGCTGCCGCATCGGCGAGCTGATGGGGGCGGTGTGGGCCGATGCCAAGCCCCAGCAGCAGGCATTGCAGACCACAGTAGACGCACACAACACGGCGCAAAAGTCTGGTGCAGTTCAGCTCGGGTTCGTTGATCTACATGCCCGCACCTGGTACTTGCCCACCACAAAGAACCAACGCGATCACCTTATCCACCTGAGCGACTTCGCAATGCAGCAGTTCACCGAGTTGGCCACCCTGCGCGAAGCGCATCGCGTCACCGGCAAACCCGTGGCCTGGGTCTTCCCCGATAGCCGGGCCACTGGGCCTGTGTGCATCAAATCATTTGGTAAACAACTGGCCGACCGACAAAGCAGCGAAAGCGCGCGCCTGCAAAACAGGACCAAATCCGTTGACGCGCTGGTGCTTGAAGGTGGCCGGTGGACCGCCCACGACCTGCGCCGCACCGCGTCCACACTGATGAGTCAACTCGGCATTTCCAATGACGTGATCAACGAATGCGAGAACCACATCAAACAAGGCATGAGCGGTGTCTACATCCAAGACAGACGCGAAGCAGAGCAGATCAATGCATTTGATGTCTTGGGCCAAAAACTAGCCGCATTGACAGCGGTATGACCACCACTCGGCAATTTCACTTTACCCCGAAGCCTTGAACTCAGTATCCACCAGCCGCGAATGAAGAAGAGCGTGAACAACCTTATTTATAGCGATTTTGGAGGCACATTCCCCGCCGCGGCAGTACCTGCCTACTCCTGACCATGGTGAATGTGCCAAACGGTGTTCCGGTCCAATCCCTTGGGCTAATGGCTGGCATATACGTCTGTCAGCTTTAGGGCGCCCCAGTCAAACTCCAACCAGAAGTCGTTCATGTGGACCCGCATCGTGCCCAAAGCCGACATTGCGGTTGTTCAATGAAAAACATATGGATGCAAAGTTTGTCTATTGCGTTTGAGACCTCGCAATGCGGTTTTCAGTAAAGCGATCGCAGGACTTCGCGTCCCGCACTTTAGTGGTTGTATCGAGAGCGAGGATGCCACTTTCTCTTTGCAGAGTCTCCCATATACGGAAATGAATGTCTGCGCACATTCCATATTTTCGACTTGACAATTCTTGCGGAAAACCGATAGCGGTATTGGCTCAAGCCCGTGAAACTCTCTGCAACAAGGAGAGATTTCATGAGAATGAACGCATACGTGGCCGGAGTCGGCATGGTGAAGTTTGGCAAGCATCTGGACAAAACCCTCAAGGGATTGGCGGGCGAAGCCATCCAACTGGCTTTGGCCGATGCCGGGTTGGAGAAGTCTATGCTGCAAGCGGCCTGGATGGGTAACGCGGCAGCAGGCGTAGTCACCGGGCAGGAGATGATTCGTGGTCAGGTGGTGCTGCGGGCTTTAGGCATTGGAAAAATACCTGTGGTCAACGTGGAAAACGCCTGCGCTTCTTCGTCCACCGCTTTTCAGCAAGCCTGCGCCATGGTGAGTGCCGGTCTCTATGACGTGGTGCTGGCCTGCGGCAGCGAGAAGCTCTACCACGAAGACAAGAGCAAGAGCCTGGGCGCCTTTAGCAGTGCGGTGGATATTGAAGACCCGGATGGCGCGGTAAATGTCGTCAAGCGCATTGCCCTGGAAATGGGGGAGCCGTTTGATGCGGCAAATGTGGGTGTCAACCGTTCCATCTTTATGGACATTTACTCCATGCTGGCCAAAAAGCACATGAAGAAGTACGGTAGCAACAAAGAGCACTTTGCCATGGTGACCGCCAAAAACTCCTTCCACGGCAGCATGAACCCGCGGGCGCAATTTCAGGAATTGCTGACGGTCGAACAGGTGCTCGCAGCGCGTCCCATCATCGAGCCGCTGACCCTGCCCATGTGCTCACCGATTGGTGATGGCGCAGCGGCCGTGATCATCGTCAGCGAGCGCAAGGCCCAGGCCATGGGGCTGCGTCACAAGGTGCATGTGGCGGCGAGCGCGCTGGTCAGTGGCTGGGACTACACCAACCCGCTGGAGTCGGTGGGCTCGCTGGCCGCGCAGCAGGTGTATGAGTCGGCTGGCATCGGCCCGCAAGATTTGTCGTGTGTTGAGTTGCACGATGCATCGGCGCCGTCGGAAATTGCGGCCTACGAATACCTGGGCTTGTGTGCCCCCGGCGAAGGCGCCGGCTTGATTGAAACCAAGGCGACTTATCTTGGGGGACGCATCCCGGTCAACGTGTCGGGTGGGCTGTTGCGCAAAGGGCATCCGGTAGGGGCTACGGGTTGTGCGCAGATTGTGGAGCTGACCGAGCAATTGCGCGGACAGTCTGGCCCCCGGCAGGTGCAGGGTGCGCGCCTGGCACTGGCGCACAACGGCGGCGGGGCGATTGGAACCGATGCCGCGGCTACCGTGGTCACCCTGCTGCAAAAGCGAGACTGAGATGGCGCGCTACGACCCGCTCACCCTGGCTGGTGTCATCGAGCAGATGGCCGCCGAAAAGCCAGACTGTCTGGTGCTGACCATCGAGGGCGCAGGCGTACGTGCCGATGAGACGCGCACCTATGCACAACTGTGGGACCGTGGCCAGCGCCTCGCAGCAGGCCTGCAATCGCTGAACCTGCAACCCGGCGAAAAGCTGGGCACTTTGCTGGCCAATCATGTAGAGCTGGTGGACCTGATGCTCGCCTGTTCCTTGCTGGGGGCGGTGCTGGTACCGATTGACCCGCGCACCCGTGCCGAAAAGCTCACCTATATGCTGGATGCCGCAGATTGCCGGGGCGTAGTGGCCGGTGACTACGCCTTGCAGGAAGTGCTGAACGTGCGCGAAAAGGTGCCGGGTTTGCGCTGGGTCATGGGTTTGCGCACCGACGAGCTTGCCGAAGGCCCGACGCTTTTCGACAGGCCGGTTGTGCTTGATTTTCAGGACGCAGCCCATGCGAAAGTCAGTGCCACCCCCTTGCCCGGTTGTGCACCCGACGATGCGCTGGAGCTGATCTATACCTCGGGCACCACGGGCGACCCCAAGGGCATCGTGTTGACACATCGCCGCTATGTGGAAACCGCCAAGTTATTGCCCCGCATGTTTGGCCTACAGCCCGATGAACGCCTGTATTCCGGCCTGTCACTGACGCATGCCAACGCGCAGGTCATCACGCTGGGGACAGCCCTGGTGCATGCGCTGCCCTGCGTGCTCTCACGCAGGTTCTCCAAGTCGCGGCTGTGGGACATCACCCGCAAATACCGCTGCACCAACTTCACCTTGTTGGGCGGCATGACTACCGCCATTTATGCCGAAGCACCCAAGCCAGACGATGCCGACAACCCGGTGCGCACCATTATTTCTGCGGGCATGCCCGCAGCGATCTGGAGCGATTTTGCAAGCCGCTTTGGTGTCCAGTTGTACGAGTTTTATGGTGCGGCCGAAGGCGGTTTGACCGGCAACCCACCGGGTGTGGGGCCGATTGGCAGCATCGGCAAACCGATCCCGAGTCTGGACTACCGGATTGTGGATGACGACGGGCACGATGTAGTGGCCAACGCGCGCGGTGAGCGCATCGGTGAGTTGCTGTTTCGCCCCAAGGACGGTACGCCCTTCAAGGTGGAATACCACCGCAACCCCGAAGCCAGCGCCAAGAAGTGCGCTGGTGGCTGGTTGCACATGGGCGATGTAGTGCGGGCGGACAGCCAGGGCTGGCTGTACTTCTTGTTTCGCAAGGGCGGCGGCATTCGCCGCAATGGCGACTTCATTGACCCGGCCCAGATCGAAAAAACCATTGCCGAAGACCCCGCCGTGGACGATGTGTACGTGTATGGCATTCCCGCTGCCAATGGTGTTGCGGGCGAGAAGGATGTAGTGGCCGCAGTTGTCCCCAAAAGCGGCGGCGCAACACCTTTCGATCCGCAAAGCGTTTTTCAGTTGTGCCGTCGCAAGTTAGGGCCCCATCTGGTGCCCAGCCATGTGCAGGTGCTGGCCCAGATACCCAAGACCGCTTCTGAAAAACCGCAAGACCGCTATCTGATCGAAGTCCTGCAGCTCCAGCCTGAAACCGTGTATTCGCAAGCGCACTAAGACGCGAATGCTGGCCATTCCGCAAGGCAGGTTTTCAATAACTTGCGGAAATTCGATAGACCCCAAACGCGCATCTCCAGACACTGGATGCCTCAGACAAACCCTTTGATTCCCACTTATTACACGAGGAGCCCGACATGACCCGCCTGATTGATTTGACCCTGACACTGGACCCCGACAACCGCGCCAAGCTGCCACCGCCGCTGGCCGGTGCTGCCAAAGTTGTGGCCCCCCAAATTGAGTACGCCCACCCCGCCAAGAAGGGGGCCGAAGAGTTCTGCCGCTACCTGGGCTGCACCCACGATGACCTGCCCGATGGCGAAGGCTGGGGCGAAGAAACTTTGTCCGACATGTCCTCCCACTGCGGCACCCACGTGGACGCCCCCTTGCACAGCGGTTCACGCATTGCGGGTCTGCTGGCACGCACCATCACCGACATTCCCCTGGAAGAGTTGTACCGCCCCGGAATTGTTCTGGACGTGCGCCCCTGGGCCAAGCACAACGAAGAGATCACCATAGAGATGCTCGACGCCGCACTGGCTGCCACCGGCACCACCATAAAGCAGGGTGACGCCGTGTTGATTCGCACCGGGCAGGAGCGCTACACCATGACCGATCCGCTGTTCTATCAGCAACCCGGCATGAGCCGCGCCAGCACGCTGCACCTGACCCGCCAGGGCGCGACCATTCTGGGGACCGATGCAGTGGGCTGGGACTTGTCATTCGGCGTCATGGCGCGCAAGTTTCAGCAGACCCGCGACAAGTCGGTTTTGTGGGACGGACACAAAGCCATTGTGGAACGCGAAGCCTTCATCGTGCAGCAGATGACCAACTTCGCAGAGCTGCCTTTGAGTGGCTTCATGGTGGGCTTCTTCCCCTTGAAGCTGGCCCGTTGCAGTGCGGCACCGGCACGCGTTGTGGCCTTTGTGAATTGAGGAGCTAAGGACATGAAACTGATCCGGTTTTCTATCGGCGACGAAGCACCCCGCCTGGGCTTGGTCGCGAACGACTGCGCCCTGGCCTTCGATGCGCTGCAGAGCGCCAGTGGTCAACGCCACACCTGTCTGGACCACAGCACCGCCTATCTCGAGGCACTGCCTGGCAGTGAAGCTGTGGCAAAGTCGCTGTTGGCGTGGACCACCCAGAACTGGGCCAGCATCCGCCCAGTAGACAAGCCCGCGCTCGGTCAGGTTCGTCTGCATGCCCCCATTGAAGTAAAGGCGCTGTTTGATCTGGGCCTCACGCCCCGGCACCTGTCCAACTCGGTCGAGGTGATGCTCAAATACGAGAAAGACAACCCGCAGACCGGCCCCCTGGTGGAGGCCCTGCGCCGCATGCTGCAGGCCCCGCGTCCGGCGCCGACCCCGGGCGTGCCCGAGCGAATGTCGTACTACAAGTCCAACCTGAATTCCGTTTGCGGTGACGGTACCACCGTGCCCTGGCCGGTGTATACCTCACGGCTGGACATTGAGCCCGAATTGGCCGTGGTCTACGGCAACGCCAGCCAACCGGTCGCCGGCTATTGCATCTTCAATGATGTGTCGGCCAGGGACGTGCAGGCGGCCGAGATTCTGGGAGGCTTCTGCCTGTCCAAAGACATGGCCAAGGGCAATCAGCTCGGCCCCTATTTGGTGACGCCCGACGAAGTGGGTGACCCGTTTTCCATGGCCGTTTCGGTGACGGTGAATGGCGAAGAACGCTACCGTGGCACCACCGCAGAAATCAGCCATAAAGCCGAAGACGTGTTTCGCTGGCTGGGCATGATCTGCCCGCTGACCCCGGGCTCGGTCATGGGCTTCGGGACCATTCCCGATTGCACCGCGATGGACAACGATGTCTTCATTGATCCGGGCTCCGAGATCGCCATCCACTTCGAACGCCTGGGCACCCTGCATTGCAAGTTTGCCGAGCCCACCGGCAAGCTGCTGCCCAGCCGCTGGCCGCTGCGGGACGCGCTGAAGCGCTTCCACGCCTGAACTATTTAACTAGTCAACTATTCAACTATTCAACAATTTATCGTTACACGGAGAAATTCATGCCTTTGAGTCGTCGTTCATTTCAGTCATTGTGTGCCGCAGGCGCGTTCAGCCTGCTGGCTGCTTCTGCCCTGGCCCAGACCTTTCCCGACAAACCGGTACGTCTGCTGGTAGGAGCTCCTCCTGGCGGCACAGCCGACATCATGGGGCGCGTCTTGGGCGAAGGTCTCTCCAAGGAGTTTGGTCAGCCGGTGGTGGTGGAAAACAAAGCCGGAGGTGCTGGCATGGTGGCGCTGCAAGAGCTCAGCCGCTCATCCCATGACGGCCACACCATTCTGCTGGCCATCAGCGGATTTTTGACCGAAGTGCCGCATGCCTTCAAATTGCCAGTGGACCCGATGAAGGCGGTCGTCCCGATTGCGGAACTGGCCCGCACCGGCCTGTTCTTTGTGGGCAACAACGCAGTGCCGGCGACCAACCTCAAAGAGGTTATCGCGCATGTCAAAGCCAATCCGGGCAAGATCAGCTATGCCTCCTACACGGCCGGCACGGTGTCGCATACCTTGGGTCTGACGCTGAACCAGCGTGCCGGTCTGGACATGACCCATGTGGGCTACCGTGGTTCAGCACCGGGCCTGACCGATGTAATGGCCGGCCACGTGCAATACATGTTTGATGCACCGGCATCGGTGCTGCCGATGTACAAGGCCGGCAAGATTAAGGTGTTTGCCACCACCGGCCCCGAACGCAATCCGGCAGCGCCTGAGGTCCCTACCTTTGCCGAACTGGGTTATCGTGAGATGACCGAGTTGCCCTGGGTCGCCATGTTTGTTACGCCCGACGTGCCTGCTGCTGCGCAAAGCCGCCTGCGTGAAGGCTTGTTGAAAGTGCTGGCTTTGCCGGTGGTGCGGGAGCGCTGGAAAGACATCGGCATGGCGGTGCCCCCCACGCCTGCGCCCACGCAGCAAGCCCTGATCAAGACGCTGCAAGACGAAAGCGCCAAGCACGCCAAGAAGCTGGCCGATATTGGGTTCAAGCCCGAGTAGAGCGTCGGGGCCTGATGCCGCCAGAAGCCTCAGGCCGCCAGTCGGTTCGGGGCTCTGCGCAGGGTCTCGGAGGGGAGTTCATCAAAGCAGGCTTTGTAGGCTTTGGAAAATTCCCCGAAATGCCAGAAGCCCCAGTTCAGTGCCTCCGTGGTGACCGTGGTGGATGCCGGTGACGCGCTCAGCAATGCCCGATGAACTTTGTGCAAGCGTGTTTTGGTGAGATAGGCCGTCGGGCTCAAGCCCATCACGGCACGGAAGGCGTACTCCAGACTGCGCTCACTTACGCCTGTAGCCTTGCAAAGGTCGGTCACGTAAAGGCGCTCGCCGGATTGCTGGAGCGCAAATTTTTCGGCGATCCGGACAATCTCGCTCTTTGCCTGCGAAAGCCGCTCGCTACGGGCCGGTTCCCATTGGCGGGAAAAGTGCAGTGCCTGCCGCAGTTGGTCTACCAAGTCTGCCTCTACGGATTGCCTATGCGATTGCGACGAATTGAATGCAACAGCGTCTTGCACCGCGGCATCCACCACCAGCTTGCCCCAGGCATACAAGGCGCCGGCGGTACCCGGTGCGCTTTGCAACACCGTGACCTGGGGCGTCTGTGCAGCCGTGCCCGCAAGTGCAAAACCATGTCCCACAGCCTGCAGCAATTCTGGCTTCAGAAAGAAGGCCACGCTTTCATAGTGCGGGTTGGCCACCATGCTGACAAGCGCCTGTTGGGGTGCTGCCAACAACATGTCGCTGCGCACCTGAAGCCCGTTGACCAGGCCAGTGGCCTGGGGGCCAAATGTCACGAAGCTGGTGTGGCCGTTCATCAGGCGGGGCCGCGTGCGTACCCGCAGGTTGGTGCTGTAGTACATCAGCACGCTGCGGCCCAGCCGAATCACCACTTGACGGGCCTTGAGGGTCTGCCCCTGCAGTTGCACCACGTCCTGATCGAGCAGCTCGATGCAACCATTGGCGGCTGCCGGGTTGCCAATGTCAATGACCTCGACAAAGGTCTGGGCCGTCACAGTGTTCATACCAGCGTTCTTTCCGGGGAAACCCCAAGCAGCCAATGGATCGAGTAACAGTGTTACTGTATTGGATGAGGTGTAACATCGTTACTGGGGTTTTCCCTTGATCCATTGCACGCTTCAACAATCAGGCTCCAACGCAGCGCCAGCCACCGTACCCGTATGTCCCAAGCCATGACCCAGCCTACCCTTAGCCCCTCTGCCAGTGCTCCTGAAACCGAGGAAGCCGAAGCCCTCACCATCCCCGCGTCCGTGATCTCCCGACTGGACCCGTTGGTGCTGCAAGTGTTCTCCCGAGGCGACTTTCATAGGGTGGACATGCGCACCATTGCCAAGCAGGCCGGGATGAGCTTCACCACGATCTACCGCTACTTCGGTGACAAGGAGGCCCTTCTGTTCTGGTTCATTGCTCATTGGCTCAAGGATCTGACACAGGCCGTCGTGACCGCTATTGATGCCAACGAAGGCGACACCCTGGCCCAGTTGAAAAGTAGCCTGACATCACACTTTGCCTACTATGAAAAAAACCCCGATGTTGGGCGCATCATCTTCATGACCGTGCCGCTTGAGCGTTGGATGCGAGACCCCACTTACAAGTACAGGGTGCCGATGCAGCGCATCCTGGCCGTGATCTCGCAGGGTCAGAAACAAGGGCTGATACGGCGTGACACCAGCGTTGCGCTGGTGATGGACCTGATCTTCGGTCTCTTCAACCGGACTTTCCTGATGTGGGAGTACCGGGGTCGGGTGGATTCACTGGTCGCCAAATCGGAAGCCTGCTTCGACCTGATAGTGGGAGGCGTCGTACAGCGCCCTGGCACCTGAACTGCCGCAAGCCATTAGCGGTGTCAGGCCCGTGTACACCGTGAGCGACGACTGTTGGCAGGCTGGCCGTCACGGGAGCCTTGTGCCGTTTAGTCCAGGGTGATGTTCAGCTTTTGAATGACCGCCTTGGAACGCGCGGCCTCAGCTTTGACAAACCTGTCGAGTGCCTGCACAGTGTTGTCTGCCGGCGGTGCCTGCAGCCCCAAGGTCTTGGCATAGGCCTTGTAGGTAGCGTCACTGCTCACGTAGCTTGCAATGGCGCCATTGATGCGATCCAGTGTCTCGCGGGATGTTTTTCGGGATGTGAATACACCAATCCATGCCTGGCAGTCGTATCCGGGCAAGGTATCCGCCACCGGAGCGGCTGCAGGTACAACATCGGCGCGCGTCGAAGAGTTGCCAATCGGAACCAGTTTGCCAGCTTGTATAAATGAAAGTACCGTGGCCGATGGCTCAAACCCCACATCTACTATGCCGCTTACAAGATCGATCACTGTGCCGGCCCTGTAAGGCACGTGCTTCATCTGGACACCTGCCATAGATTGCAGCAGTTCCATGCATATATGCCCGCCACTGCCGATGCCATAGGATGCGTAGTTAACACCATCTGGCGATTTTTTTGCCCTGGCCACCAGTCCCGGCACATCCTGCACTCCCAATTTCGGATTTGCCACCAGGATATAGCCGCCACCGCCCAAATGACCTACCGGTATCAAATCGTCAGCAAAGTTGTACTTGAGCTTCGAGAAGACAAACGGGTTGATAGTGGCCACGTTGTTGGCAGCGATCAGCAGTGTCATACCGTCCCCCGGCGACATTGCAGCACTTTCTGCAGCAATGTTGCCGCCTGCTCCCACTTTATTGTCAACCATGGAGGTCACCCCCAAGGACGCACTGAGGTAGGTACCTAGCGAGCGCGCTATTACATCAATCGCGGTTCCGGCTGGGCCAGAGGCAATCAATTTCATGGTGCCGCCCTTGGTTTGGGCAAAACTGACCGGTGCTGCCACCATTGACGCCAGCAAGACGCAAAGAGTGACTCCTCTCATTTGCGTGGCTATCGTTTTCCGTTTGAAGTGGGAAGTAGCTGCAGGTGGGCGTTTTACGTCGGGGTATAGAGGCATTGTCGGCTCCAAGGGTTTGATTGAATACGGGCCAGCCAGTATTCGACTTACCAAGGTGGTCGGCTATCGAATTTCCGCAAATTCCTACAAAGTCTCGGTATCTAGCGGTCGTGTCCCAAGACGTGGTGTAAGTTCTTAGCCCGGGCAGGCTTTGATACACGGTACTCAGCGTGCCACTGTGGACAGCCAAGTGGGTGGAGTATCGCAGAGGGTTTGCAGGCCTTCAAGCTGCTACAGGCGCCAGACGTCCTGCTCAAACGTTACGCCAGTGTGGTGCTCAGGCACTGCCTTCCATCCGTCATGCAAGATGTCTCGGTGCCCCGGGGTCTCCCAATACTGGGTTCGCCTGGCTGCCGGTGCAGGCATTACTTTTTTGGCCGAGTCCCTGCAAAACGTGACGTGGCAGGGGGTTACCTTTAATCGCATCGCGTAGCCAAAGATCAGCGCCGATCTATACCTCTACTCCCGCGTGGAAGACAGGTACTCGCCTATTTCCAACTTCGTGGAATTGGCGGTGAACTTCAAGACAAAAGGACATTACTAGCAGCGCCAGGGCTTTGACTGCAATGCGGCGCACACCAAACCCTGCGCATAAGTATGCTTTAGCAGAGCCAAGGTATTGTGCACAGAGCCCCCAGCTCAAAGCGCGGAAACCTCTTTGGTCAGGGCCCAAAAATTGGCCAGGGCGACCGAGGTGTCAGCTTTGCGGGCAAACATGTACAGATCGCCGCGCAAGCTTGCGCGGGAGATCGGCATGAACTTTACGTCGGGCCACGGAATGCGACCCAAAGACTCTGGCAGCAGCGCCACCCCCACGCCGGCCGACACCAAGGCGAGCAGGGTTGCTGGTTCGTTGGCTTTGTGGATAACCCGGGGCTGGCTTATGTGTGGGTGCTCAATCCAAGGGCAGAGCCTGAAGAAGTTCTTACAGGCCCAGCGGGTGCCTCGGTCACCAACCTAGCATTTGGTGGCCCCGAACGTAACACCTTGTTCTGCACAGACTCAACCCACGGAACTATTTT
>CANFYZ010000016.1 GCA_947451385.1 Comamonadaceae bacterium | reverse complement strand
CGCTCGGGGTCGTGCACATGGTAGGCGAACACGCTGGCGCCCTGGTTGCGGGCATCGGCGTTGTGCAGCAAACGCACCAGGTCGTGCCCGTAGTAAATGTTGTCGCCCAAGACCAGGGCGCTGGGGTGGTTGCCAACAAATGCCTTGCCAATGATGAAGGCCTGCGCCAAACCATCGGGGCTGGGTTGCACCGCGTAGGTGATGTTCATGCCCCACTGCTGGCCGTCGCCCAGCAGCTCGGCAAAGCGCGGGGTGTCTTGCGGCGTGCTGATCAACAGCACATCGCGAATGCCCGCCAGCATGAGCGTGGTCAAGGGGTAATACACCATGGGTTTGTCGTAGACCGGCATGAGCTGTTTGCTCACGGCCTGGGTCACCGGGTACAAACGTGTGCCTGACCCACCCGCCAAAATGATGCCTTTTCTTTGGTTCATCCCAATATTGTGGCACGGTCCAAGGGTCCACCTGCCGGCCTGTGCAGGCCATTAAACAGCACCGGTACCGGGGGGTTGGGGCGGCGGACCGCCCTGCTCTGCTTCATCTTTCAGTCCAGCCAATTGCTTGCGCAGCCGGGCTAAATCCTCTCGGTAGCCCTGCGCGTCGCCGAAATCCACAAAGCCCATGTAATAGGGGTGCGCATACAAGACCTTGCGCGCGTGCTTGATGGGGCACCAATACTGTTCGGTCTGCCCGACGACCTCGCGGGCATAGGCCATCAAGCCATTGCCGTAGGAGCAATACGCACAGTTGATTTTCTCGACCAGGTTCAGGTAGCCCAGGTGCACCCTGTCAAAGACAAAATAATCGGCCCGCTGAACCCGCGCCAACCCATACAAAGGAAAGCACACCCACTGATAGACCCAGACAAACAAGTCCAACAACAGCATGGGGAAAATAACCGCATATATCAAGGGCGCCGACAACAGGCTTTTGATATCCGAGCTCAGCAGGTACTTGAACACGCCCATTTTGAAGCGCTGGTGCTGGGCCAGCACCTCTTGCTCAAACCGAACCCGTTGCGCTTCAAAATCGGCCTGAAGCCCCGCGCGGCGACGCTGCAACTCCAATTCGATCTCGTGTTCCATCTCACGGATGCTGTCCAGCAAGGCTTGAATTTTGGCGTTCATTGGGGCCTTCTGGGGCTGGGGCGGATCAGTCTTGGGGGTCGGACGAGTCACCCGGCGCCAGCCCGCTGACTGTTTCGGCCGCAGGCTTACGCAAGCGAATGACCGGCTTGGACAGCACTTCGACATAGCAAGAAGCAGCACCGGCTTTGGCGGCGGCGTCGATCAAAGGCACCACTTGGGCAAAGCTGGCCACCACAGCCTGCTCGGCATGCTCGCCCACTTTGCAATCGAAGTCCCAGTAATCAAAACCTTCGGGCAGGGTTTTACGGCCTTCGCGGCGCGCGTATTGACGCACTTCGTGCTTCACCGCTTC
Organism: Comamonadaceae bacterium; assembly: GCA_947451385.1. Taxonomy (GTDB): domain Bacteria; phylum Pseudomonadota; class Gammaproteobacteria; order Burkholderiales; family Burkholderiaceae_C; genus Limnohabitans_A. Next base: position 50,441 of record CANFYZ010000016.1, on the reverse strand, counting down.
AAGCAGGCGGTCTGGATGTTTGCCCTCAACCTGCAAGTGGAATGTTTTTTTCATGGGGCTTTCAAGGTTTGTGCCGCGATCGGGTCGTTGATTCGGCGATTCACTCGATTATGCGTCTATGCTTGCGCGAACCCCACTTCCTTCTGTCCTGCGCCGCGAACTTGTTCCCTGTGCTTGCTTTTTGTTCAAACTTTATGCCATTCAGCTCCCTTGGCCTGCGCCCAGAACTCCTCAAAGCCCTCAAGCCCAAAGACTATCCTGCGCCCACGCCCATCCAGACGCTGGCCATACCCGCCGCATTGCAAGGCTCAGACGTCCAGGCCTGTGCTCAAACCGGCTCCGGTAAAACGGCCGCCTATGCGCTGCCTGTGTTGGAATTGTGGCTGCGCCAGCCCCGCAGCCAGCCGCGCACGGTGCACAGCCTGGTGCTGGTGCCCACACGCGAATTGGCCGTGCAAGTGGGCGAGACCTTTCGCAGCCTGGCCACCCCGTTGCCGTCGAGTTTGAAAATCACCGTGGTGTTTGGCGGTGTCTCGATCAACCCGCAAATGATGGGTTTGCGGGGCGGCACCGACATCATCGTGGCCACGCCAGGGCGCTTGTTGGATTTGCTCGACAAAAATGCGTTGAGCCTGTCCAGGCTGAACATCTTGGTCCTGGACGAAGCCGACAAACTGCTGGACTTGGGCTTTCAAGATGAGTTGCAAGCCATTTTGAAATGCTTGCCCGCGCGGCGCCAGAACCTGCTGTTTTCCGCCACCTTCGCACCTGCGGTTCAGGGCTTGGCGGACAGCTTGCTGAAACAACCAGCACGGTTCGATGTCATTCCCTCTGCGGGCAGTGCGCCAGACATCGTCCAGCGCGCCATCGCGGTGGACGCGCCCCAGCGCACCCAGTTGCTGCGGCATCTGATTCAAACCTTGGGCTGGAAACGGGTCCTGGTGTTTGCCGCCACGCAGCATGCTTGCCAGATCATTGCCGCCAAACTGCGCAAAGCGGGCATCGCGGCCGAACCCTTTCATGGCCAACTCAGCCAAGGTAAACGCAGCCAGGTGTTGGCGGACTTCAAAGCCTCGCGCGTGAAAGTGGTGATTGCCACCGATGTGGCCTCGCGCGGCCTGGACATCTCTGAACTGCCGGTGGTGGTGAATTTTGATTTACCGCGCTCGGCGGTGGACTACACCCACCGCATTGGCCGCACCGGCCGGGCGGGCCACAGCGGCTTGGCGGTGAGTTTGGTCAGCCCAGACACGGAAGCGCATTGGCGCCTGATTGAAAAACGCCAAGCCATTTCAGTGCCACGCGAAGTACTGACCGGGTTCGAGCCCGCTGCCGCTGTCCCGACTGACACCGGGGTCAACGCCCCTCATCCCCTTGGAGCAGCCCATGACCCCTCGGGTGGGGTCAAAGGCAAACGGCCCAACAAAAAGGACAAACTGCGCCAAGCCCGGCAACAGGCTACGACACTTTAGCGGCTCCCGCCCTGGGCTTTAGGCCTTGTGCGCGGCCATGGCCATGGCGATCTCATGGCTGCCCTGGGCCGAACCGCTCAGGGGCACCACTTGACCGGCGGGGTCTTTGACTTGGGCCAAAGCCGCGGCCAATTGCTCAGGCGTATCGGCGTGCAGGCCCAGGTGCAGGCCTTGCGTCAAGGTGATGTGCGCGGCCTCAAAACTGCCTGCCCCCGCACACAAAATGGTGCGGTTGGGCGCGTCCTCGCTGGCCATGACCAGCATGGCGGGCACCACGGCTTGCGGTTGCAAGGCGTTCAGCACTTCGGGCGGCATCAAGCCTTCGGTCATGCGGGTGGCGGCAGTGGGTGCCAGGCAATTGACGCGGATGCCGTGCTTCTCGCCTTCGATCGACAAGGTTTGCATCAAACCGGCCAGCGCCATCTTGGCGGCGCCGTAGTTGGCCTGGCCAAAGTTGCCATACAGGCCGCTGGACGACGTGGTCAGCACCACGCGGCCGTAGTTTTGCGCCTGCATGATGGGCCAGACTGCCTTGGTGCAATGCACCGCGCCCATGACATGCACCTCCATCACCAAACGGAAGTCGGCCATTTCCATCTTGGCAAAGCTTTTGTCGCGCAAGATACCGGCGTTGTTCACCAAAATATCGACCCGGCCCCAGGCCTCCATGGTCTGCTGCACCATGGCTTTGACGGCCTCAAAGTCGGTCACCGATGCGCCGTTGACCATGGCTTCGCCGCCCATGGCGCGAATCTCGTCCACCACGGCTTGGGCGGCGCTGACCGAGCCGCCGTCGCCATGCACATCGGCGCCCAGGTCGTTGACCACGACTTTGGCACCGCGTGCAGCCAAAGCCAAAGCATGCTGCTTACCCAAACCGCCACCGGCGCCGGTGACGATGGCCACCCGCCCTTTGAAATCGAGACTCATGATGTTGTGATCTTTCAAATAAAAATTAGACCCTGACGCGGAGGTGCCAGCGCCCGAGAGAAATGCGGCGCAACTCTGCTAGCCTGAGGCCATTGTTGCAATATAGGTGTAATCACAGACTCTTTCTGTAGCCTGTTTGACAGTTGTTCAGGAAACCCAAGCCATGCAAATCAATTCAGAAATTGTCACCACCCCACCACTCGACTCGGCCACGGTGGTCATGCTACGTGATGGCCCTTCCGGTTTGGAAGTGCTGCTGCTCAAGCGGCACGCGGCCTCCTCGGTGCTGGGCGGTGCCTTCGTGTTTCCTGGTGGCAAGCTGGATGCGGCCGATGCCCACCCCGATTTGCTGCACCGTTTGGACCGGCCACCCGCCGCCCTGCATGCCCAACTGGGCGAAGCCGAGCTGCCAGAAGGCAAGGCCGCCAGTTTGTTTGTGGCCGCCTTGCGCGAAGCATTTGAGGAGTCGAGCGTGTTGTTGGCCCATTCCGCAGCAGGTCAGTCTCACATGGAGACTTTGGCGGCAGCGCGGGCTCAGCTGAGTCAAGGCATGGCCTTTACGCCCTTGCTGGCGCACCTGAATTTGACACTGCACACCGAAGCGTTGGTGCCTTGGTCGCGCTGGATCACGCCGCGCGTCCCCTCGGTCACCAACAAACGTTTTGACACGCGATTTTTCTTGGCCCAGGCCCCCACTGACCAGACGGCCGCCCATGACAACCACGAAACCACCGAAAGCGTGTGGTTGGCCCCGCGTGAGGCCTTGACCCGTTATTGGGCCGGTGAGATTGAGTTGGCACCACCGCAAATCATGAGCTTGTCGCACCTGAACCGCTATCCCAGTGCGGCCAGCGCCATGGCGGCTGCCCTGCGGCAAAAACCACCCACGATTCAACCCGAACCCTTTGACCAAGAAGGCATGCGGGTCATTTGTTACCCAGGCGACCCACGCCATTCGGTACCCACCCGGGCCCTGCCCGGCCCAACGCGTTTGCATTTTCGCAACCGGCGTTTTGAACCCGCAGGCGGATTGGAAGAATTGATTGGGTAAAATATAACAATCCCCTTCGGTGCCCCACCCATCCCCCCTAATTCATGACCACACCCCCTTCATTTGCCTACCTCTCAGTGGAGCGGGGGATGGAATTCATTGGTGACGAGGCGGGCTTTCTGTCCCTGCTCAAAACATTGCATAAAACCTTGAGCACCGATATCCCGCTGATCACGGAGTTGCTGAGCAAAGACGATGTGAACGGTGCCAACCGCTTGCTGCACCAGGTCAAGGGCTTTGCACCGGTATTTTGTGTGGACGCCTTGGTTGAGCGTGTGGTCACGGTGGAGGCTCTGAGCAAACACGCGGATGCCCCCGAAGTGCGTAACGCGTTTTCTTTGATGGCGCCCCAGTTAGAGCAATTGCGCAGCGAAGTGGCCGCGCACCTGGCCGCCCATCAAATGGGTTTGGACTGAAGCTGCGCCCGCTGCAGCCACTGGGTCACCAGCACAGGGTCTTGCAGTAATCGGACCTCGTCAAAAGCCTGCTGCGCCTCGGGGTAGCTGCGGCGCAAGTAATTGAGCCACTGCTTCAAGCGCCCGGCGCGATGCCGCGCCGCCACATGCAAGGCCACGCGCTGCCAGAATTGCCACATCAACGGCAGCAAACTCGCCCACGGCGCTGCGCGGTCCGCAATCTGTTCACCGCTGACACTCAGGCCCGCGTCATGGGCTTGGATGGCCAGCCCCAAGCCCGGGTCCGACACCATGCCGCGCCCGATCATCAAATCATGGCAACCGCTGACTTCGCGGCACCGCAGGGCGTCCGCCAGGGTCCAAATTTCGCCGTTGGCGATCAGTGGCAACTTCACCACGGCACGCACATCGGCAATCCGCTCCCAGTAAGCGGGCGGGCGGTAACCGTGGGCCTTGGTGCGGGCATGCACCACCAACTCGTTGGCCCCAGCACCCTCAATGGCCAGGGCACACTCTTCGGCCCGGCGGTCGTCGTTGTAACCCAAACGCATCTTGGCCGACACGGGCACATGGGCCGGCACCGCGCGGCGCACCGCCGCGACAATCTGCGCCACGGTTTCGGGTTCCTCCAGCAGCACGGCGCCGCCGCGGTGCAGGTTCACGGTTTTGGCCGGGCAACCGAAGTTCAAATCAATGCCGGCCGAGCCCATCTCCGCCAAACGGGCCGCGTTTTCGGCCAGACAGACGGCATCGGAGCCCAGCAACTGAGCCCGCACCGGGACGCCAGCGGCCGTGCGGCTGCCATTTCGCAACTCGGGCACCACCCGTTCAAAAGCACGGCAAGGCAGCAAGGTACCGGTGACGCGAATGAATTCGGAGACACAGCGGTCTACGCCGCCGACCCGGGTGAGCGCATCGCGCAAGGAGTGGTCGAGCAGCCCCTCCATGGGGGCCAAAATCAATGGCAAAACTCAGTCCAGAGCGCGCTTTAAACGCACTTCTTCCACCCGAGCCTCGCCCATGGGCACGGTGCGGGCCGTGTTCATTTCACGCTTGAAACCGGCCAGGTCATGAAAGCGCAGCGTGCGCTCGTTGCGCAGCGGCAACCACACCGTCACGTCGGTGCAGCCTTCGTCGATCAAGCCTTCACGCGCGGCATCCCACAAGGCCAAACCGATGCCTTGGCCCAACCGATCGGGGTCGACATACATCGCCCAAATTTCGCCCGTGGTGTTGGGTGTTTTGGGGTCGCGTGAGCGGTCATAGCCGACCATGCCCACGATCTCGCCATGCAGCACCGCGACCATGACCTGAGGCTCGCCAAATTCAATCGCTTCTTTCCAGTACGACACCCGCTTGGGCATGGGTGTGGCGGCCCAGTGCGCCATGGGCACCTGTCCGTCGTACAGGGTCATGGTGGCAATCAAATGGAGCTGCGCCACATCAGCCGCATCTTGGAGGGTGGCGAATCGAACTTGGATGTCAGTCATAAACAAAATTTCAGAAAATCAAGGGCGGATCAAGTCAATGACAAGGAGACGGTCAGGGCAACCTGCCAAGGCTTTCCATCGTGTCAGCTTAGTGCCCCTGATTGTCGGTTATCTTCGGCCCATGTTTTATTTCTTCAGACGATGGGCCACCGACCGGGTCTGGCTGGCAGCGCTGTTCATCTTGGCAAGTTCCTGCATCCAGGCCAAAGGCTTTGAAGACTCCATGGCCGAGCGCACCCGGGCCTGCACCGCGTGCCATGGCGAGCAAGGCCGAGCGGGGCCCGACGGTTATTACCCTCGCCTGGCGGGCAAGCCCGCGGGCTACCTCTACAACCAGCTGAAAAACTTTGCCGAAGGCCGCCGACATTACGGCCTGATGACGCGCTTGGTCGACCCGCTCTCAGAGGCATATTTGCGTGAAATCGCTGACTATTTCTCCGGCTTGAAGCTGCCCTACCCCGCCCCTTCCAAAACCGCATCGCGCCTGGCCCCGGCGCTGCTCGCGCGCGGCCAGCAACTGGCCCTGCAGGGGGACGCCGCGAGGCAACTGCCCGCCTGCATGCAATGCCATGGTGAGCGCTTGACTGGCGTCCAACCGAATGTCCCCGGGCTGCTGGGCCTGCCTCTGGATTACCTGAATGCCCAACTGGGCGCTTGGCAAACCCACCAGCGTCAAGCGCTGGCCCCTGATTGCATGGCCCAAGTGGTCGAGCGAATGAACAGCAGCGATCTGGTTGCGGTGGCCACTTGGTTGTCCAGCCAACCCCTGCCCGCTGACAGCACGCCCGCTGCGGTGCCGAAAGGCCGAGCCCTCAGCGGTGCTTTGCCGCGGTGCGGCAGCGCACCCGAACTCCAGGGGGCTCCATGAACAAGCGTCTGACAGGATTCGGCAGTCTGGCGCTGGGCTTGCTGATGTGCACAGGGCTGATCTGGGAAAATTTTGCTGACGCTGTGGACGTCTCCACCCCGCCCCCGGTGGCCGCCGCCCCCTCTGCCGAGACCCTGGCGCAGGGGCGCTACTTGATTCAGGCAGGGAACTGCATTGCTTGCCACACGGCGCGTGGCGGCGCGCCCTTGGCAGGTGGGCGCGGTATTGAAACCCCATTTGGCACCGTCTACAGCAGCAACCTCACGCCCGACCCTGAAACTGGCCTGGGTGAGTGGAATGCTGCGCACTTTTGGCGCGCACTCCACCATGGGCGTTCCCGCGATGGACGCTTGCTGACGCCGGCTTTTCCTTACAACCACACCACCTTGATCCCCCGGTCGGATGCAGACGCGATTTTTGCTTGGCTGAAAAGCCAGCCACCGGTTCGCCAACCACCGCAGCCGAACACCCTGCAATGGCCTTTAGGGACGCAGCCTGCTTTGGCCGTTTGGCGTTCGCTGTATTTCAAAGTGGGCACCTTTCAAGCCCAAGCAGGTCAAAGTGCCGAATGGAATCGTGGTGCCTACCTGGTGCAAGGCCTGGGCCATTGCGCCGCCTGCCACAGCCCCCGCAACGCCCTGGGCGCATCGGGCGCCGTGGACAACCTGACGGGCGGGTTGATGGCGGGGGTCAACTGGACCGCGCCTTCGCTGGTCGACAACGCCCAAACCGGCTTGGCACAGGCTTCACTGGAAGAAATTCAAACCTTGCTGCAGACCGGCCAATCGGGCCACCACCACACCAGCGGCCCGATGGCCGAAGTGGTGCAGTACAGCACCCAGTACCTGAGCGCGCCTGACCTGCGCGCCATGGCCCTGTACCTGAAATCACAAGCCCGGCCGAGCCCGATTTCAGCCAGCCCGGTCGCAGCCAGTCCCGCCCAGGCTGGTCAGCGCGTCGTGCGGACCGAGGTCGCCCGCCGAGGGGCCCAAATTTACGAGCAGCATTGCGCCCAATGCCACGGTGATCAAGGCCAAGGCGTGCCCGGCGCTTACCCGGCTTTGGCCGGGCACCGGGCTGTTCGGCAAAGCGACACCACCAACCTGGTGCAAACCGTGCTTTATGGCGGCTACCCACCGGCCACCGCAGGCAACCCTCGCCCCTTTGGCATGCCGCCGTACATTTTGACCTTGGACGACAAAGACATTGCCGCGGTGCTGACCCATTTGAGAAGCCAGTGGGGCAACCAGGCACCCGAGGTCACGCCCTTGGAAGTCAACCGAATTCGCGCCAGCCAGGGTTCCTGAGCCCGCCCTGAACCCGGCCCAAGCATCCGAAAACGCCCAGGTGACAGGGTCAAACGCCTGTTCAGACCTACCATCTGTCCATGACCAAACACCTCTACATCCTCACCGGCGCCTCTCGGGGCATGGGCTTGGGCCTGGCGCAGCAACTGCTGCAAGCGGGCCACAGCCTGTTGTGCATCTCACGCCAAAGCAATGACGCATTGACCCCCTTGGCGGCCAGCCATGGCGCAGCGCTGACGCAGTGGCAGCAAGACCTGGCCCAGGGCGTGGCCGCGAGCGAGCGCCTGGGCGCTTGGCTGCACAGCCAGGCCAATGGCGACTGGGCCAGCGTGACGCTGATCAACAACGCCGGGGTGATTCCGCGCATCGGGCCGATGAGCCAAGCCGACCCCGCCGACCTGGGCCATGCCCTGCGCGTAGGGCTGGAAGCGCCCATGCAATTGACCGCAGCGTTCCTGGCCGCCACAGAAACCTGGACCATGCCCCGCAAGGTGCTGAACATCTCCTCGGGCCTGGGCCGTCGCGCCATGGCCTCGCAAGCCGGGTACTGCGCGGCCAAAGCGGGCATAGACCATTTCACCCGCTGCCTGGCGCTGGAGGAGGCGCTTAAGCCGCAGGGAGCCAAAGTCTGCTCGCTGGCCCCGGGCGTGATCGACACCGACATGCAAGTGCAGTTGCGCGGTGCCGATGCCAGCGCTTTCCCCGACCAAGCGGGCTTCATCCAACTCAAGTCCGCAGGGCAACTGACTTCGGTCGACGCAGCCGCTGCGCGGATTCTGGCGTTTTTGGCGCGGCCTGATTTCGGCGCCAACCCGGTGGCAGATATCCGCGACTGATACGCCTTGAGCGCGCACAAAGCGCACATCGGTTGACCTTTGTCAGCACGGTGTAGCTTTTACGCCCGACACTCGGGTTTGAATTTCATTTATACATTGGAGACTGAAAATGAGCCGTGAAGTTGTTGTGGTCAGCGGTGTGCGCACCGCCATTGGGACTTATGGCGGTAGCCTCAAGGACATCCCGCCCACCGAGTTGGCCGCGCAAGTGGTGCGTGAATCGCTGGCCCGCGCCAGCGTAGAAGGCAAAGACGTGGGCCATGTGGTGTTTGGCCACGTGGTCAACACCGAGCCCAAAGACATGTACCTGTCGCGCGTAGCCGCGATCCACGGCGGCTGCGTCGAAGGCACACCGGCCTTCAACGTGAACCGCCTGTGCGGCTCCGGCCTGCAAGCCATTGTCTCGGCCAGCCAGTCGATCTTGCTGGGCGACTGCGACATCGCCATTGGCGGCGGTGCCGAGAACATGAGCCGTGGCCCCTACGCCAGCTTGAGCGCGCGCTGGGGTGCCCGCATGGGTGACACCAAGATGGTCGACATGGTGGTGGGTGCCCTGCACGACCCCTTCCACACCATCCACATGGGCGTGACCGCCGAGAACGTGGCCGCCAAATACGGCATCACCCGTGAAATGCAAGACGCGCTGGCGGTGGAAAGCCACAACCGCGCGGAACGCGCCACGGCCGCCGGTTACTTCAAAGAGCAGATCCTGCCGGTCATGCTGAAAAGCAAAAAAGGCGACATCGCCTACGCCACCGACGAACACTTCCGCGCCGGTTGCAAGCTGGAAGACATGGCCAAACTCAAGCCCGTGTTTGTGAAAGAAAACGGCACTGTGACCGCGGGCAATGCCTCAGGCATCAATGATGCCGCTGCCGCCGTGGTGCTGATGGAAGCCGGCGCCGCCAAAGCCCGCGGGGCTAAGCCCATGGCCCGTTTGGTGGGTTATGCCCACACCGGCCTGGACCCGAAAATCATGGGCGTGGGCCCGATCTCGGCCACGCACGCGGTGCTCAAGAAAACCGGCCTCTCCGTGAACGATCTGGACGTGATCGAAGCCAACGAAGCCTTTGCCGCGCAAGCCTGTGCGGTCACGCGTGAGTTGGGTCTGGACCCGGCCAAGGTCAACCCCAACGGTTCGGGCATTTCGCTCGGCCACCCGATTGGGGCCACCGGCGCGCTGATCACCGTCAAAGCGCTGTACGAGCTGCAACGCGTGCAGGGCCGCTACGCCTTGGTGACCATGTGCATTGGCGGCGGGCAAGGCATTGCTGCGATCTTTGAGCGCATGTAAGCCGGCGGGTTTTCGCCTTCGACACAGGGAGCCTACGGGCTCCCTTTTTTGTGGCCTCAAACGGCGGTCGCTGGATCGTCCAGAAAGCTGTGGGCGCGCAGGGTCACCACCAGGGTGTCGCGCCAGCCCCCGGCCTGTTCAGGCTGGATGGGCGTGGTTTCGTGGATCACGCGGGTGTCGTCGAGCAACAACAAAGACCAAGGCTCGGTCAAGGTGAAGCGCTGACCGCTCGGACTGTCCACATCAAACACCCGCGTCTCACCGCCTTTCACCCCTTGGCGCGCCACCAAAAACACGGCGACCCAGTTGACCCCGTCACGGTGCGCGCCTTCGGGCGTGGGGCGGCCAATGCCGTCGGTGGTGTCGATGCGAAACTGGTGCGCCTCGGCAAACCAGGGCTGCGCGCCTTGGGCGGCCGTGGCCACGCCGCCCAGCCAACGCAGCAGCGCCTGCCAGGCCGTGTGTTGCACCACCTCGGGGGCCACCGGCTCAAACCAGCGCTGCATGCCCCCGTGCAAAGCGTTGTAAGACAGGGGCTGCCAGTGCGCCCGGTGCGGCACGTTGAGCACCTGGTCGGCCCGCAATTGCGCGCTGGCGTGGCGCCGCCGCCGGTAACGCCCGCCGTCTTTCAAATACTGGTCTGGCGGCAGTTGGTCCCAACTGGGTTGCAGGGCCTGCAAAGCCGACAAGCTGACCCCCGCCAAAGCACACACACTGGCCGCGCTCAGCACCGCAAAGCCCTGATGGGCCAGGGTTGCGTTCAATTGGTCAGGGGCCGTCAGCGGGGGCGGCAACAGGGCTTGAGGCATAGGATCAGCAAGTTCGGTCAAAGACCGCAAGCATAACCCGCCGCCACGCCCTGAATGCGGGGTTCAGGCGTAACGCTCTGCCGCCAATTTCGCGCCCGCAGCCAAGGCTTGCAGCTTGGCTTCAGCCACCTCGCGGCTCATCGGTGCCAGACCACAGTTGGTGCAGGCAATGATGCGGGCTTTGGGCACAAACTGCAGCGCCCGGCCAATGGTGTCGGCCACTTCTTCGGGCGTTTCAATGGTTTCGCTGGCCACGTCGATCACGCCCACCATCACGTCTTTGTCTTTCAACAAAGCCATCAAATCCATCGGCACGTGCGAGTGAAAGCACTCCAGGCTCACTTGCTGAATGCTGCTCTGCGCCAAGGCCGGAAACACCTTCTCGTACTGGCGCCATTCGTGGCCCAGCGTTTTCTTCCAGTTGTTGTTGGCCTCGATGCCGTAGCCATAGCAAATGTGAACCGCGGTGGTGCAGGTCAGGCCCTGGGCCGCGCGCTCCAAGGCCTTCACGCCCCAATCGGCGGCCTCGTCCATGTAGACGTTGAACGCCGGCTCGTCGAACTGGATGATGTCCACGCCATCGGCCTGCAGAGCCAATGCTTCCTGGTTCAGCAACTCGGCAAAAGCCATCGCCATCTTCACCTTGTCGCCGTAGAAACGGTCGGCCACGGTGTCGACAATCGTCATCGGCCCGGGCAGGGTGAATTTGAGTTTTTTCTTCGTGTGGGCGCGCGCCAGTTGCGATTCAAACGCGTGCACACGGCCTTTGAGGCGCAGCGGCGCAATCACTTGCGGCACCTGCGCGTCGTAGCGGTTGTTGCGGATGCCCATGGTGACTTTGTTTTCAAAGTCAATGCCTTCCACATGCTCAACAAAGCCGTGCACAAAGTGCTGACGGGCTTGCTCGCCATCGCCAATCACGTCCAGGCCGGCATCTTCTTGCGCCTTGATCCACAGCAAGGTGGCATCGGCTTTGGCACGCAGCAAGCTGTCGCCCTCGCTTTTCCATTGCGGCCAGAGTTTGTTGGTCTCGGCCAGCCATTCGGGTTTGGGCAAGCTGCCAGCGATCGCGGTGGTGAACATGGTTTTCTCCAAAAAAAATTCAAGGTGTGGACGTCAGCGCAAAAGCCTGCGACAACAATTCATAAGAGCGGCGCTGCGCCTGCGGGTCGTGCGTCCAGGTGATGATCACCACCTCCTGCACCTGCAGTTGCTTGGCCAATTGCCGCAGTTTGTCCGCCACTTGGTCTGCGGTGCCCACCAAGGCATTGGCTTTCAAATGGGCCAAAGCGCCTAGTTCGTGGGGGGCATATTCACGTGCAGCGTCTTCGGGGGCCAGCATCGGGCCGATGCGTCCCAGGTTGCGGTCCATGCGCCAGCGCGCCCGGCTCTCAAACAGGTGCCAGGCTTGTTCCTCGGTGTCGGCCGCCAAAGCCCAGACACACACCGTGGCCTGAGGCTGGGCCAAGCGCTCGCTGGGGCGGAAGGTTTCGCGGTACAAGCGCAGCGCGTGCTCCGCACCCTGCCCGTCGGTGATGAACCAGGCAAACGCATACGGCAGGCCCAAATGCGCGGCCAGTTGCGCGCCGTAATCGGAGCTGCCGAGCATCCAAACATCGGGCGTGGTGGCCGCGGCAGGGTAGGCAAATACATTGTGGCCCGGGTGACCCGCCGGCAAGGGCTGGCCTGAGACCCAGGCTTGAAGCTCCATCACTTGCTGGGGAAAATTTTCGCTGGCATAGCGATCGGGATTGAGCAATTGCGCGGTGCGTCCGTCACTGCCGGGGGCCCGACCCACGCCCAAATCAATGCGCCCTGGAGCCAAGGCGTCGAGCACCCGAAATTGCTCCGCCACTTTGAGCGGCGCATAGTGCGGCAACATGACCCCGGCGCTGCCAATGCGAATGCGCTCGGTGCGCGCAGCGATGGCCGCCATCAACACTTCGGGCGCGGTGCCCACAATGCCGGGGTGGCTGTGGTGCTCGCTCACCCAAAAGCGGTCGAAGCCCAACTGCTCCACATGCTGCGCCAAGGCCAGGGTTTGTCGAATCGACGCATCTTGCCCGCGACCGGCCACAGCCACAGATTGCTCCAGCACCGACAGGCGCAAGTCGACAGGCGATGTGTTCATACCAGGGTCAGTCAATTACTGTGTCAACTCAAGACGTGGCCGCTTGCTCGGCCTCTTGCAAGGCCCGCCACATCACCTTGCCGCTGCCGCTCTTGGGCAAAGCCTCGGCGAAAGAAACGATGCGCGGCACTTTGTACACCGCCATGTGTTCACGGCACCATTCGATGATGTCTTGCTCACTCACCTGACCTTTGTGCGAGGCGCGCAGCACCACCACCGCCTTCACCGACTCACCGCGGTAGGCGTCACGCGTGGCAATGATGCAGGCCTCTTGGATGGCCGGGTGGTGGAACATCAAAGCTTCGACCTCGGCCGGCCAGACCTTGAAGCCGCTGGCGTTGATCATGCGTTTCAAACGGTCGGTCATGAAGAAATAACCGTCTTCATCGATGCGGCCCAAATCCCCCGAACGGAAAAAGCGCTTGCCGTCGCGCTCAAAAAAAGCGGCGGCGGTGGCATCGGGGCGCTTCCAATAGCCATTGAAAATTTGCGGCCCGCTCATCACGATCTCGCCCGATTCGCCTTGCGGCAACTCTTGCAAGGTGTCGGGATCCACCACCCGCGCATCCACGCTCATGAACGGAATGCCCAGGCATTGTTTTTTCGGCGCATCGGGCGGGTTGCTGTGCGAAGGCGCGGCGGTTTCGGTCAGGCCGTAGCCTTCGACAAAGCGCAAGCCAAATTGGTCCATCAAGCGCTGCGCCACCGCTTCGGGCATGGCCGCGCCACCACCGCCGATGTAGGTCAGGCTGGACAGATCGAATTTTTCGATCTGCGCGCTGCCCAACAAATCGATCACCATGGTCGGGATGTTGGTCCAGTGCGTCACTTTCCATTTGGAAATCTGGTGCCCGGCGACATCGCGGTCCCAGCGCGGCATCAGCACCAAGGTGGCGCCCAAGAAAATTGAGGTGTGCATGACGCTCACCATGCCGGTGATGTGAAACATCGGCACCACGGCCAAGGCCACGTTTTCGGGGGTGCCGTTGCCCCACAGACTGCTGGCCATGGCGTTGTGCATGATGCTGCCGTGCGGGTGCATGCAGCCTTTGGGCAAGCCGGTGGTGCCGCTGGTGTAGGGCAAGATGGCCAAGTCGCTGGCCGTGGCGGTGACCGCGGGCAAGGGCAAGGCCTGGGATAAGGCCTGCGTCCAGGCATGCACCTGGCCGTGTGCCAAGGTGGGCAAGGCACGCACCGGCACCAGCCAGTCGTGCCAGTGAGGCGGCAGGTTCTCAGGGCCGGCGGCCACGGGGTCGAACACATCGGTGAATTGCGACACCACCAAATGCCGCAATTGCTGCTCGGTGGGCAAGGCATCGCTGGCGGCGGCCAATTCAGGCGCCAAATCCGCGGTGGTGATGGCCACCTTCGCATCCGGGTCGGTGATGTAGTGCTTCAGTTCCTCCATCCGGTTCATCGGATTGACCGGCACCACCACCGCATCGATTCGCAAAATGGCAAAGTGCGCGATCACTAACTGGGGGCAGTTTTGCATATCGAGGACCACCCGGTCCCCTTTGCGCACACCCAAGGTCACCAAATAACCCGCCAGTTTTTCCGCTTCATGCAACAAGGCGGCATAGGTCCAGGTGCGGCCCATGAAGACCAAAGCCAGTTTGTCAGGGTAGCGTTTCGCGCTGATTTCTAAATTGACCCAAAGTGAAGTCGCTGGAGGCGAAATCGCAAAGGGCAGCCTTTTGGGCCAAAACGCAGCGTGAGCGGTCATCCACAGTCTCCATTACAGGTCGGTTTAACCACTGCGATGTTAAGGCCCACCACTCGGGGCCGTAAGCACAGTCTTGTCGCAGGCGAGACCAACTTTGTTTTAAAACCGTCAGAACCAGTCCCCACAACGAATAATTACAAAAATCAGCAGGATTTTCATATTTTTCTTATTTTAAAATTAAATTATGTATAAAATTAATTCATGAGTACACAAATAAAACCTGAACGCCCTGAAGATTACTGCGGTACCACTTACGCCGCCAAACTGCTGGGCTTGTCTGTGGGAACGATACAGACCTTGGTTGAAAAGACCGAATTGCTGGCCTGGAAAACGCAAGGCGGTCACCGCCGGATCTCCATGCAATCCATTCGCGAGTACCAACGGCGTCACAACATGACCTCGGTGTTCACTGAAAATCGCCACAACCTGCTCAAGGTCCTGTTGGTCGAAGATGACGAAGTGACCCGCGAAATGATGCGCGACTTCTGCGAACGGTGCGACATGCCGGTGGATTGCACGGCCATGGCCTCTGGCCTGGAAGCGCTGATCGATATCGCCAGCATCATGCCCGACGTGTTGATTGCCGACCTGAATATGCCTGGCGTGGACGGCTTTGAGCTGCTGCGCACCCTGCGCCAGAATCCTATTTTTCAGCGCGTGACTTATCTGGTCATTTCAGCCTTGACGGCAGAAGAAATAGAGACCCGCGGCAGCCTGCCTGAAGGCACCATCTTCGTCCCCAAGCCGGTCAATTTACAGTGGCTGAATGGATTTTTTACCGCCCTCATGGCGGGCCGACACGGGGGCTGAACCCGCCTGATCAGGCCGCTAACCGCTCCCATACTTGTTTCTTGCCCAGCTTGCGCACGGCAGATATCGCAGGCAATTGACTGGCACGCGGACGAGATTTACCCATCTCCCAGTGGTAAACCGATTGCGGCGACACCCCCAGTAACTGCGCCATCTGCGCCGCAGTCAAATCCAGTTTTTTACGCAGCGAGGCAAAACCCCCTGCACGAAATCTCAGTTTCACTCCCTCGTCCTCGATCTCCTGGGCTGCGACCGGCTGAGAACGCGGACTCGATTTGTTCAGTTTTTTGAAGGCAGATTCCAATTCAGCCACACGGCGCTTCAGGGCCGCGATCTCAGAACGCTGTTGCATGGCCAAGTTTTTGAGTGTTTTACTTTCAGCACGAATTTCTTTTTTAGCAATGCGGGCGATCTCACTTTTTAGCTGTTCTGCAAATGTAGACATGGGATGGATAAATTGAAAAATAAGCCAGCAACCATCATAAGCGTGCAGCACCAGGGGCGCTGCCGTCCAGCCGTTTGGCGTGTGGCGCATGAAGCGTACAATCCACCCACTGACAGCCCCCCTCCGCTCCTGCAGTTTTTGTCACCACGGACTGCACCACGATCCCCCCTCAATCACGCCATGGCAGCAGATGCTGTCTGAACTCTTCTTTTTCGACGTCCTGACAGACGGCGATCTCTCCCGCTCACATCACTCTCAACAGCTTGTGGGCAACTTCTGAAAGGCTCAACATGAGCAGCAAAATTTACGTGGGCAACTTGCCCTATTCCATCAACGATGACAACCTGCGCGAGAACTTCGCCGCCTATGGTGACGTGGCTTCGGCCAAAGTCATGATGGACCGGGACAGCGGCCGCTCCAAAGGCTTCGGCTTTGTAGAAATGGGCAGCAGCGAACAAGCTGAAGCCGCGATCCAAGGCTTGAACGGCATGTCCGTCGGTGGTCGCTCCATCATTGTGAACATTTCGCGTCCCAAAGAGCCGAGCTCTGGCGGCGGTGGTTACCGCAACGATCGCGGCGCTTACTGAGCGTCAGGCAGCACAAAGGAACCGGCAACAGCCGGTTTTTTTGTGCCCTGACATATCAGCGGCCCTCAAACAATCCGGGCGAGGGGTCAAAACAATCCCACAAGGCTGGCGGTACTTGGGGCGCGCGTTGGCGCAGATAGCGCCGAATCCAAGGGCCGGCCACCCAGGGCTGCGTGATGCCGCTCCAAATCGCGTGGGGGTGAATCTCCAAAGTGGTTTCTTTTTGCGCCAACAAAATGACGACGGGCTGCAGTTCAACAAACTCAACTTCAGCCAAAAACCAGGGCCCTGAGGAGGACAACTGGCGCAACTTCAAACGCTGTGAGTCCGGGGGGCTGAATTCGCTGATGCTTTTTCGCACGGCAATCGCTGACGAATCGCCGGTCAGATCGCGGTTCTGGGCAACGGCATCGCAATGGCGGGTGGCTTGGTTCCAAGCCGCGCTGATCTGTCCGCGCACATCCACCGCCACACCATCCACCAGCAACAGATCACTGCCATCACGCTCTTCAAGAGCCAAGTGGCTGGCGGTCACGCCCCATACCGTCAGCGCCAGCAAGCTCAGTGCGACGTGCTTCTTCATACCCGGGGTGGATGTCAGCGCCCCAGTTCGGTCGTCCTGCTCAAGCGTGCAGGTGCCATTGAAAGACCGAGTTCGGCGCTTTGGGCACCCAGGACGCCGCCAGGGGTTTGAATTTGAAACGGTTCCCACTGTCGGCCCTGCTGGCGCCTTCCGGCAGGATCATGTGACTTGACTGGGCAAAGTCAGCCAAGGTGAATTCGCGCAAAGTGGCCTCGAACACTTGCTGCAGTCCCTGCTCTAAATCGGGCAAAACCCGGTTGCTCACGGGCTCAGGGTTGTCCAATGGCGCTTCGAAAATTCGGGCAATGTCCCACATGGACAACTGGTCAGCGGCGCCCAAAATTTTGTAGCCCCCACCAGGGCCTCGAAACGAGCAGACGATGTCGTGGGCTTTGAGCTGCTTCAAGATCAGCTCCAAATAGGACACCGACAGGCCCAACTGGCTGGAAAGGTAGCCCGTCGAGCAGCTGATTTGGTGATGCGATCGGGCGATACAAACGCAAATTTCGATCGCATTGAAAGTTTGTTTGTTCAACATACGCATTCCTAGGTCACAGTTCATTTCACAACTCGCATTCACAACTCGCACTTGGCCTTGGCCGTGGTTTTAACAATTGGCGCGGCGATGGTCGGCCACCGCACGGTCGTCGAACTTCATCTCCGGACTTCTCAAGGCACGGTGCTTGGTTGCGCGCCCCCTGACCCGCATCCGCCACAACCTGAAAGAACTCGGGTTGAGTTCCGCGCGCATCAACGCAATCACCTCGGGTTCGGTCAAACCGATCCGCTCTTGGATGGTCTCGAACGTCGTTCGGTCCTCCCAAGCCATTTGAATCGCCGCAGAGATATCTCCCGGGCTCAAATGGGCCAGTCGATCCTGGGAGGGAGTTGTCTGCATGTCTCTGGCTTTCGCATTGTTGTTAAGACTATTTTGCCTTTTTAACCTACGCAAAGTTCAAAAAAATTATTTATAAGGTATTTTTCAACATAAAATCTACTCAACTACTACACAAAATATGAGCTTCACCTCCAAAAACTCCTCTTTGACTCCTCTTTACCGCATTGGTGCCGTGTCTCAAACCACGGGCATTCCGGTCACCACCTTGCGGATTTGGGAGACGCGATACGGTGCCTTCAGCCCGGTCAAAACACCCGGCAAGCAACGCCTGTACGAAGAGCAAGACGTGTCCAAGGCGCTACTGCTCAAACAGCTTTCCCAATCAGGCCATGCCATCAGCGCGATCGCCCACTTGGAACTGGCCACCCTGCGGCGCCTGAGCAGTCAGGCGCAGCCGCTGTCCCACTCTGGCCAGCCCACACCCCAGGTGGCGTCCGTTGCGGTTGTCGGTCTGAGTCTGGCGAACCGAATGGAATCGCAAAAATTTGTGCTCAGCCTGCAGCAAAACCGCATTCAGCTGAGCGAGGTTTGGGCCGACTTGGCCGCGGCCAGCAGCGCCGAATTGCACACCCCAGCGCAGGTGCTGCTGATCAAGGTCAATACCCTCAACGCCCAAGTGCACGCGGCCATTCAGTTGCTGATGCGCAAGCACCAGTTCGCACAAACCATCGTCATCTACCATTTCGCTGCGGAGGCGGTGGTGCAAGCGATGAAGTTTTCCGGCTGCATGGTCAGGCGCGAACCTATCTCCGACAGCGAATTGGCCGAGTTGTTGCAATCGGTCTTGTTTGTGGACCCCGCCCGTGCGCAAGAATTTGGCACCTCGGGTGCGGTGATCACCAGCCGCAAATACTCAGAGGCCACCCTGAGCCGTGTGGCGGGCATTTCCACCAACGTGTTGTGCGAATGCCCCCGGCATGTGGCTGAACTCATTACTCAACTGGCCAGCTTCGAGGAATACAGCCAAGACTGTTTGAACAACAGCGCCGAAGACGCGCATCTGCACGCCTACCTGGCCTCCATTTCAGGCTCAGCCCGCGTCTTGTTTGAAAACGCACTTGAAAAAATCGCCCAACTCGAAGGGATTGATTTGCGCGAGGGAAAATCATGAGCCCGGCCCCCCAGGCAAAAAGCTTCAAGGGCAACAAGCAAAGCTTGCCCAGCAAGCCCTGCCAAGCCTGTGGGCGTGACATGACCTGGCGCAAAGCGTGGGCCAAAAATTGGGAACAGGTGCTTTACTGTTCTGATGCCTGTCGCAAAAACAAACCCGCCTCCTCTTCGAAAGTCGCGCCTGAATGAAAAAAACTCTCAGGCACCTCGTCTTGATCTTGGGCGATCAACTCGACCACGAGGCCTCTGCGCTGCGCGATTTCGACCCCGCACAAGACGCGATCTGGATGGCCGAAGTGGAGGAAGAATCCACGCATGTCGCTTCTGCCAAACAGCGAACGACCGTGTTCTTGAGCGCCATGCGTCACTTTGCTGCGGACTTGAAGGCACAAGGCTGGCCCGTCCTCTACACCGAGCTGGACGCGCTAGGCAACACGGGCACCTTGGCGGGCGAGTTGGACCGGGCCCTCCAGCAAACGCAGCCCCAGCAGTTGGTCATGACCGCCCCAGGAGATTGGCGCGTGCTGCAAAGTTTGCGCCAGGTGGCGCACCAACACGCATTGAACTTGGAGATTCGGGACGACAACCACTTCTTCAGCACGGTGCGCGAGTTTGCCGCGCATGCTCAGGGGCGCAAACAACTGCGGTTGGAATATTTTTACCGCGAGATGCGTCACAAGACCGGCATCCTGATGGAGGGAAAAAAAACCGTCGGCGATCAGTGGAACTTTGACACTGAAAATCGCAACAGCTTTGGCAAACAAGGTCCCGGCCTGTTGCCACCGCCCAGCCGGTTTGCGCCAGATGCCATCACGCAAGAGGTGATGGCGCTGGTCAATCACCGCTTTGCACATCACCCTGGCTCGCTGGCCAGCTTTGGCTGGCCGGTGACGCGCGAACAAGCGCAGCGGGCCCTGGCTGAATTCATCGCCCACCGACTGCCGCATTTTGGCCACTACCAAGACGCCATGTGGGAGGGCGAGGTGTGGCTGTATCACTCGCACCTGTCTTGCGCCTTGAACTTAAAGTTGCTCAACCCGCGTGAGGTGGTGGCCGCAGCAGAAAACGCTTTTCGCACCGGGCAGGCACCGTTGCCAGCGGTCGAGGGTTTTGTGCGTCAGATTTTGGGCTGGCGTGAATACGTGCGCGGCATCTACTGGACGCAAATGCCGGACTATGCACAGCGCAACGCACAAGACGCCCGTGAGCCTCTGCCTGCGTTTTACTGGACGGGTCAAACCGACATGGCCTGTCTGCGAGACGCCATCCAGCTCACGCTGGCGCAAGGCTATGCCCACCACATTCAGCGCTTGATGGTGACCGGCCTTT
Source organism: Comamonadaceae bacterium (assembly GCA_947451385.1). GTDB lineage: Bacteria > Pseudomonadota > Gammaproteobacteria > Burkholderiales > Burkholderiaceae_C > Limnohabitans_A. Next base: position 30,349 of record CANFYZ010000016.1, on the reverse strand, counting down.
ACGCCCTCCTCCTGGGCGTCAAGCCCCAAGAGGTGCACCAGTGGTATCTGGCGGTGTATGTCGATGCGGTGGAATGGGTCGAGTTGCCCAACACCTTGGGCATGAGCCAATTTGCCGACGGCGGCCTGATGGCCAGCAAGCCCTACATCGCCAGCGGCAAATACATCGACCGCATGAGCAACCATTGCAAGGGCTGCCGCTACAACCCGGCGCTGTCCACCGGCGAGTCGGCCTGCCCCTTCACCACCCTGTATTGGGATTACCTGAACCAGCACAGTGAAACCCTGGCCAAAAATCCGCGCATGCGAATGCAACTGAACAACCTCCGCCGACTGAGCACGGAGGAAGTTGCGGCCATCGCCGCCCAAGCCCAAGCCCACCGCGATCAACAGCAGGCCGGCTGAGTACAGCGTGGGGGCTAAGAAAAAGGCCGCTCAGTGGTGAAACTGAGCGGCTTTTAATCTTGCATGGGGTGGCGTGGTGCTACCTGAGAGCAAACGAACCGGGAATAGCGATTTCCGGTCCTGCCCAACTCAACAATATCTCTAGATGGCTAGGTTGACCCGGTTGGTCATAGATTTCGGGCTGCGTGATGCAATCTCAAAATTTCAACATCGTCGCCACGCACGCGGTAAATGGCGATGTAGTTCTTGTGCAATACAAGTTCGCGCGTGCCGGGGACGCGGCCAGCCCGACCCATGCCAGGATGCGCCTGAAGTTTGGTCACCGCGGCCTGCAACTCCAGTACAAAACTGGTGGCGCGGGTCGGGTTGTCTTTGGCGATGAATCCAGCGATTTCATCCACAGACGCGAGCGCTGTCTTGGTCCACTTGATCTGCATGGATCAAGCGCCGTATTTGGCAAATACCGCTTTGACCTGCTTGTCGGTTGCGAATTCACCTTCATCGGCTTCCTTAATGCCCTCTTGAATATCACGAATCTGCCAGGATTCACTCTGCACATAGTTGGTCAACGCATCGATGGCCAAAAAGCTCTTGGTCCGTGCGGTCGCCTTGGCCAATTCTTCGATCTGGATGTAAAGCGCCTCGGGCAGGCGTACGTTGATGGTTCTGGCAGTCATGGCTGTATCACTCTTATGCAACTGTAATACGATGAATCATACACTTCACAAACCAAAGGTGAAGTTGGGCGGCGTCCAAAACGTCCAAAACCTGGACCACCCAGGACGGCAAAGGGCTGATTTACAAGGTCTTGACCAACCGCACCTACGTGGGCGAGTTGCGTCACAAGGAGCTTAGGTATCAGGCGGAGCGCCCGCCGATCATCACGAAGTCCATTTGGGATGATGCCCACGCCATCCTCAGCACCAATGGCCGGGTGCGGGCCACCACGACCAGAGCCAAGACGCAGTACCTGCTCAAAGGCATCGTCTTTGGGAGCGACGGCCACGCGATGTCGCCATTTCAAACAGCCAAACAAAACGGTCGTCGCTTCCGGTATGACGTGCCCCCGCGCGACATCCAGGAGCACGCCGGTGAATTGGGTCTGCCCCGTATGCCTGCGGCTGAGCTGGAGTCGGCGGTGCTCGTACGTACCCCCGTTAGGGTTTAGCTGTCAATAGAGCTTACTGAGCATTACTATTGCGCAAACCATTGATTTACCAAAGAAAAAGGCCACTAAGTGGTTATCCTTAGCGGCCTTTAAACAGGGTAATGGTGGTGGATGGTTGACCACTCAGGAACTTTCTATTCGAACTCAATCATGCTAGAAGGTACTAGAGCGTGAATGCGGGGTAGAGAGTTAGACCCATCCGATGGGCAGATCTTACATCGCCTCACATCATCGACACAAGTTCAAATCCGGTCTGGGAAATTGAACTCCCATCCACACATGGGCAGCCCCAGAGCAAAAATGAGCACCCAGCGGACGCAAGGTCCGCAACCGAAGGGGGGAGAGAAAAATGCGCTGCCCATGCAAAGCTGGATTGTCGGCTTATGTAAGAAGTAACTTATGCGACGGGGTATATGATTACGTGGACAACTTTCACGCACACGGGAGACCTGACCTGATGCAACTGACGTCGGTTGAAGACAGCGTAAGCTTCGCGTTGACGTCGCTGATAAATGATCGGCTAGTTCTACTCGCCGGGGCCGGTTTATCCATGGCCCCCCCAAGCTTGCTACCCTCAGCGGCGACCTTGGCGCAGAGAGCAAAACAGAAGTACGAGGCCATGTATGGCCAAGCAGCGCCCATACCTGCAGGAATCGATGACCAAGCGGAGTATTTTTTTCAGCGACAAGAGCTCTCGTCCGTTTACTTCCGCACACTCATCGATCAGCACGCCTTTGCCGGCCATCCGAACCCAGGACATGCCGCAATTGCGGACATGCTGCTCGTTCGAGCGTTACAGGCAGCCGTAACAACAAACGTTGACACCTTGATCGAGACGGCAGGTCAGTACCAGTATGGGCAAGTCGGCGTTGGCATAGACGGTCATGCGCTTGCAGCTTTGCCTCCAGGAGTCGCACCTCTCCTGAAACTGCATGGGTGCCGATCTAGTGATCCAGACAACATGGTTTGGGCCCGAGGTCAGTTGACTGCCGAGCCTGTAGCCTCGCGCATCGCCAGGAGTGCTCAGTGGCTCAATTTGAATCTACTGAATCGCGACTTGCTGATCGTTGGTTTTTGGACTGACTGGACGTACCTGAACGAGGTGCTTGCCTCCACGTTGAATGGCGTGAATCCATCTAGAGTAATAGTCGTTGATCTGGCCGCTAGCGCTGATCTTCCGAAAAAAGCACCGGCCCTCTTTGAACTCGGCAATCGCGCTCAGAACGGTTTCCATCACGTCCAAGCCTCGGGATCCGATTTTTTAGCCAGCCTTCGCCTTAGCTTCTCGAGGACCTTTGTCCGCCAAGTGCTGCACGCTGGTATGCAGGCTTTCATTGACCGGAAAGGTACACCACCGAACCCCGCTTGGACCGAACCTCCTTTTTCCGACAATGAGACGATGTGGGCAGTGAGGCGTGACCTTGAAGGAAGCCGTCCTCACGAACCGGCTAAACAAGCTAAGCCGTCAGAAGACCCGCTGATTGGACAAACACTCCTGGAACTCCAAGCACGAGGTGCCGTAATTGATGGCCCGTACTGGAATCTTGAAGGCAAAAAAATTCGGATACTACGAGCCGCACGCCCAATTCATCAAGTCGAAAAAGAGTTCGAACGAGAGACCCCTCCCGCTACAGCGCCAGACTTTGTCGTTGCGGTTGGCGCCGAAGCACAGTTACTCCCAGTTAGCATTGCTCGCGTAAGTACAGCCTCCATCGCGAGAGGTAATGCGAGCCGCTGGATTACCCGGCCCGACGCAGTTCAGGAGTTCAACCTCTAATGAAAATTTTTGACGAAACCGAGAAATTACTGACCCGTATGGGCTTTACGGTTCTTGAAAGCTCTGCCAAGGGAAGAGAATTTTTGATCTTCGAGAATGATTCGGTGATCGGTTTCGTCTTCTCGTACCCCAATGCCCAATCGTTGATTGCCCGCTGGGCTGACGACTCCGAAGCAGCAGTCTCTGCTAATCAATTCGCATTGCGACGCGCCGGACAGAAGGCATGGAATACGTATGTGGTGCTCCTCGCTAGCGGAGATATTTCTCACGCTGAAATAGCTTCGCTCGCAGCAATTGAGGAGGACCTAACTGGAACCCGGAAGATCGCCCGCTCAGACATCAACGGTATCTCGGACATGGAGGCCGCACTGCTGCCATTACTCCCCCTTCAAAGCGCACCGAAACTAGATGCCGTCGATATGGTGTTGGAGATCCGCCAGCGAGCAACTGAATTACCACCTCGCGCAATTGAAGCTTTCGTTTCAAGCACAGAGGTGTCGGTAGTCCTTCAAGTTATTGAGGAGGCGCCATGAAGGTCTCTTATGTTTCTTTGTGCGGCTTCAGAGGGTACAGAAAACCGGTGCGAATCGAATTCGGCTCACGATTCACCATCATTGATGGTCGTAATGGAGTGGGAAAGAGCACCATTTTCGATGCCATCGAATTCGCCTTGACAGGGACCCTGAGCAAGTACAACGACGCCAAATCAGCTGGTGAATCAGTGGCCGACTATTTTTGGTGGGCCGGAGCGGGCCCAGCTCCGGAGGATCGATATGTCGAAGTTGGATTCACGAACGGTTCCGATTTGCTGGTACTGAGACGGACCCAGTTTCAAGGACCAAATCAAGTACATATTGAGGCTATCCTGGATCAAATTTGTGATCGTGGATCGGCCCCTGCTCAACCTCTTGGCCAACTCTGCGCCGCCTCAATCATCCGAGATGAACAGATCACTCAACTGAGTCTCGACCTCAAGGAAGCCGACAGATATGCACTTCTCCGCGACGTTTTAGGTGCGAACGACGCGGATGTTTGGCTAGATCGAGGAGCCCAGTTGGTGTCACTCGCTAAGAAGCGAACCGCTACTGCACAACAGGAGGTAGCTACAGCCAACAGCGATGCAGCGAATGCGTCGAAAAGGCTCGACGAGGTGCGAGCCAGCTTGATCAGTGAAGAAGTCCTCGGTCAAGCGGTAGCCCGTCTCCAAGCCTTTGTGAAGTCGACAGTTCCGGCCGACGTCTTAGCTGGCCCCGTCAGAGAGGCCATTGTCAAGGCGCAGTCAGAAATTGAATCCCTTGAGTCTCTCGCAAAGCGTTGGCAAGAGATTGACAAGGTGCGTAGCGATCTCGATTCATTAAATGCATCGCGGAAGGCACGGCAGGAAGATCACGCCGACGCTCTTGCAGCTCTAAATTCGCTTACGCCGCCTCCGCTGGTTGCCGCTTACACGCATGGCGTCGATGAACATGCAAAGAAGCTCTTAGCTCTTGTCAACCTCGGACGTGAGCTTGGATTACACGACGGCAGTTGCCCTTTGTGTGCAAGCGGCCAGTCCCACGAGGAGTTTGAAAAGGGCATGGAGGCCGCGGTCGTCCTTGCCAGACAACTAAGCGAAGCAGCTGCCAACCTCGCAGATTTTGAGAGAGTGAAAAAAAGAACGGAGGAGCGTGTCGTTGCATCGTCCGAGGCAGTTGAGGCAGCCGAGAAAGTCCACGCCGATGCAGTGCGCGCAGTTCAATTGTTCGACCAAGCGCGTTTGGACCTCCACCTAGCTGAGTCGTCTCGGGATTCTCTGTTAGCAAGGGTTGCGGAGTTGCGTGCCGACCTTAATGCGGCGCAAATAGATCTCCGGGTCCTGGAAACACTGAGGTTAAGCGTTGATCTGGATAAAGCGCAGCGTGGCCTATCCGATGCTAATAATCGTCTTTCGAAAGCGCAGGAACGCTTTGGTCGCGCTCGAAAAGCGGAGGCCAGTGCGCAAGCGCTGCATGATGCGGCTCGCAGAGCAACTAGCGAAACGCTTGACCGCCGCCTCGAACGCGTGCTTCCATTAATGTCCGAACTCTATCGGCGGCTGCGTCCCCACCCAACCTGGAGTGACATCGAATATTCAATTCGTGGGGATGTTCGGCGGTTCATGAAGCTTCAGGTGGGCGATCAACTCAATCCACAGTTCCTGTTCTCTAGCGGGCAGCGTCGAGCAACCGGACTTGCCTTTCTGTTGTCCGTGAACCTCTCAATCTCATGGAGTCGCTGGAAATCCATTTTGCTAGACGATCCCGTGCAGCATATTGACGACTTCCGCGCCGTGCACTTGGCAGAGGTCATGGCTCAACTGGTCAACGAAGACCGACAAGTTATTTGCGCTGTAGAAGATGCAGCTCTCGCAGACCTACTTTGCAGACGGCTCCCAGTAGGAGCTCATGGCGATGCTCTGCGGATTACTATTGGTCCAGACCAAGAGGGGGCGTTAGGCGTCCAAGAGTTACGAATACTGACACCGCTTATCAAGCGTACCTTGAATCAAGGGCCACAGCTCGCAACTGGTTAGATGTATCACGCTTGGCTATGCCTTCTTTCCATCAATAGGGTGGCGTCGAGCCCATCGGCAAAGACGATTCACACCCTTCAGACGAGTAGCCCGCAGAAACGGATTTAATAGTCCGTTGGTACATTTTTTTCAAACCATTCAGAACCAGCATCAAGCGCCGCTTGGGCGGCTTCTTCCTGTGTTTTGAAAGGGCCACCATTAACAGGTGCGTATTCCAGAACCTATTGACCATCCGCTCCAATCCCTCGTGACCATCACTTCCAGTCAAAGCTGACCACTCAGTCCAGCAAGTTGACCAAAGAAAAAGTATGGCGATTTGACCAGGATAGTAGTCAGACTGACATGGTCAATCTGACTACTCAGACTATCAGCTGGATTGCATTTTTTTTCGAGCCATTGTTTTTCGCATGGACTCCCCCTTCAGGGATAACCGATGCGATTGATGCACCACGCGATCCAATATCGCATCAGCCAGCGTGGGATCAGGAAAAAACCCATGCCATTGATCGGTTGGGTACTGCGTTGTGATGAGCAATGAGCCTGTGCGCATTCGACGATCAATCACATCTAACAAGAACTGCGACGCATGTTGATTCATCTCACCCAAACCCAGATCGTCAAGTATCAACAAACTTGGTTTGCTCAATGACAGCTTCAGAGCGGGCAATGAGCCATCAAGCAATGACTCTGTGATTGATCCGTAAAGATCACTGGCGCGATAGAAAAGGACTGGCATTTTCAGCCTGCACGCCTGCTGGCCAAATGCACACGCAAGCCACGTCTTACCAACACCCGTAGCGCCTTGGATGATCAAATTTTGCTGACGCCTTATCCAATCACAGCTTGCCAAAGATGCCAACTGTGCCTTGTCTAGTCCACGGTTTACCTTGTATTCAACATCCTCAAATGAAGCCAATTCAGGCATCCCTGCGCCTCGGATCAAACGCTTCAACTTTCGGGCCTCACGCTCGGATGCCTCGTGATCAACAAGCATTGCAAAGCGATCATCAAAACTGACATCATGCAATTTGGGTTGCTGAAGCTGCATGTCGTAAGCATCGGCCATTGGAACGAGCTTGAGCTCTCGAAGGCGAGTGATGGTTTGTTGCGTGCTGCTCATGCTGATTCTCCAAAATAACTAGGACCACGCAATTCACCAATGACTTTGACTTTGAGTGCTTGAGTGATAGAAAAACGTTTGTCTGCATCCTCTTTGAGGATGGATGTGATGCTGCGAAGTGAGGTGATATTCAATGGCATCGCGTAGGCGCAGACCTCTTCAAATCGGGCCTCACCGTAGTCCCTTGCGAGGTCACGCATTCGTCGTGCAGCTTTGACGCCGTTTGTGATGTCGCTTCGGTTTTCAAGTTGATGGCGAATCATCAACTCCACATTGCCACCGACATTCATCGCCCATGCCAACAATGCCCGAGGTTCGGCATCAAGCACTCGGCTGTGAATGACGGGCCGATGCTCTGGTATCGTGCTGGCATCTCCTTGTGTCTCAATTAAAGGGTGAAGGGCAACCCTTCGACCTCGGTGGAAGATTTCAATCACAGTGGATGTAAACCTGAGGTCCACGCTTTCTCGTGCTAGCGTGTGAGGCACTGAATAGAAGCGTCTTTGATGTTCGACGTGATAGTCATCTTGTACCCTGACGCTATATCGCCAATCACTCAATTCAAATGCCGTTCCAGGCAATGGCTTGAGGCTCGCTTTTTCTGTTTCCAGAAAGCGATCCAATCGACAGCCTGCTAGCCGTTTAAATGGATGGCGATTCATTTCTTCGGCCTTGATACGGAGTTCTGCATTCAACTCGGCAAGGCTGAAGAAAATGCGATCACGAAGTGAAAACAAAGCCCATCGTTGAGCGATTTGCACGCCCACTTCAGCCTTGGCTTTGTGTTTGGGCTTTCGTGCTCCCGTTGGTAGAGGTGCCGTGTCGTAATGGCTGAGGCAATCTCTGTAGGCTGGGTTGATCACCGTTCGATCCCGTTCACGCCGCCAAACGGCCGCTTTAAGGTTGTCGCTGACGACCCACTCTGGCACACCACCCAGAGCCTCGAAACAATTGGCGTGACATTTCAGCCAGTCTTTGGTGGTCTGACTTGCCGTGGCTTCGATGTACGTGTAGTTTGAGTACCCAAGCACAGCCACAAAGATTTGAGCAAAGGTCGATGGGCCACCGTTTTGATCTCGGATTTCAACGGTCCGGCCCGCAAAATCCACAAACAGCTTTTCACCTGGTCGGTGCGTGCGTCGCATCACCACATGCTGATTTTTTGTCCAAGCTCTATAGAGCATGGCAAATTGTGAGTAGCCCACCCCGTCAGGGGTGGTCTCGCGCCACTCTCGCCAAAGACGCTCTAGAGTTGCGTCGGGTCGCCGCATTTCGGTATGAATCCATTCACAATCTGGATGCGTCTTGAGTTGCGCAACAGACCGATCTTGGGTTCCAAGTGCTGCCCGCCAGGCATCATCATCTAACGGCGAAAGCTCTTGCCAACTCAAGCCAGAGGCATCCACTTGCTGTCGAAATTTTCGGATCGTGTCGTGGTGCGTCCCAGTTGTTCTTGAAATTGCTCGGTGAGCCAACGTCGGGTCATAAAAGTGCTGGCGTGCAATGTCACGCTGCAAATGAACGGGTAGCCTCATGGACTGCTCCTTTGGTCAAACGAGTGCAGGAGGCATGCACTCGGGGTGAGTTAACCCACTCCCGCCCACTTGACATGAGGGGATGCTCGACCGATACTCCAACCCACAAGGTACTACTTGATTCGGCTTCGGTCGGACGCTAGGCCCGAGGTGTCCGCCTCGGGCTTTTGCGTTTCTGGGTGGCTAGATTTAGCGTCGTTCTGGTTTTTCCCTCCTTGTTTTATTCAGCGCTAGACGTGATTCGTGCCTGCGCAAGCCAGTGGGCGACATCTCTGGTGAGTGCATAAAAACCTCGTCGATGTGGCAACGTGAACAGCGTTACGGCGACTTGACCACGGTATCTGGCTTGTCGTAGCCCCGCCACACTGGCGTGTCCCAGAGCGTTGGCCAACCGCAGGCCTCCCAGCAGTGGGCCATGGGTTTGCTCCATTTCTGTTTTCAACTTTTCAGCCAAGGTGCCTGGCTCGCATGAACTCGTGGTCATTTGTTCGGGTCTCTCTACGGTTGTCACGCAGTGTTTCCGAAAGTTAGCAATTGTGGAACCCGAACGGATAATCGGAGTTTCTGTACACCATGACCATGCCCACCTTTTTGCAACCGCCAAAGCCGGGTCGCCCCAAGCGAAATCCGATTGATGTCTTGCGCACGAAGGTCTGGTTTTATGCCGTCAAAGCCAGGTCGGGTTTGCCAAGTGCCTACGCCATTGAGTTGGCAATAGAGCCGTCCATCGTCAAACACAAAGAGGCAGGGGTGGTACGCCCGCGTAAATGGGATGGCTATCAAACGGGTTTACGTGTCCCGCAAAGAATGGTCGGCAAGCCATATTCAGTTGATATTGCCGATCAAAACTATCCCGGTACTGCGTCCTACTTTGATTCGCCTATTTGGGCTGTGTTGCGTGGGGATCAGCTCAATCAGAGATGGATTGACGATCAGCTGAAAGCATTAGCCCCTGCTATCACGGATCTCCTGATGGTTTCAGCACCTCCAATGCTTCAGGCCATCCCGCAACCAGATCGTTTCCAGAAATTTGATGAAGAAACGGCCTATCGGTTGGCAGAAATCGGGACATTTGAAGCGTTGGTTGCGCTCATCTTGCTTGTCAAGAAATCAGAACTGATTTCCTCTCAAGAGTTACGAGAATTGGCCCTCAACGCTTACCACCATTGCCAGTCTTGGGTGAAGGTGTTGCCAGAGATTGCGCCTATCGCACTCGATCTATTTCATGAAATTGATCTCAAGTGCAAACACTGGATCTACCCATCCCCTGAATGGCGAATGGAAGTGGTCATCTTCTCCCGTGAGATCAATCGATGACCCCTTGGTCGCACATCAAATCAAACCGACATCTGAAACTTGGGCATCTGGTCAATGGTTTTTCTCTGGACCCACCTTGGTCAACCTGGTTTTCAACCAGCGAGGCCCCCATTACCGCCGTCTTTCTTCAAGGGCCGTTGCTCCCACCCCAACCAACAGCAGTCTGACCACAGTCGGCTCGTTTCAAGAGCTTGACAGGCCCAGCCCGGTCAACACACGTATCCCAGATTGGCTTGCCGCGTTGTGTCTCAGCCATTGTTAAACGTGATTCTGCGTGTGTGGTTTCCAAAATTACTGTCAGTGGACAGTCAATGAGATCAATGGCTTTGACACTGACTCTTTCATGGGTTGAACGGTACCCCCCCGCATTTAATGTCAAATTCCTATTTCGCAACACAAATTTTGTCAGTCAACTTCCGACCCGAAGCAGACGCTGACCTGTGCGCAAACAACCTATAAGATTCTGATCAGCGTTCAACGTTGGGCAACGAAATAATGACGAGCGCTGAACTAGGTTCCAGGGCAAGCAGCCATACTGGAGTTCGTTGTTTAGGAACATCAGCTGCCCAGGCAGAAGGATGACCGGACCAGTGGGCTGAGATACCGTTAAGCGGCCCTCGACGCAGTAGATAGTGATATAGCCGGCTACCTTGTGGGGAGGGAAGGTCACCTTCGCGCAGTTGTGTATCGTTTGTCTCAGCGTGTACTTCTTCAGGTTGTGGCCGAAGAAGGCAGAACACTGCTTTTCGGTCTTGCCCCGGTTTTAATTCAGATTCTGGCTCAAGGAACGATGGCGGTGAAGAGATACACCGCAAAGATCACCAGGTGAACGGTTCCCTGCATCACGGTCGTGCGTCCCGTACCCAAAGACAGGGATGCCACAAACAGCGAAAGCACAAGCAATACCGTCGACTTTGCATCAATGCCAAGCGAGAGCGTCCAGCCGGTCATCAAGGAAACAAGAGCAACGGCCGGGATCGTAAGTCCGATGCTGGCCAGTGCAGAGCCGAGGGCCAGATTGAGACTGGTCTGCAGGCGGTTCGCCCGCGCCGCATGATAAGCGGCAATGCTCTCGGGCAGCAGGACCACCAAAGCGATGATGATGCCCACCACGGTCTTAGGGGCCCCCATGCTCGCGACAGCCATCTCCAAAGCGGGTGACAGTGCCTTGGCCAGCAGCACGACCGCACCCAAGCAAACCAATAAGAGCGCCGCGCTTAGGCTCGCCATCTGGTTAGAGGGCGGTGGCGCGTGCACTTCCTCGTCTGCCTCAGCAACCACGGGCAAAAAGTAATCCCGATGACGAACGGTCTGGACCAATATGAAAGTGCCGTACAGCACAAGCGAGACCACGGCAATGAAGATCAGTTGGCTGCTGCTGTAGAACGGACCCAAGATGGTCGTGGTGTAGTTGGGTAACACCAGGGCGAGCACCGAGATGGCCGCTAGGGTGGCCAAGGCCGTTGACACCCCGAACAAACCAAAGGTTTGCTCGCCATGACGGCGTCCGCCGGTGAGCAGGCAAAGTCCAACCATACCGTTGAGGATAATCATCACCGAGGCAAACACCGTATCTCGAGCCAACCCGCTGGCGGCCTCGCCTCCCGCGATCATGAGCGACACGATGAGCGCGACCTCAATGCCTGTGACCGCAAGTGCCAGCACCAGCGTGCCATAGGGCTCACCCACTCGGTGAGCAACAACTTCCGCGTGAAAGACGGCCGCGAGGACGCCCGCAACAAGGCCAGAGACAAGAAGGACCTCAAACAGTCCACCCAGCCCGACTCCGTGCCCTGTGAAATTCAGGACGAGCAAAACCCAAGCAGCTATCGGGCAGGTGATCGACCAGACGGGTAATCGAGAGGGTAGCTTCATGATCGGAGTTTATACCGACCCATTTGCTTGGACCGGGGCGTGAAAAGCTTGGATTCGCCCACACCGATGTGATTCTCAGACTCCAAAGAACTCAGCTTTTTGAGACTGCTTCTGGCCGAATGCGCTGGTTGACGGCCCCACTCGTTTGCAGTCATCAGTTCAACTGGAGTGATCTCTTCTGACTTGATATAGCGCAAGGCGGTTATACCCCAAAAGCGCATGCTTTGCTCCCCTCAACTCGATGGGAGACCATCATGGAAACCTCAACCAATGTGGTTCATCACGAACCGTGGAACAAGGGCAAGATCGTCGGGCAGAAAGCGCCCTTCAAGGTGAAAGACATCTGGGCCCTACGCGTACGGCTTCAGATGGAAGGACGGGTTCGCGAGCTCGCCCTCTTCAACCTTGGTATCGACAGTAAGCTTCGCGGATGTGACCTCGTATCACTCAAAGTCCGCGACGTGACCCATGGCGATCAGGTGGCCAACCGAGCAATCGTCATGCAACACAAGACCAAGCGCCCAGTGCAATTCGAGATCACGGCTGTCACCAGAGAGGCCTTGCAAGCGTGGATCAAGCAGGCGGCATTGAAATCCGACGACTTTCTTTTTCCGAGCAGGCTCCACGACTCCCCCCACCTCGGAACCCGGCAGTACGCTCGGATTCTCGGGCACTGGGTGGATGAGCTTGGTCTGGATCGTTCCGAGTATGGGACCCATTCGATGCGAAGGACCAAAGCCACGCTGATCTATCGACGCACTAAGAACCTCCGAGCCGTGCAACTGCTGCTCGGTCACTCCAAGCTGGAATCGACCGTGAGGTACCTGGGTATCGAGGTCGACGACGCTCTTGAAATCTCCGAGCAGACTGAAATCTGAGACGGTCATTGAAGGCGGCCTTTGTTCCGACACCGGGTCGACCGCCTTCAATGGCAGCTATGTGGGTGCATTCAAAAGTGTTGCTTTCGGCCATTAGCAGTCGGCCAAAGACTACTATCAAAGCAGCCGCTGAATCGACGAAATTCTCGTTAGCGGTCAGTGGCGAAAGGGAAAGCCTTATATCTCTGCGGCGATCGGAAGGCGCGTCGGGCTTTGCCCTGTGCGGCTAAGTAAACAGAAAACTCAAACCAATTCCGGGGACATGACCGAAGGCATGCACTTGGAGTGCTCGATGAGTCGGGACAGATGCAGCAAAGTAGCGCACGTATCAAATCTGCCGCGACCCCACAGGCCAGAACCTCATACGTATATCCTTGCGCAGGACTTTGCCGATCGCGGAGCGCGGCAAGCTGGGCCAGATCTCGACCACCTTTGGTGACTTGACGCCCCCAAGGCGATCGCGACAGAACGCCTGCAGATCTTCTGCAGTCGCGGTTTCTCCAATGCGCAGTTCGACGACCGCGGTAACGCGCTCCCCCCAGTCAGCATCAGGGGCTCCGACCACCGCGCACTCGGCCACGGCCGGATGGCTGGAAAGCACCTGCTCCACCTCGGACGGATAGACGTTGAATCCACCGGTGATGATGAGGTCACGCTTGCGGTCCACCAGGTGCAGGTAGCCTTCCTGATCGATGTAGCCGAGATCTCCCGTGTGAATGAAGCCGTCGCGTAGTACGGCCTCGGTGGCCTGCGGATTGCGGAAGTAGCCGGACATCATGAGGTCGCTGTGTGCCCGGATCTCGCCCACCCTGCCAGGCGGCAGTCGCGCTCCCTGCTCGTCGACGATTTCGACCGTAGTGCCCAGGGAGGGACGGCCGCAGCTGGCCAGACGCTCGTCTTCTGCCACCTCCGTGCCGCGGTAATGGTCGCGCGGCATCAGGGCCGTGATCATCGTGTGGCACTCGGTCTGCCCGTAGAACTGCGTCATCACCGGCCCGAACACCCGAATCGCCTCGCGCAGGCGCGCCACTGACATAGGCGCTGCGCCATAGAGCAGGTGCCGCAGGCTCGACAGGTCGGTGCCCGCCAGAGCTGGGTGATCGAGCACGCGGTAGATCACCGTTGGCGGCAGGAAAAGCAACGAGATGCGGTGCCGCTCGATGGCGTTCAGCACCAGGGCGGCGTCTGCCCGCTCGATCACATGGACGGTGCCGCCGCGCGCAAACACCGGTTGCGCCAGGGCGCCCGCAGCGTGCGTCAGGGGGGTGGCGGCCAGCATGACTGGCGACGGGTCCTGGATTTCCATCCAGAACTTCTCGACGAAGGCGACCCGCGCGCGATGGCTGATCATCACCCCTTTCGGCTCGCCGGTCGTTCCGCCGGTCTGCGAGATGCTGGCAATGTCGGTCAGCTTGGGATGAGGTCCCGCGTACACGTTGGCCTGTCCCTCAACGAACGCCTCCAGCGACAGGTCGCCGGCCTCGCCGTCCAGGCACACCGTCAGGCGCAGTCTGGGCAGTTGTGCACGCATGGCCGCCACCCGGTCCGCGAATGCGCCCTGGAAGAACAGCACATTCACCTCGAAACGGCCCAGCGCGCGTGCCTGTTCGTCGGCGGTGCCCGTGGCGCTCGAAGCCAGGTAGGCCAACCCGCCCGCCTGGATTCCATACGCCGCCAGCAAGGCAGCCGGATCATTGGCAGCTAGCACGCTGCCGCAATCCCCCTGTCCCAGACCCCGTGCGCGCAGCGCATTGGCAATACGCGCCACTAGGCCGACGCCCTGCGCATAGCTGATCGCCCCGCGCTCGGAGCACATCATCGGCTTGTCGGGATCGACCCGCAGACCATGTTCCAGAATGCCGAGAATGCTCATGGGCTACTCCAGGAACGGAGCCAGCGCTGACCGGATGGCCTCGCCCTGCGCGCGCTTGCCGGATGCGGACAGACCCACCGTCAGGCCGCCATCGACAACCAGATCCTGGCCGGTAATGAAGCCTGAGGCATCGCTGGCAAACATCATCACCGCGTCGGCGATGTCCTCGGCGCGGCCCGCCCGACCCAGCGGAATGTAGTCACCGAAGACGTCGACCAGCCGCTCGACCGCTGCCGGGTGATGTCGCTCGGCGATACCCAGTTTCTTGGGGAAGATGGCCGTGGGCACGGCGCCGGGCGAGACCGTGTTGACGCGGATGCCATAGGGCGCGAGTTCAAGTGCCGAGCAGCGCGTGAAGTGGCAGACTCCGGCTTTCAGGGCGCTGTAGACGCTGGACGAGGAATTGGCCCGATGCGCTGCAGTGGACCCAATGTTGATGATGGCGCCGCTCCCTTGCGCTCGCAATATTGGCACCAAAGCCGAGGTCATCAGGATGGTGCTGCCGAGCACCGAAGCCATGTAGCCCGGCAGCGCCGCGGCGTCGATGCGCTCCAGGGGCACGTCGGGGGGTGGCGCGGCAGCGTTGTTGACGAGAATTTCGATCCGTCCCAGCCATGCGGCCGCCTGATCCGCGAGCCGACGCGTGTCTTCAGGCCGGGTGACGTCTGCTGCAATGAATTTGACGGCATCGCCGATCTGCTCAGCCAGTGCCCGGCCCGGCCCCTCGGACCTGCCGCAAAACACGACCCGTGCTCCCTCGGCGGCAAAGCGCCGGACGATGACCGCCCCGATACCTGCGGTGGCGCCGGTCACCAGCGCTGTCTTTCCTTCGAGTCGTTGCTCGCCCATGATCGGTACTCCGGCGATGTCAATAGACCGAGGGCAGCCCGGCGCCGGGCACGTCGACGTGTACCTGGAACAGCCTGCCCGACGGATGGTGGCGCATGACCTCGCGATCCATGGTGTCGCTGGCGGTGATGAGCAAGGTGCGGCCATCGCTGCCACCGAGCATGCAGGCCGTTGCGCGGGCTTCGCCGGTGAAGACTTCATCGAGTTCGACGCCGTCGAAGCTCACGCGCACCACCCGACCGTGGTTGGCCACCCAGGTGGCACCGGAAGCATCCAGGCACATCCCGTCGGGAAGTTCATCGGGAAAGCTGGCGAAGATCCTGCGAGGCCCCAGGCTTCCGTCGATGGCTATTTCCAGGCTGCCGAGGCAGCGGTCGCGGGTGTCAGCCACGATCAGTTGACGGCCATCGGGGGTGATGGCCATGCCGTTGGGAAAGAACATTTCGTCCGAAGCGACGGCCACGCTGCCATCGGGACGAGCGATCAGCAGTCGGCAGCGCTTGCGCTCGATCTCTCCGCGGGACGCCGCCATGAAATCAAAATCGACGGAATCCACATAACAGGTGCCGTCAGCGGCCCTGACCATGTCGTTGATACCCCAGCCGCGGATAGGCCCGAAGTCGGCCACGGTTCCAAGGCACCGGCCGGTCGTGAGGTCGACGCGGATGAGGGTGCACTCACGGGCATCGCAGACCAGCACGCAATCGGCAGTCTCGAAGGCGAGTCCGGAGATCATGCCGGTGTGACTGTACAGGCGGCGCGAGCCTGCGTCAGGGCGCCACTCGTGGATTTCGCCACGGTCGATGTCACTGAAGACGAATGCGCCCCGACCCACATGCCAGCGCGGGCTCTCGGGGAACATGAAACCGTCGGCCACCTGTTCTGCATTTCGTGTCATAACCTAGCTCCTAGCCGCGCCAGTCAGACGCTCGAATATCGAAACCACGACGGCACCTTCTTCAACGTCCATGAAGCCGCCCCCGTTTTCCTGTAGCGCGATGCGCGCCCCCTGAACCTGGCGCGCACCCGCGCCGCCACGCAACTGCGTGACCAGTTCGAACACCTGCCCCAGACCACTGGCGCCGATCGGGTGGCCTCGGCACTCCAGGCCGCCGGATGGATTGATGGGCAACCGACCGCCCAGCGTTGAGGCGCCCGATTCGGCAAAGGCGCCGCCTTCGCCGATTGCGCAAAACCCCATCAGTTCGCTGACGAACAGCTCGCCGAAAGAGGCCGCGTCATGGACTTCGGCCACATCCACGTCTTGCGGCCCAATGCCTGCACGCTCATAGGCCTTCAACGCGGCCCGACGCATCGCGTGGTGCTCAAAGTCATCCCAGGAGCGTGGCGACGCGGAGACCAGTTCGCAGGCGCGCACCCGCACCGGCACCGTCGATGGCGCGAGGCGGCGCAGCCCGGCCTCATTGCATAGCAGGGCAGCAGCGGCACCATCGGACATGCGCGAGCACATGGCCGCGGTCAGGGGGTAGCGCAAAGCCCGCGACGCCAGCACATCTTCGACCGACATCGCCTTGCGGTAGTGGCAGCGGTCGTTGTGGAGCGCATGCGCATGGTTCTTTGACGCGATGTGGGCCAGCTGGCGCTGGGTGGTCCCGAATCGCTCCATGTGGGCCCGGGCGATTGCCGCGTAGATGTCCATGAATACGGTACGCATGCCCTCGCCGGAGACGCCCGTAATGTTGGGGGACAGCCGCTCCAGTGCGGCCAGCGCCGCCGGCCCCGTCTCGATGTCCATGCCGCCATTGAATCCCTGTTGCACCCGTTCCCGGCGCACGGGATCTTCGTAGACCATCTTCTCGGCGCCCACGGCCAGGGCGATGTCGGCCGCTCCCGAGCTCAAGGCCTGCGCCGCCAGCCAGAGGGCCGTGCTCCCTGAAGCGCAGGCGTTCTCGACATTCACAATCGGAATGGAGTAGATCTGCAGGGGGCGCAAGGCAATCTGGCCGCGCAGCGCGTGCTGGCCCTCCACCCGCCCCTGACCGGTATTCGAGAAGTACGCCACCTCCACTTGCTGCGGTTGCGCCCCGGCGTCGGCCAGGCACTCCTGAACGGCATGTGCGGTCAGGGACTTGACCGTGGATTGCGGTTGGGGGCCGAAGCAGGTCATCCCAACGCCAACCACGAAGACATCGCTCATTGCTGTAGCTTCCGGTTCGGGTTGCGTCACTCGGGCTTGATGCCCGCCTGGCGGATCACCCGCGCCCACTGGGCTGATTCGCGCCGGATGATCTCTGCCATTTCCGACGGGGAAGCGACCGCAGCCTCCACGCCCATATCGACGAGCCGCTGCCGAACCTCGGCCAGTTCGAGCACGGCGCGAAGCTCCTGGCTCAGCCGCTGCACGATCTCAGCGGGCGTGCGCAGCGGCACCAGGATTCCGTGCCATCCCGATATCTCGTAGCCGGGGAGCGTCTCGCCCACGGTGGCTACTTCGGGGAGTTGCGCAAGGCGCTTGGGCGTCGTCACTGCCAGCGCCTTGACCTTGCCAGCACGCACCAGTGGCAAGGCGCTGGCCACGGGCTCCAGCTTGACGTGGACCCGGCCGGCGATGAGGTCGGTCGTCGATGCGCTGCCGGTCTTGTAGGGCACATGCAGCAAGTCCGTGCCGGTGGTCTGCTTGAGCAGTTCCATCCCGACGTTGGCCACGCTGCCCGACCCGGTGGACGCGTAGACCAGTTGCCCCGGTTGACGTTTGGCAAGGGCGATGAGACCGGGCAAGTCCTTGGCGTCCAACGTTGGGCTTGCGATCAGCAGGTAGCCGCCGCGGGCCACCAGACCCACCGGCGCGAAGCCCGCAGCTGCATCGTAAGGCAGCTTTTCATATAGATGCGGATTGATGGTGAGCAACTGGTTGTAGCCGTACATCAGCGTGTAGCCATCGGGTTCGGCGCGGGCCACGGCTGCAGTGCCAATGATGCCAGCTGCCCCCGCGATGGGGTCCACCACGAAGGGCTGCTGCATCCGGCGAGCGAGGTGTTCAGCAATGATGCGTGCCAGCGTGTCGGGCGCCGTGCCAGGCCCCGCCGGAACAATAATGCGCACGGGTTTGACGGGGTAAGTGCTGGACTGTGCGAACACGCTTGGGACGTGCAAAGTGCCCAGACAGAATGAGGCGATCATCGCGCGGCGTACCGCGTCAGGCAGCTCGGTCATGGGGGTCTCCGGTTGGTGTCAAAAAGAAGATTGATACAAGTGTATGAATTATTCTAATACATACGAATGACCCTCGCAAGCTGCTAGCATGCTCGGGTCTTCCCCTATCTGTCCAGATGTCGATGCCCTCACTCCGCACCCCCCGGTCGCCTCGCAGCGGCCCAACTCCAGGCGCGGCGACCGAGCCGGCGCCCGCCCACCAAATCGGCACCGCTGAGCGCCTGCTGGATGCAGCGGAGCGCTTGTTCGTGGACCGTGGCTACGCCAATGTCCCGGTGCGTGACATCGTTGCGCTCGCCGGTGTGAACCTGGGAGCTATTCCTTATCACTTTGGAACCAAGCAGAATCTCTTCAAAGCCGTGCTGATGCGACGGGTGGGTCCCGTGCAGGCAGCCCGTCAGCAGCGCATGAAAGAGATGCTCGCTTCGGGCAAGCCGCTGGACATCGAGTCCATACTTCGCGCCCAGCTGGAGCCGGCCTTCCGCGCAAGCAGCGAGAGCTCGATCTACCGTCGTTTGACCGGTTATGCGGTCATGGATCCCCACCCCGAAGTCAAGCAGATCGTGTCTGAGGTTCTTGATGCACAGGATCCCATGCTTCCGAAGTTGATGCGCATGGCGTGCCCCGACCTGGGCGAGGCTGAGTTCTTCTGGCGGCTGTACAGCGTTTATGGCGCGATGGTCTACATCCAGGCCGATACCGGCCGGATGCAGCGCATCATGCGCCGCGAGGTGGACACCCATGACCTGATCGGTGCGCTGGACTACGTTGTCGCCTTTCTGGCCGCAGGATTCCGAAGTGCGCCCTTGCGGTCATCCCCATCGGCACGACGGTCCACTGGCCATCGCTCGCGGTCCTGAGCCGCCCGCGCCCGGTCGCTGCCCATCAGCCCTGGCCACCGGCGTGTCGGCGTCATGGCCCGACGCCCGGCACTTCAACCTCGAGCAGGCGCAGCGTCGCGCTGGGGCGGGTGGCGGTTTCGTCCGAGTTGTGCGTATCCGACGCGCAGATGAGCAGGTGGCGACGCTGCGGCCCCCCCAAGGCCACGGCATAGGCATGGGTGTCGATCTGCACGGACTCCAGAATCTCGCCGCCCTCGCGCACACGCATGACATCGTTGCCCCCAGCGGGGTTCGCCAGCCAAACGCAGCCTTCGGCATCGAGCGCGATCCCGTCCGGACGCACCCCCTCGGGCAGTGGCGCGAACACGCGTCGATTGGAAAGCGAGCCATCCGGCAGTACATCGAAGGCGCTCAGGCGCGCCGCTCGCGTCTCCGCCACGATCAACGTCCGCCCGTCCGGTGTTACCGCCATGCCGTTCGGGAAACGCAGACCCTTGGCAACCACCCGTGCAGTGCCGTCGGGCGTCATGCAGACGATCACGCAGGTGTCCACCGGCTGCTGACCGGGATCGAGGAAATTGAAGCCGATGTCGCCGATGTAGAAACGCTCCTGCGCATCGAGCATGCCGTCGCTCAGACGAAAGACAACGCTGTCGGCAATGTCCGCCTGAATCTCGACGTTCCCATTTTTCCAGCGGCAGACTCTGAATCGCATGGAATCGCCTGTCACCAGACTGCCGTCGCGCCGAATTCCCAAACCGTTGGGCCTGAAGGGAAGCTCCACCTCGGTTCGCAGGTCACCGGCGAGGTCCACGCTGCGGACCGCATGGGCGTGGATGTCGAGGAACCAAAAGCGTCCCCGGTGCCACCGAGGGCTCTCGGTGAATCGCAGCCCGTGGGTGTTGTCGACCAGTACGAGCGGATGAGTGTGGATTTTCACCAGTTGCCCTGCTGGCTCATTCGATGGACTTGATGCCCTGTTGCTTGATCAGATTCCCCCACAACGCAAAGTCCTTCTCGGTCAATTGAGCCAGTTCGGCAGGAGTGGACGCCTGAGCCTCTGTGCCGAGGTCGGAGATCCGCTGTATCACCTTGGGGTCCCGCAACGCGGCAGCGAGTTCCCTGGCCATTCGCTCGACGATGGCCGCAGGGGTATTCGCCGGCGCCCACACGGCATTCCAGCCGGCGATCTCGGAGAAACCAGGCAATTGCTCAGAGAAGGTGGGCACGTCGGGTAACAGGCGCTTGCGGGAGGCGGTGGATACGGCCAATGCCTTGATACGCCCACCCCGCACCAAGGGAACCGCGGAATTCACGGTCTCCAGGCGGACATGGATGCGACCGCTTATGAGGTCATTCGTTACATCGCTCCCCGTCCGATAGGGGACGTGCAACAGGTCGATGCCGGCGCGCTGTTTGAGAAGTTCCATCCCGAGATGCGCAATGCTGCCAGTACCGGACGACCCATAGGCCAATTCTCCGGGGTGGGCGCGGGCATAGCGTATGAATTCGTCGAAGGTGTTGAAGGGAGCGGTGGGCCCGGCGATAAGAACGTAACCACCGCCCTTGGCCACCAAGCTGACCGGTGCCACCCCCCGCACGGGATCGTACGGAAGTTTCGCGTACAGATGCGGATTGATCGACATGATCTGATTGAACCCGACCAGATAGGTGTACCCGTCAGGAGGCGCTCGCAGCGCGCGCTCCGTCCCCACGATTCCCGCCGCACCGGTCACATTCTCGACAACAAACGGCTGCCCCAACTGCCTGGACAGTTGATCTGCCAGCAATCGCGCGATCACGTCGATCCCTGTGCCTGCGCCGGCCGGCACAATGAATTTGACGGTGTGATCAGGCCAGGCAGATTGCGAGAACGTGCGCTCGGTCAGCACAGCGCCCGCAATGAAAGTCAGGGCTTGGCGCCTGGATAGGGTTTTTGAAGTCACAGATGGTCTCCTTTCGTGGACGGCTTGAGTGCTTGCATGCATAGGGGTCGCGGCTAAACGTTACGCTCCTGCCGGGCCCAATGGGGCTGACGGAGCTCACGCTTGAGCACCTTGCCGACGGCGTTACGTGGCAGGTCAATGACGTGTACGTAGGACCTTGGACGCTTGTAGGAGGCAAGGCTTTTTCGACCGACCTCGATCAACTCGGCGTCGGCGATTGGCGCGCCGGTTTTCGACTCATAGTATGCAATGACCCGTTCTCCGAATTCGTCGTCAGGCACGCCGATAACCGCTATGTCTTGCACATCCGGATGAAGGTAGAAGGCGGATTCGATCTCGGCCGGATAGATGTTGACCCCGCCGCAGATGATCATGTCCTTGGCCCGGTCTGTGATGTGCAGATACCCGTCCGCATCACACCGGCCGACGTCACCCACGCGCAGGAATCCCCGCGCGTCGCGCG
Source organism: Comamonadaceae bacterium (assembly GCA_947451385.1). Lineage (GTDB taxonomy): Bacteria > Pseudomonadota > Gammaproteobacteria > Burkholderiales > Burkholderiaceae_C > Limnohabitans_A. Next base: position 8,577 of record CANFYZ010000016.1, on the reverse strand, counting down.
TATCGACGCCCAATGGCGGCGCGTTGAGGTAACCGGTAATGGTGACCGGCGTGTTCGCCCAGATCTCACCCTCTTCGCCGAGCGCACACAGGCTTCCGTCTGTGCGTCGTATCTCGATGTCCACACCTTGATAGGGCAGCCCGCATGAGCCTGGCTTGCTGAAGTGGGCTTGCGGACGCATCAGGGTGAGCAGTCCGGTTTCCGTCGATCCATAGCTTTCGTACAGGACTGATCCGAACTGGTCCTGAATCCATCGTTTGATCGCCATGGGTACGGGTGCCGCTGCGATACCCAGGCTCCTGACACCCGGCGCCTTGCGGCCGGTCTGCTCCTGGTAGGTCCTCAGCCGCTTGAACATTGTCGGCACACCCGTCCAATGCGTCACTCCGTGCCGCTCGACGAGGTCAAACCAATTGGCCGGTGAGAAGCGCTTCTGGAGCACCACGGTCGCACCTTTGCACAAGGCAGTCTTGATCTGCGAGGAACCGGATCCATGGTGCAGGGGCATGGACACCAGCACCACATCGTCGGCGCCGTAACGGCGATGACCACTGGCGACGTCAGCCTGATAGCGGCGCAGACGCTCGTCGCCCGATGGGCGCCACCGGAGCACGATGCCCTTGGGCTTGCCGGTGGTACCCGACGTGTAGATGATCTGCTCGCAGAGTCCGGTCAGCGGCAGGGTCGGCCGTGCAACCTGCAGAAGCGACGCTGGCGGATCAAGCTGGCAGGCCGGAACCACCGCAGACCGGGCGAGTGCAGTGAGCGAACCGACGAACGCCTCGGCATCCTCGTCGTCAAACACCAGCAACGTGGCTCTAGCATCAACCAGAAGAAAATTGACCTCTTCAGCCAGCAGGCGCCAGTTGACTCCCAGCAGTCGCGCCCCGAGCTTGCTCAGGGCCAGCATCAGAACCACCCATTGCGCAGTCGTCTGGAGCCTCAATCCCACGATATCGCCTTCGCCGATGCCCAGCTGCCGCAAACCTTCGGCGGCTGCATCGGCTCTGGCATCTAGTTCGCTCGCGGTGAGGGTCAAACCATCAGCGATCACGGCAACACGGTCCGGTTGTGACCGTGCCCACTGATCGGGAAGGGTCGGAATTGCTTCGGTCATGAGGTCCCTGGTAGTTTCGGCAACGGCATCAGATGCCCAGCACATGCACGCAGCACACAGCCCCCACGCCGACCATGTGAGCAAGTCCGATGCGTGCGCCCGGCTGTTGCCTGGGACCCGCTTCACCGCGTAGCTGTACGGTGAGTTCTGCGATCTGGCCGACTCCGGTAGGGCCTATCGGGTGCCCCATCGCAAGCAGCCCTCCCGACGGACTCACCGCGACGCGCCCCCCGATGTGGAATTCGCCCGCCTTGAGCGCTCCTGCGGCCTGCCCGGGCATGCTCACCCCCATCGCCTCAAGGTACAAGACCTCCTCGATGGAGAAAGCGTCGTGCAACTCGATCACGTCGAGGGATGCCGGCGCTACTCCGGCGTCTTTTAATGCCTGCTCACAGGTGACCTCTGTGAGGATCTCGTCGAACGCCATGGGATCGTCGTACACCTGCTGACTGGTCGCGGCGGAGGCCAACACCTTCACAGCACGAGCGGGATCGACTCCATGCGCCCTGATGGCATCCTCCGACATCACGATCACGGCCGCCGCACCTTCCCCGAGAGGGGTGCACTGCAGGACCGTCAGGCCACCGCAGATGCGGCGCCCGGAAAGGACTTCATCGAGCGTTCGTACCCGCTGGCGCTGGGCATTCGGGTTGATTGCACCGTTGCCATGGTTCTTCACGGCGACCCGTGCGACGTCCTTCATGTCGACCGCGAAACGATGGGCATACTTGTCGGCGAGCAGCGCGAAATGCGTAAATGGCACGATGTACTCGCCGGCCAGCTGCTCTATTCCAGACTGCGCTTCGCCACGTACCGTCGGCGCCCGCTTGTCGACGCCCAGCACCAGCGAGGTGTCCGATATGCCCGCGGCGACTTCAATGCACGCGCTACGAAACGCGGTCGATCCTGAAGCGGACGCGTTTTCCACATGCGTGATGGGCAGCCCGGTCGCTCCCAGGTGCCGCAGGATGGGGCGCCCGCAAGCGATTCCGAGCAGTGCGCGGGACACGTAGGCCGAGTCGACAGCATTGAACGGGATGCCAGCGTCCTGCAGGGCCTGTCGAGCGGCCGTCAGCCCAAGCGCCACATAGGGTGTGTCTGACGGATCCTGGTAGCGATGCCAGCCAACGCCCACTACATACACGGGACGCAGGGCGCTCAAAGGCCGTGTCATGGCGCCTCCACCTCGAACTGGAATTCAAGGATGCCGGACTCCGGCTCGGTCTCACGCAGCACACCGTGTACCCGCCGGCCGTGGGGGTCAAAGCCGCAGGTGCTCAGGCGCGCCCGAACGACTGGCCCGTCATCGAGCCTGACTTCAGCCATCGCAAACGGGGTGGCCGGTGCAGGCTGGGCATGGACGTGAACCATGCTGCTGGCGATGACCGTGCCCCGGGACTCCAGGGAAACATCCGCAAGCTCCGTTGCGCCGCAGCGCTCGCAGCCGTAATGCTGCGGAGGAAATGCCAAGGAGCCGCACGCGGCGCAACGAACAGCCCGCAGACACGGCTCCCCGTTCTCGTCCAGCCCGATGAGTGAGGCTTTTGTCGCCGGCAAGGACAGATTCATCTTCATACTTACCGAATGTTCGGTTAGTATGTTGAAATCAACAATAAGGGTTTATGCTGAGCACGGCTGCGCGACTGCCAGGACTGCCCAGGTCGATCGGGTGTAAACGCAACGGGCAGGATATGGCGTTGCGCCCGCAAGAAGCACATATCTGCATATCCGGATGAATATGGCCCCAGAAACCGTTTCCGATAAACCCAGGCGAACCCAGGAAGAGCGCCGCGCCAGTTCCGAGCAGGCATTGGTCGCAGCCGCGCTGGAGGTGATGAAGGCCCGCGGGGTAGCCGGCCTGACGCTGGCGGCAGTGGCTGCAAAGGCGGGCGTCAGCACGGGTTTGGTCGTCCATCTGTTCGGCAACAAACAGGGACTACAGCTCGCAACACTGAGCCACCTTCGCGCGGAATTCGGCAAGCGCCGGGTCCGGCAGACTGAATCCGGCGCACAAGGCCTGGAGTTGCTGCGCAGTTACATCCGGACCCTGGTTCTGGGACTGAGCCAGCCGGATTCGAATTCCAGGATCTTCTCCGCTCTGCTCTCGGAAGCACAGTTTCAGGGTCGTGAGTTCGCCACCGAGGTTGCACTCATGAATCACGCGGCGATCCGCTTCGTCCGTGATTGCCTGGCCTTCGAGAACGACCGCGGCACAGACTTCCTCGACGATGACCTGAATGTGCTGGCGACCCTGATCGTGGCCACCTTGCGAGGAATTGTGCAGATCTATTCCATCAACGCGAGCGCCGATACGGTACCCATCGATACCCAGCAGCTGGTCAAGGTCATGGAGGCGGTGATTGATCGAAAGGTGGCCGGCGCTGAAGTGGCGCCGACCCGTCTTGCCTCGACGCGCGGATCGCCTCCGGGAGGCTGAGTGCGGGATTTCCCCAGTGGCACAATTCATACACATGTATTGAACTGCAACCCATGAAACTCGTCACGTTCATGCCTCTGGGCGGCACCGCAAGTGCAGTCGGTTGCCTGGTCCACGCTGACCAGGCCATCGTCGACATATCGGCCACCTTCGCCGGCGAACCGGCGTTCCATTCCATGCAGGCGCTGATCGAGGCCGGCCCTGAACATTGGGATCGGGCTCGCCAGGCCTGCGCCGACGCCGGAGAAGACCGCGCGCGGCTTCTGCAGCGCTCCGAGGCAATCCTGCTGGCACCGGTGCCGCGCCCCGTCCAGATGCGCGACTTTGGCTGCTTCTCCGAGCACTTCTACAACTGTCGGGAAGTGCGCCTGCGCAAGAAAGCCGCCGGTGCCCCGGATCCCGAGGCGGCATATCAAGCCATGGTGGCGGCCGGGCAACGAGACTTGCCGCGCGACTTCTTCGAGCGCCCCCGCTTCTATACCTGCAACCGCCTCTCGGTCGTAGGGGACGCAACGGTTGTGCCCTGGCCCTATCTGACGAAGCAGTTGGACTTCGAACTGGAGTTCGGAATCTTCATCGGCAAGGCAGCCAGGGAGGTGACAGAGGCCGAGGCGGCCGAATACATCTTCGGCTACACGATCTTCAACGACCTGACCATGAGGGACGTGCAGGCCGCCGAGGACCGCACCGGCGGCAAGAACAAGGACTTCGACTGCGGCAACGTCATGGGGCCATGCATCGTCACACCCGATGAGATCGGCAACCCCTACGATCTGCGCGCCATCGCCCGGGTGAACGGCGAAGTGTGGTGCGACAACAGCACTCGAACCATGGACCGCAGCTTCGAACAGATCATTGCCTACATGTCCCAGGCCCAGACGCTGCACCCGGGCGAGTTCTTTGGCTCCGGCACCGTTGGCACGGGCTGCGGTCTGGAGCGCGACCGCTACCTGCAACCCGGCGATACGATCGAACTCGAGGTCGAGCGCATCGGCACGCTGCGCACAATCGTTGGACCTCCCAGGAGTCGGCCATGACCTCGCTGCCCCTTCATACCCGCTACGTCACAGGGCTCCAGGCCGTGACCCCTGGCGCGAGCGCCTATCTGCAGCCCGACGGACACTACGGACTGAACAACGCTGGCGTTTTCTGGACGCCGCAGGGGGCAGTGCTCGTGGACACCGCATTCGACGTGCCACGCGCGCGCCACATCGCGCAGGCCGTACTCCATTCGGGACGCGACCATTCGCAGATCGCTGCCCTCATCCTCACCCACGACCACGGTGATCATTCCTTCGGCGCGTGTGCAATCCCGACGCCACGCGTGATCATGAGTTCCACAGCGGCCACTGCGCTGCGGGAAGCCGCAGCCGGCACCCGCGTGCGATACGGATCACTGCACGGCGCGGGCCGGGAGATGATGGAAACCTTGCTGGCCGACAAGTTCGATTTCACCGAGGTCAAGTACCGGGCCCCGACTGAAACTTTCCAGGGCGAAGCCCGCTTCGGCTTTGGCGCCACCACGCTGCGGGTGATCGAGTTCCAGAACCTTCACACCGCAAGCGATTCGATCGTCGTCGACGAGGAGCAACACGTGGCGGTGATGGGCGATCTCATGTTCGCAGATTCGCACATTCCGATGTTCATGCCCCGTTCGCGCCATTGGTCCGCGGCCATGGACCAGGTGCTCGCGATGGACCTCGAGCATTTCATCCCGGGCCATGGACGTCTTTGCAGCCGCGACGATGTGCGCGCGCACCGTGACTACTTGCTATGGATCTACGACGAGGCCGAGCGCCGCTTCAGGCGCGGTATGCCAGTCAGCGCCGCAGCCGACGACCTGGTGATGCACCTGGGCCCCTACGCCCACTACCAGCGGGCCGACGTCCTGATCAACAGCCTCGATACCCTATACCGTGAGATATCGCCCGACCATCCCAGGTCGTCTTTCAACGAGCACCTGGCTCAGCGCTGGCATTTCCGCATGCGTTGGCGCGGAAAACTGCCGGGCCTGACCGACCCGCTGCCGCTGAACACCCGCCTGGGCGGGTTTCGGACTTTGTCGGAAATGAACATGCTGGGGGCGGGGACAGAATGACAAGAATATTGCCGCCCAACGACGAGGATCTGGACGACGCCGCACGGGCCACCCTCTCACGGCGACCCTCCGTTGCGGTGTACCGTGCCGCCGCCCATGCACCTGGCCTGCTAGGCCCACTCATGGACATGGCTTGCGCCTTCTTCGAGCAGCTGAGCCTGACCGATCGCCTGCGTGAGATGGTCATCCTGCGGGTGGCCATGCACCACGCGTCACGCTACGAGGTGCACCACCACCGTGGTCTGGCGGCGCGCGCTGGCGTCAAGGTATCCGAGATCGAGGGCTTGCTCGGTCCCGCGCCATTCACGACGCCTGATCCGATCGAGACCGCAGCCATTCGACTGGTTGACGACTTGATCGCAGCGCCAGCGGAATCGTCCGACGCCATCGACGTCATCGCGGCTCAACTCGGCCCCCGTGGCGCCACTGAGGTCGCGATGCTGATCGGTTTCTATCGGATGGTGGCCACCTTCGTTCAGGCAATCGCCCTGGAGCCCGATGCGCGGACATCGGTGCAGTTGCGCGACGAGGCACGCCAGGCTGCGGCTGGTCCGGCACCATAGGAGATTGCCCCCGACCAACTGAGCTAGCTTGTATGCCGAGTTGGGCCCAATTTGCGGCATTCCGATCGTCGCAACATCCTGCGACCCTGAGACTCGCACCTCCATAGGAGACGAACGATGCGAATGCATGCAGATGTCGCCAGCGTGGGCATGACCCGATTCGGCAAGCACTTGGAACAGACACTCAAGGGTACGACCGGCGAGGCAATCGATCTGGCGTTGTGCGACGCGGTCCTGAAGCGATCGGAGATCCAGGACACCCGACTGGTGACCACGGCCACCGCCGTCGTTACTGGCGAGGAGATGATCCGGGCCGAAGCAGCGCAGCGTGGGCTAGGCATCGGTGTCATTCCGGTAGCGAATGTCGAGAATGCCTGCGAATCGTCCTCCACGGCCCCTCAGAAGGCTTGCGCCCCGTTGAACGCGGGCGCTACGACGTTGTCCTGGCCTGCGGCATCGAGAAGCTTCTCCATGAGGACAAGCGCCGCAGCCTCGGCGCGTGCAGCAGTGCCGCCGACATTGGGGATCCGGATACTGACGTCAATGTGGTCAAGCGCAGTTCGTTGGACATTGAGGAACCCTTTGACGCCACCACGGTGGTCACCGATCGCTCGATCAACATGGACATCTATTCCGCGCTCGCACGCAAGCACATGGAGAAGTGGGGAAGTACAAGAAGGAACTTCGCGATGGTCACGGCCATGAAGGTCATGCACGGCAGCATGAACCCGCGCTGACCCTGTCGCCGAATGCGACCCAAGCCGACACCTGATCCAGCGCCTGCCGTGGAGGTTCTCGACATCGACGACACCCAGCTGGCCCAGGCTGGCATGGAGGTCATCGACATGGATCTGGCGCAACTGCAATCCACGCCCTTGCGTGCCAGGCGGGTCATCGTGCGCCTCGATGACTGCGTTGTGGCCTTCTATGCCACCAACCTACGCATGCGCACCCGAACACGGCCGAGTCTGCGACAGGGGCTGCTGAGCTTTGTGACTTTCGGTCCGCAGACGACGGGCCTGGTGGATGGCCGGGAAATACGTCCGGACCGCTTGCTGATGGTGGCCCCCACCACGACCGTGGGGTTTGTCACCAATCCGGGCTACGAGAGCATCACCTTTCTGGTATCGCCGGAAGAGCTCGACAGGCATCTGTGCATTCGTCGTCGGCAGGATGATTTCCATGCGCCCCAGGGCCTGGAGACGCTGCATGTGGGCGCGGCCATGGCTGGCCAGCTGTTCGCTTTCGGAAAAAGTCTGGTGGAGCTGGCCATCGAACAGCCCGCGTTATTCAACGAACATGCCGAGCAGCGCGCCGCAGCCCACTCCGAACTGATGGAGACCTTGCTGGACACGTTGGCCAGCAGCCGCGATGCGGCGCCGGATCGCGGCGAGCGAACCCGGCAGAGACAAAGCGAGATGGTGCACAGCGTCGAGCAGTATGCCCTGGCCCATACGGATGACATGCTGTATGTCACCGACCTCTGCAAGATCGTCGGTGCCAGCGAGCGCAGCCTGGAATACGCATTCACGGCGGTGATGGGCATGGCACCCAAGGTCTATCTGGCGCGCCTGCGCCTGCACCGGGTGCGCGAGGCACTGCTGCGGGCTCAACCCGGCTCGACCACCGTGGCGATCGAAGCGCTGAATTGGGGCTTCTGGCATCTCGGTGAGTTTTCCGGCGCCTACAGGAACTGCTTTGGAGAGTTGCCGTCGCAGACCCTGCGGCGCAAGCACAAGTTGGCGACCAACTCGTAGTCGATCCGTTGCAAACCAGCCAGCCGGTTCGTCGGTCGAAAAATATTGCCAATTTCACACTACATGACGGCCGTTGAATGCCTCGTCCGATCAGCCAAGTCCCGCATGAAACATATCCTCCACCTTGATGCTTGGCCGGCACCTAGATAGACATCTGAGCTTCGCCTCGTATGGCTGGAAAGAGCAAATGGCTCAGCAATTTGTCTGACTGCTTTGATTATCCGGATCACCACCACGGATGACCGGTCTTCAGTCAGGTAACTGACGGCAATGGGTCGGGAGTGTCTTTACAGCTAGCGCTAGACCGGTCGTTCATGTTCGCTAAAGCGCTAATCACCTGCACAGCATGTCAAGTGCCCGGTATTGGTAGTACAGCAGTCTTTGGAGGCACTACCTGTTGTATGACGGGTAGTGATAGAGGCGGCCATAACGACCGCTCACCACGAGTGGCTCAGTTCAGCCTTAAACAGTCATTGCCTCAGCCCACCAAAGCGACAAAAAAACCGCTTGATTCGTCCGCGCGTAACCCGTTGATTTATATAGGGGTGACGGGTGAGCCTTCCGGACTTCGGCCTGCGCTGGGTGGGGAGGGTCGGAGAGAGAAT
>CANFYZ010000015.1 GCA_947451385.1 Comamonadaceae bacterium | reverse complement strand
TGACCGATCAAAAAGGCCTGTACAGCGCCGACCCACGCAAAGACCCTGCCGCCACCTTTGTGCACGAAGCCCGTGCCGGTGATCCGGCGCTGGAAGCCATGGCGGGCGGAGCCGGTTCTTCATTGGGGCGCGGCGGCATGATCACCAAAATTTTGGCGGCCAAGCGGGCCGCTGGCTCGGGCGCATCCACCGTGATCGCTTGGGGCCGCGAGCCTGACGCCTTGCTGCGTCTGGCGCAGGGCGAAGCCATTGGCACCCTGTTGGTAGCGCAAACGCCCAAGCAACAGGCTCGCAAACAATGGATGGCCGATCACCTGCAACTGCTGGGCGCCGTGGTGGTGGACGCGGGGGCGGCGCACAAACTGCAGACCGAGGGCAAGAGCCTGCTGGCGATTGGCATGGTCGCGGTGAACGGCGATTTCTCGCGCGGTGATGTGATTGCGGTTCGCGACGAAGGGGGCGCTGAGATCGCCCGGGGCCTGGCCAACTACGCCAGCGCCGAAGCCCGGCTGCTGTGTCGCAAACCCTCGAGTGAATTTGAGGCCTTGCTGGGCTACACCGCAGAGCCCGAAATGATTCACCGCGACAACCTCATCTTGACCCGCTGAGGCAGTCACCGCCCCCATGGGTGACTGCATGGGGACTTTGAAAGTTCAAAGCGGTGGCTGAGGCGGTGCAGTGCGCGCTTGTTCTAGCTCGTTCAAATCCCTTTGGGGGTCTGGGTCAAAGCTGGCGCCGGGTGGCAACTCCATGTGCACCTGGGTCGTGTTCAAACTGAACTCCATGTGCGCGCCTTGATCGCCATCTTGGCTGCGCATGCTGCCACGCAGATAGCGCGTTCGACTTTCAAAACGCGGCAAGAACCGAGACAACTCGGTCAAGGCCATTTCGTAAACGCCGCGCTTGAACTCGACCACTACGTCCAGCGGCACCCAGAAATCGTTCCAACGCCAGGCGTCAAACTCCGGATGGTTGGTGGCGCGCAGATTCACATTCCAATCGGGTACGACCAATTGGAGCAGGTACCAGATCTGTTTCTGGCCTTTGTAAAAGCCGCGTGCATCCCGGCGGATGAAGCGGTCTGGCACTTCATAGCGCAACCAATCACGGGTACGGGCCACGATGCGCACATGCTCCGGCTGGAGCCCCACTTCTTCATGCAATTCCCGGAACATGGCTTGCTCAGGGCTCTCGCCTCTGTCAATGCCGCCTTGCGGAAACTGCCAGCTGTGGGTGCGGATGCGTTTGCCCCAGAACACCTGATTTTTCTGGTTGAGCAAAATGATGCCGACGTTGGGTCTGAAGCCCTCACGATCCAGCATAATCGAACCCCAAATTTTTAAATTGCATTCATTATGCACGCCTGACCGCGTACAGCAAGAGGATGCACCCTGCCACGTCTGGATCTGCCTTCATGAAAGCCTCTCAATTTTTGATCTCCACCCTCAAGGAAGCCCCTGCGGATGCGGAAATCGCCAGTCATCAGTTGATGACCCGGGCCGGCATGATCAAGAAGCTGGGCGCGGGCATTTACAACTACATGCCGATGGGTTTGCGCGTGATCCGCAAAGTCGAGGCCATCGTGCGCGAAGAGATGAACCGTGCAGGTGCCATCGAGATGACCATGCCGGTGGTGCAACCCGCCGAGCTGTGGCAAGAGACCGGCCGCTTCGACAAGATGGGACCTGAGCTCTTGCGAATCAAAGACCGCCATGGCCGGGATTTTGTGATCCAGCCCACCAGCGAAGAAGTGGTGACCGATGTGGTGCGGCAAGAACTGCGCAGCTACAAGCAGTTGCCTAAAAACTTCTACCAAATTCAGACCAAGTTCCGCGACGAACGGCGTCCCCGATTTGGTTTGATGCGCGGGCGTGAATTCATCATGAAAGACGCTTACAGCTTTGACCGCGACATGGTCAGTGCCAAAGCGAGCTACCAGGTCATGGCCGCCGCTTACCGCAAAATTTTTGACCGCTTTGGTCTGACCTACCGCGCCGTGGCGGCCGACAGCGGTGCGATTGGCGGCGACCTGTCGGAAGAGTTTCAGGTGATTGCGGCCACGGGCGAAGATGCCATCGTTTATTGCCCAAGCAGCAACTACGCCGCCAACATGGAAAAAGCCGAAGCCCTGGCCCCGAGCCAAGCACGTGGCGCGGCCACCCAAGCGCTGACCCAGACCCCCACACCCGGCCAAAGCACTTGCGAAGACGTGGCGGCCTTGCTGAATGTGCCCCTGTCGACGACCGTCAAATCGCTGGTGTTGGCCACCGACACGCTCAATGAACAAGGCGAGGTTCTGAAGTCGCAAGTCTGGCTCTTGCTGCTGCGCGGTGACCACGACATGAACGAAGTCAAAGTGGGCAAGTTGCCTGGCATGGAGGGCGGTTTCCGCTTTGCGACCTTGGGCGAGATTGAAGACCACTTCGGTTGCAAGCCCGGTTACCTGGGCCCACTGAATTTGAAGAAGCCGGTTCACCTGGTGGCCGACCGCGACGTGGCGGTGATGGCCAATTGGATTTGCGGCGCCAATGCAGTGGACTTTCACATCACCGGCGTGAACTGGGGCCGTGACCTGCCCGAGCCCGCCATGGTGGCCGACATCCGCAATGTGGTGGCGGGCGACCCCTCGCCGGACGGCCAGGGTGAGTTGGCGATCGAGCGCGGCATCGAAGTCGGTCACGTCTTCTATTTGGGCACCAAATACTCCCAAGCCATGAACGCCACCTTTTTGGACGAGAACGGCAAACCGCAGTTCTTGGAAATGGGCTGCTACGGCATCGGCATCACCCGCTTGCCTGCCGCGGCCATTGAGCAAAACCATGACGAGCGCGGCATCATCTGGCCTGATGCGATCGCGCCGTTCACCGTGGTGGTCTGCCCCATCGGCATGGACCGCAGCGAAGCCGTCAAGGCAGAAGCTGAGCGCATTTACGCCGCTTTGCTGGCCGATGGTGTGGATGTGATCCTGGACGACCGCGGCGAGCGCCCTGGTGCCATGTTCGCCGATTGGGAACTGATCGGAGTGCCGCACCGCATCACCATCGGCGACAAGGGGCTCAAGGAGGGGCAGGTCGAGTACCAGCACCGCCGTGACAGCCAGTCCAGCAAAGTCAGCACCGCCGAGGTGTTGGCCCACCTGAAAGCCCGTTTGGCGGTGTAAGCGCGATGTGCCAGCGGTCGATGCCCCGTCCACCGCGTCGCCAGTTTTTACAAGGCTGCGCCTGCGCGGCCCTGACGGTTGCGTGTGGCGCCAGGCTGAACCTGGCCTGGGCCGGCGGGCAGATCGAAGAGCCCCTGACGCATGCGGTGCGCACCGCCTTGAGCGCGGCCGTGGCCACCGCCGCGCCACCGCAGCCGGTGCTGGCCTCCAGCGCAGAGCGCCAAGCCTATGCGCTTTGGCTGGCGCAGTGCAGCGCCCCCTTGACGCGTTGGCTACCGCACGCGCTGGAGCGGCAAGAGTTTCTGCAAACCCTGTGGTACGAAGCGCGGCGTGCGGGTTTGTCGTTGTCTTTGGTACTGGGCTTGATCCACACCGAAAGTGCGTTTCGCAAATACGCCATCTCCAGCGCGGGGGCGCGGGGCTATATGCAGGTCATGCCCTTTTGGATGCGCAGCATCGGCGATGGCGACGAGAGCAAGTTGTTCCACATGCAAACCAATTTGCGCTTTGGTTGTGTGATCCTGCGCTATTGCCTGGACCGGGAGCAGGGCGATGTGTTCCTGGGCCTGGGGCGGTACAACGGCTCCAGAGGCCAGTCGGCCTACCCCAACGCGGTAATGCAGTTCCAGCGGCAATGGCTGAAAGAAGTGGACTGAGGGCCTGAAAGCCCAGCGGGCGGTCGGCAGCGCGGTGTGCCGACCCCGGGCGCTCAAGCCTGGCCGTTGATGATCTGCTGCAACTCGCCGGACTCGTACATTTCCATCATGATGTCCGAGCCGCCGATGAACTCGCCTTTGACATACAGCTGCGGAATGGTCGGCCAGTTGCTGTATTCCTTGATGCCTTGGCGGATCTCGGCATCGTCCAGCACATTCACGGTTTTCAAGGTTTTGGTGTCCACGCCCACCGCCTTCAAAATTTGAATGGCGCGGCCAGAAAAACCGCACATCGGGAAGCTGGCGCTGCCTTTCATGAACAAGGTGATGTCGTTGGTTTTGACCAATTCGTCAATGCGCTGTTGGGTATCGCTCATGGTGGCTCCTGGGTGGCCCGTTCGGGCATCAAATGAAGAAGATGGGTTGAACCGATAACGTGATTATTTCACTTTGGCGGCGGCTTGGCGAAGCACAGGGTTATTGGGCAGGTTTTTGGCCCCCACTGCAGCGGGCATGACCGGCCAAATCGGTGTGCGATTGGACCTGCTGAAACCCCGCTTGGGTGAGCAGGCCCCGCACTTTCTCGGCCTGATCGTGGCCATGCTCGAGCAGCAGCCAGCCGCCGGGGTTTAGATGCCCGGGCGCGGCGGCCACAATGCGGCGTAGATCGTCTAAGCCGTCCGGGCCGCTGGTCAAGGCCTGCTGCGGTTCGTGGCGCAGCGCGGTCAAGTGCGGGTCGGCGTCGGCAATGTAGGGCGGATTGGAGACGATGAGGTCAAACACGCCGTTCACTTGGGCCAACCAGTCGCTGGCCAAGAACTTTACCGGCAGCTTCAGTTGCGCCGCATTGGCACGCGCCACCGCCAGCGCGGCTTCGCTGGCGTCCACCGCCCACACCAGGGCATCAGGGCGCACGTGTTGCAAGGCCAGGGCGATGGCGCCGCTGCCTGTGCCCAGGTCCAGAATGCGCAAGGGACGGTTTGTGTCTTCGCTCTTGGGCAACACCGCCAAAGCCCAGTCCACCAAGGTTTCGGTGTCGGGGCGCGGGTCGAGCACACGCGCATCTACCGCCAGGGTCAAACCAAAAAACTCTTTCAGTCCGGTGATGTAGGCCACCGGTTCGCCGGCCAGGCGGCGCTGCAATGCCACTTGCCAAGCCGCTTGCTGGGTGGGGTTGAGGCGGTCGGTGTCGTGGGCCAGCAGCCAGGCGCGCTCGTGGGCTGAGCGCCCCAGGCTGTGCAGCAACAGCATTTGCGCGTCCAGGCGGTCCAGCCCCAAGGTCTGGGCTTGCGCCAGGCATTGCGCGAGCGAGGGCGCTGCATCGGCGTTGGCGGGTTGTGGGCTGTGGCTGGGGCTCGTCATGAGGCGGCGCCAATCTCCAACTCGGCCAGTTGCTGCGCCGCTTCGTAGGCTTGCAAAGCGTGGACCACGTCTTGCAGGTCGCCTTCCATGATGGCCAGCAGCTTGTACAGCGTCAAGTTGATGCGGTGGTCGGTCAAGCGACCTTGCGGAAAGTTGTAGGTGCGGATGCGGTCCGAGCGGTCGCCGCTGCCGATCAGGCTTTTGCGCTCGGCCGCGTCTTTGGCGGCGCGCTCGGCGCGGTCTTTTTCTTGAATCCGTGCCGTCAGCACCTTCAAAGCCTGCGCCTTGTTGCTGTGCTGGCTGCGACCGTCCTGGCATTCGGCCACGATGCCGGTGGGCAAGTGGGTGATGCGCACCGCCGAGTCGGTTTTGTTGATATGTTGCCCGCCTGCACCGCTGGCGCGGAAGGTGTCGATGCGCAAATCGGCGGGGTTGATTTTGATCGCCTCGGCCTCGTCGGGCTCGGCCAACACCGCCACGGTGCAGGCGCTGGTGTGGATGCGGCCTTGGGTTTCGGTCGCCGGTACGCGCTGCACCCGGTGCCCGCCGGACTCGAACTTCAGCGCGCCATACACGTGGTCCCCTTCGATGCGGACCACCACCTCTTTGTAGCCGCCCAGCTCACTCACCGACTCCGACATGATCTCGGACTTCCAGCCCTGGCTTTCGGCGTAGCGGGTGTACATGCGCAGCAGGTCGGCGGCAAACAGGGCCGACTCGTCGCCGCCTGTGCCGGCGCGAATTTCCACAAAGGCGGGCCGCGCATCGTCGGGGTCTTTGGGCAGCAGCATGCGCTGCAGTTCGGCCTCCAGCGTGGCCAGCTCGGCGCTGGCGCTGGCGACTTCTTCTTCGGCCATCTCGCGCATGTCTTCGTCTGTCAGCAAAGCTTGCGCTGACAACAGATCCTGGCTCCGCACTTGGTGCCGGGCGTAGCGCGTGGCCACGGCGCTGACCTCGGCATGTTCACGCGAGAGCTTCAAAAACTGGGTCATATCGCGCATGATGTCTTCGCGCGACAGCAAAAAATCCAACTCCGTCAGACGCAGGGCGTAGCGCTCGAGTTGGGTTTTCAAAAATGGTTTCATGGCTTCAATGGATGGAACGGACGCTGTGGGCCGGCGCGCGCGTTGGCGCAGACGGGGGCAGAATGAGCGGGGCGGGGCCGCCGCTAACGCTCGTTGCGCAAGAACAGCCGCTGCACGGCTTGCGCGGTCTGCTGTGCGTGCTCGGCGTCGGCGGCGTTCAGCTCGGCCAGGGCGCCGTGCAGCATTTTTTGCGTCAGGCCTCGCGACAGGGCGTCCAGCACTTTTTCGGGGCTCTCGCCTTTGGCCAACAATTTGTGCGCGCGTTGCAGCTCGGCTTCGCGCCAGGCTTCGGCTTGCGCTTGCAGCTCGCGAATCAAAGGCACGGTCCCGCGTTGTACCAGCCAGTGCATAAAGCTTTGCACCCCGGCGTCGATGATGACCTCGGCCTGCGCCACCGCCGCTTGGCGGTGGGCCTGACCGGTTTGCACCACGCTGGCCAGGTCGTCCACGGTGTAAAGGTACACGTCTTCCAGTGACTTGACTTCGGGCTCAATGTCGCGCGGCACGGCCAAGTCGACCATGAACATCGGGCGGTGCTTGCGTTTCTTGAGTGCCCGCTCCACCGCGCCCAGACCGATCAAAGGCAAGGCGCTGGCCGTGCAGCTGATGACCGCGTCAAACTCGTGCAACCGCTCCGTCAGGTCGGCCAAGCGCAGCACCTCGGCACCGTAGCGTGCCGCCAGTTTCTCGCCGCGCTCCAGAGTCCGGTTGGCAATCGCCATGCTGTGGGGTTGGCGCGCCGCAAAGTGGGTCGAGACCAGCTCGATCATCTCGCCAGCGCCCACAAACAAGACCTTGATGGCGTGCAAATCTTCAAACAACTGGCTCGCCAAACGCACCGAGGCGGCGGCCATGCTGATCGAATGGGCACCGATCTCGGTGGTGGAGCGCACGTCTTTGGCGACCGCAAAACTGCGTTGAAACAGCTGGTTCAAGGTGCTGCCCAGCGCCCCGGCTTGCTCGGCCGCGCGCACCGCGTCTTTGAGCTGCCCCAAAATCTGTGCCTCGCCCAGCACCATCGAATCCAGGCCGCTGGCCACCCGGAAGGCGTGGCGCGCCACATGGTCTTCTTCCAGCAAGTAGGTGTGTTGGCGCAGCTCTTGCGGCGAAACGCCGCCGGTGTGGGCCAACCAATTCAGGGTGTCGTTCAGCGCCGCATGATCGGCGGCGCAATACACCTCCGTGCGGTTGCAGGTGGACAAGATGGCCGCCTCGGGCGGCTTGTGGGTGTGCTGCGATAAATTCTCGCGCAGGCCCTGCAAGGTGGGCGGCAATTGCTCTAGGGCGAACGCAAACCGACCGCGCAAATCCAGCGGTGCCGTGGTGTGGTTTAAGCCGAGCGCCCAGACTGCCATAGCCTCACATTATAAAAGTAGCCCCTGACGCGGGCTGACGCAGGCCCTTTGCCGCTGACTGGGCCACGGACAGGGTCGGATTTGACGGCACAATCTGAACGCATGAGCTTTTTGCAAATGACATGGCACTTGGTGTTTTTCTTTCTGCCGGCTTGGGTGCTGGCCGGCTGTGCTGTGTTGTGCGGGGCTTGGGTGTTTCGCCCTGGCGCGGGCGTGCCTTGGACCCGCCGCTGGGCTTGGAACGCGGCGGCCGGTGGGCTGGTGCTGGTGGGGGGTCTGATCGCTTTCGACAACGACGGCAAGATGGCCACCTACGGCGCTTTGGTGCTGGTCAGTGCCACACTGGAGTGGCTGCTGCAAAAAGGCTGGCAAGCTCGGTAAATATCACGCAGAAACTTGCGCATGCCTGCAGGTTCACTGTTTCACATCAGGAGAATTTCATGTCATCACAGCGCCATGCTCTTGCCTCAATGGGGCGTTGGTGCCGAGGGCTTTGCGCCTTGCTCGGTGCGCAGTTGTTGGTCCTGGGCTGGGGCCTGTGCCTGAGTCCCGCCTGGGCGTTCCCCACCAAACCGGTTCGCATTGTGATCGGCTTTCCCGCGGGGGGTCCCTTGGATTTACATGCCCGCTTGTTGGCCGACCGGCTGCAAGCGGTGTTGGGCCAGCCGGTGCTGATCGACTACAAGTCCGGTGCAGGCGGCACCGTGGGCGCGCAGGAGGTGATGAAGTCTCCAGCCGATGGCCACACCCTGATGCTGGCCAACACCGGTGTCATGGTGATCAACCCGGCCCTGTACGGTAAGCTGCCCTACGGCACTCTGAAAGACTTTGTGCCGGTGGCCCGCACCGCCATGCAGCCCTTGGCCCTGTTGGTTAATCCCAAGTTACCGGTGAACAACTTGAAAGAGTTCGCCGACTATGTGCGGGCCCGGCCAGGGCAAATCAATTACGGTTCGGCTGGCAATGGCGGCATCAGCCATTTGGTGCCCGAGATGTACAAAAACGCCACCGGCTTGTTCATGGTCCACATTCCGTACCGTGGCAGCGCGCCGGCTTTTACCGACCTGATGGCGGGCCAAGTGCAGTTCATGGCCGAGAGCATTCCGCAAGCAGCCAACTACCACAAGCAAGGCAAGGTCAAGGCTTTGGCAGTGACCAGCCGCGAACGCAGCACCGCTTTGCCCGATGTGCCCACCGTGATGGAAACCGGTTTGAAAAACTTTGAGGTGGTGGGTTTTTATGGCTTTCTAGCCCCCGTGGGCACACCCAAAGATGTGGTGCAGAAATTGAGCGAGGCCTTCAAAAACGTGCTGGCACAGTCTGATGTGCGCAACCGCATGGTGGCGCAGGGCGCAGATCCTGCGTTTTTAGGGGCCGACGAGTTTGCCGAGTTCCTGAGCGCCGAGCTGCCCCGCTGGGCCAGCGTGGTGCAAAAGTCGGGGGCCAAGCTGGACTGAGTCAGCCCGGGCTGAACAGGTCCACGCGGTCGGTGATGATGCCGTCGGTGCCCAAATCGATCAGTCGCTGCGTGGCCCATTCGTCGTTCACGGTGTAGCTCAGGCAGCGCATGCCTGCGGCGTGAACCTGGCCAACAGTGCTGGCGTCCCACAGCGCGTAATTGCAGACCACGGCCTGGCAACCCAGTTGCTGGGCCTGGGCCAGCCAGCCGTCCCACAAGGTGTCCAGCAACAGGCCACGTGGCAGGTGCGGTGCGCTGGCCTGGGCACCGGCCAGTGCCTCCGGTTTGAACGAGGTCAGCAGTGGCGCGATTTCTGCGCCCGTCGCGGCACCCGGCCACAAGGCCGCGGTTTCACGGCCCACCACTTCGCCGGTGTGCTTGTCGGTGCCCGGTGTGGGCTTGATTTCGATGTTCAGCAGGTAGCGGTTGTGTCGGCAAAAGCGGGCCAGATTTGCCAGGGTCAGCAGCGGCTCGCCCGCGTAGGCGCGTGAATGCCAGCTGCCTGCGTCCAGTTGCGCCAGGTCATGCCATGACAGATCGCCACCCACGCCGTGGCCGTTGGTGGTGCGCTCCAACGTGGCGTCATGCATCAAGAACACCATGCCGTCGCTGCTGAGTTTGGCATCGCATTCGAACATGCGGTAGCCGTGCTGCGCCCCCAGGCGAAAGGCGGCCAAGGTGTTTTCGGGGGCCAGTTTGCCCGCGCCACGGTGGGCCACCCAGAGGGGGTAGGGCCAGGTTGGGGTTGAGTCGCTCATACGGATTCCAGTCGTTGGCCGGATTCAGCGTTGAACCAGTGCACACGGTCCGGCCGGGCAGTGGCTTGAAAGGTCTCGCCCGGTTGCGGCGCAGGTAAGGTGGCATCCAAGCGCAGGGTGAGCAACTCATCGCCCAAGCGGGCATGCACCAGGCGCTCCGCGCCCAGCAGCTCGACCGTGTCGGTGTGCAGCGTCCAACCCGTGCCTGGTGTCAGGTCCAGGTGCTCGGGCCGAATACCCAAAATGCGTTGGCCCGCGCAGTCGGGCGCGTGGTGCAACAGGTTCATTGGCGGTGAGCCCATGAAGCTGGCCACAAAGGTGGTGGCAGGGCGGTTGTAAACCTCTTCGGGCGTGCCGAACTGTTCCATCACACCGCCGTTCATGACGATCATGCGCTGCGCCAGTGTCATGGCCTCGACTTGGTCGTGCGTGACAAACAGGCTGGTGATGCCTAATTCGCGGTGCAGCTTTTGAATTTCCAGCCGGGTTTGGGCGCGCAGTTTCGCGTCCAAGTTGGACAGCGGTTCGTCAAACAAAAACACCTGTGGCTGGCGCACGATGGCGCGGCCCATGGCCACGCGCTGGCGCTGGCCGCCAGACAGTTCGCGCGGCTTGCGCTGCAGCAGCGCGCTCAGCTGCAAAATGCCCGCAGCTTTGTGGACCCGGGTCTGGATGTCGGCGGGGGGCACTTTGGCGATCTTCAAACCATAGGCCATGTTGTCGTATACGGTCATGTGCGGGTAAAGCGCGTAGTTTTGGAACACCATGGCGATGTCGCGCTCGGCCGGTTCCAGCTCGTTGACCACGCGCTCACCAATCGAGACGGTGCCGCCCGTGATGTCTTCCAATCCGGCCACCATGCGCAGCAGCGTGGACTTGCCGCAGCCAGACGGGCCGACGATGACGACGAATTCGCCGTCGTGAATTTCTGCATTCAGGCCGTGGATGACGGGCACCGACTTGGCCCCTGTGCCATAGCGTTTGACCACGTGAGAGAGTGTGATGGAAGCCATTATTTTTCAGTATCAACCAGGCCCTTGACGAACCATTTTTGCATCAGCATGACCACCAGCGCGGGCGGGATCATGGCCAGCATGGCCGTGGCCATGACGATGTTCCATTCGGTTTGCGCATCGCCCCCTGAGATCATGCGTTTGATGCCGATCACCACCGGGTACATGTTTTCTTCGGTGGTCACCAACAGTGGCCACAGGTACTGGTTCCAGCCGTAAATGAACTGGATCACAAACAGCGCCGACATGCTGGTCACCGACAGGGGCAGCAGCACGTCTCTGAAGAACTGCATCGGGCTGGCGCCGTCCATGCGCGCGGCTTCAATCAGCTCGTCCGGAATGGTCAAGAAGAATTGTCGGAACAAAAACGTGGCTGTGGCCGAGGCGATCAAAGGCACAGTGAGTCCGGCATAGGAATTGAGCAGTCCGAGGTCAGACACCACCTGGTAAGTGGGGCCAATGCGCACCTCGACCGGCAGCATCAAGGTGATGAAAATCGCCCAAAAAATGGCCATCCGAAACGGAAAGCGAAAGAAGACGATGGCAAAGGCCGAGAGCAGCGAGATGGCGATTTTGCCCAGGGCAATGATCAGTGCGCTGACCAAGCTCACGGCCATCATCTGGCCCACGGGCGCGGTGGAACCCGTGCCCACGCGGTTACCCCACAGGGCGGCGCTGTAGTTTTCCCACAGGTGACTGCCCAGCCACATGGGCATCGGCGTTTTGACCACTTCTTCCATGGTGTGGGTGGAGGCGACAAAGGTGACGTAAATCGGGAACGCCACCACCGCCACGCCCAGGATCAGGACGGCATGCGAGACGATGTCGAGAAAGCGATTGCGCTCGATCATGATCAGTAATTCACTTTTTTCTCAACGTAGCGGAACTGCACCACCGTCAGCGCGATCACGATCACCATCAGCACCACCGATTGCGCGGCCGAGCCGCCCAGGTCCATGGCCTTGAAGCCGTCGAAGTACACCTTGTAGACCAAGATGGCGGTGTCTTTGCCGGGCCCACCTTTGGTGGCGGCATCGACGATGCCAAAGGTGTCAAAGAAGGCGTAGACCACATTGATCACCAGCAAGAAAAAGCTGGTGGGCGAGAGCAGCGGGAACTGAATCGTCCAAAAACGGCGCCAAGGGCCCGCACCGTCGATGGCGGCCGCCTCGATCAGCGACTTGGGAATGCTTTGCAGCCCAGCCAGAAAAAACAAAAAGTTGTAGGACAGTTGCTTCCACACGGCAGCCATGACGATCAAGGCCATGGCGTGGCGGCTGTTGAGCAGGGCGTTCCACTCAAAGCCCCACAGGTTCAGGGCATAGGACACGACCCCGATGCTGGGGGAAAACAAAAACAACCAGACCACCCCCGCCACGGCCGGGGCCACGGCGTAGGGCCAGATCAGCAGGGTGCGGTACAAAGTGGTGCCGCGCACCACGCGGTCGGCAAAGTAGGCCAAGAGCAGCGAAATTGCAATGCCCAAACCCGCCACCAACAAAGAAAACCGGGCCGTGGTTTCAAACGAGGCCAGGTAAGTTGCGTCGTTCCACAGGATTCTGAAGTTGTCCAGCCCGACCCAGGAGACCGAAGTACCAAAAGCATCCGACTGCTGCAGCGACTGCAGCAGGGCCTGACCGGCAGGCCAAAAAAAGAAGACGCTGATGATGGCCAACTGGGGCGTGATCAACACCCAAGGCAGCCATCTGGAGCGAAAGACAACGCGTTTTTCAGCAGCCAAAACGACGCATCAACCTTTGTTCGCTTTTTCGAAGCGCTCCAACAACTCGTTGCCACGCTGGTTGATGCTGTCGAGCGCTTCCTTGGCGGTTTTCTTGCCCGCCCAGGCCTGCTCGAACTCTTCGTCCTCGATGGCACGGATCTGCACATAGTTGCCCAGACGGATGCCGCGCGACTTGTCGGTGGTCTTGCGGATCATCTGGTTCACCGCGGTGTCGGTGCCGGGGTTTTGCTTGTAAAAGCCCGACTGTTCGGTCAGCTTGAAGGCCGCCATGGTGATTGGCAGGTAGCCGGTGCGCTTGTGGCTGGCCGATTGCACCTCAGGGTTAGAGAGGTAATTGAAGAAAGCGGCCACGCCTTTGTATTCTTCGGCTTTCTTGCCCGACATAACCCACAAGCTGGCGCCGCCGATCACCGTGTTTTGCGGCGCACCGGGGACATCGGGGTAGTAGGGCAGGGTGGACAGACCGTAGCCGAACTTGGCGTTCTTGGCCACGTTGCCGTAAAAGCCCGAGGAGGTGGTGATCATGGCGCACTCACCCGACACAAAAGAAGCTTCAGGCACGTTGGCACGGCCTTTGTAAATGAACAGGCCTTGTTTGGCCATATTGCCCAGGTTTTCGATGTGGCGCACATGCAGTGGCGAATTGGCGATCAAACGCGCATTCAGACCGCGCATGCCATTGCCCTGGGTGGCCAGTTCGGTGTTGTGCCAGGTGGAGAAGCTCTCCAACTGCGTCCAGCCTTGCCAGGCGATGGTCAGCGGGCATTTGTGTCCACTGGCTTTGAGCTTGGCGGCGGCCAGCGCCACTTCAGGCCAGGTCTCCGGTGCTTTGTCGGTGGGGATGCCGGCGGCTTTGAACGCATCCTTGTTGAAATAGAACACGGTGGTGGAGCTGTTGAATGGGAACGACAGCATCTGGCCGTTGGGCGCGGTGTAGTAGCCTGCCACAGCGGGCACGTACACCGATGGGTCGAACTTGTAGCCCGCGTCCTGCATGACCTTGCCCACCGGCACGACCACGCCTTTGCTGGACATCATGGTGGCGGTGCCCACCTCGAACACCTGCAAGATGTGAGGCGCATTGCCGGCGCGAAAAGCTGCCACGGCGGCGGTCATGGACTCATCGTAGGAGCCTTTGTAGACGGGGTTGATTTTGTAGTCTTTCTGACTCGCATTGAAGCTTTTCGCCAGGTCGTTGACCCATTCATTGTTCACCGCCACCATGGAGTGCCACCACTGGATCTCGGTTTGGGCTTGGGCCGACAAGCTGCTGGCGGCCAGCGCAGCGGCGGCCAGGGTCAGTTTCAGATTCATGTGAGAGGGTCCTGAAAAGAAATGGAAATGAAAGTGTGAAAAACGAAGCCCAAGCCTACAGGGCTTGGGTGTCAGATTGATTACAGTCTTGTGAATGATAAATGACCATCCGTGCTTTCCATAAGAGGCGCGCCAGGGTCGAGCGCGCCTGCTGGGCACAAGGTTATGTTGCGCTGCGATAAAATCCACCCTCAGCCCATGGCATGCACCTTTGCCTGGTTTCGGCTGCGACTGGTTAGACAATGAACGCACCCACCACGCTCCAACACCTGATGCAAGCCGACGAGTCGGCGCCGCGCTTGCGCGAGATCCCCTACAACTACACCAGCTTCTCTGACCGGGAGATCGTGATTCGTTTGTTGGGCTCCCGTGCCTGGGATTTGCTGAACCAGCTGCGCCAGGAGCGGCGGACCGGCCGATCGGCCCGCATGCTGTACGAGGTGCTGGGTGATATTTGGGTGGTGCAGCGCAACCCTTACCTGCAAGACGATTTGTTGGACAACCCCGGCCGGCGCCAAATGCTGGTCGATGCCCTGAACCACCGCCTGGGTGAGGTGCAAAAGCGCCGCACCCCCGAAACCGATGCCGCCCGCGACGCGCTGGTGGGCGAGTTGCTGAGCTTGGCGCAGCAGGCACTGAAATCCTTTGACCAGGCGATTGCCGCAATGGCCAGCCTGCGCCGCCAGGTGAACAAAGTCTTGGGTCGCTTGACCGCCAAAGACAACATCAAGTTTGACGCCTTGTCGCGCGTCAGCCATGTGACCGACGCCACCGACTGGCGTGTGGAATACCCGTTTGTGGTGCTCACGCCCGACAGCGAAGCCGAAATGGCGCAGCTGGTCAAAGGCTGTATCGAGCTGGAGCTGACCATCATTCCGCGTGGCGGCGGCACGGGTTACACCGGCGGCGCGATCCCGTTGACCTGGCAAAGCGTGGTCATCAACACCGAAAAGCTCGAAGGCATGACCGAAGTGGAAATGCTGGACCTGCCCGGCGTGGACCGCCCTGTACCGACGTTGTGGACCGAAGCGGGTGTGGTCACACAGCGCGTGGCCGATGCGGCCGAACGCGCGGGCTTTGTGTTCGCGGTGGACCCGACCTCGGCCGAGGCCAGCTGCATTGGCGGCAACGTCGCCATGAACGCGGGTGGCAAAAAAGCCGTGCTGTGGGGCACCGCGCTCGACAACCTGGCCAGCTGGCGCATGGTCACGCCCGATGCCGAATGGCTGGACGTGGTGCGCATGGACCACAACATGGGCAAGATCCACGATGCCGAGGTCGCCACTTTTGAGTTGCGCTACTTCAAGGCCGATGGCAAAACCCCATTGCGCACCGAAACCCTGGTGATCCCGGGCCGCACCTTCCGCAAAGAAGGCCTGGGCAAGGACGTGACCGACAAGTTTTTGGCCGGTTTGCCCGGCGTGCAAAAAGAAGGCTGCGACGGCCTGATCACCAGCGCGCGCTGGGTGCTGCACCGCATGCCCGAGCACACCCGCACCGTGTGCATGGAGTTTTTTGGCAACGCCAAAGACGCGGTGCCCAGCATCGTGGAGATCAAAGACTTCATGTTTGCCGAACAAAAACGCTCGGGCGTGTTGTTGGCCGGTTTGGAGCATTTGGACGAGCGCTACATGCGCGCCGTGGGTTACACCACCAAGTCCAAGCGTGGCCATTTCCCCAAGATGCTGTTGCTGGCCGACATTGCTGGCGACAACCCCGACGACGTGGCACGCGTCACGTCTGAGGTGGTGCGCCTGGCCAACTCGCGCAGCGGCGAAGGCTTTGTCGCCATCAGCCCTGAGGCACGCAAGAAATTTTGGGCCGACCGCAAACGCACGGCGGCAATTTCGCGCCACACCAATGCCTTCAAGGTCAACGAAGATGTGGTGATCCCGCTGCCGCGCATGGCCGAGTACACCGACGGCATCGAGTACATCAACATCGATCTGAGCTTGCGCAACAAGCTGGCTTTGTGCAACGAACTCGAAAAGTTCTTGGCGCGCGGCAATCTGCCTTTGGGCAAGCAAGAAGACGCCAACGACATTCCCGCCGCCGAGCTGCTGGAAGAACGCGTGGCGCAAGCCTTGGCGGTGGTGCGCGACACCCGGGCCCTGTGGCAAGGCTGGTTGAATGACCTGGACGGTTTGTTCAGCCAGTTGCAAGACCACAGCTTGCGCGCCAGCTGGAAAACCCAGATTCGCCAGCCCTTGCGCGCAATTTTCTCAGGCGCGGCTTTCGAGCCGATCTTGACCGAATGCACCGCCATCCACAAACGGGTGCTCAAAGGGCGCGTCTGGGTGGCGCTGCACATGCATGCGGGCGATGGCAATGTGCACACCAACATCCCCGTCAACAGCGACGATTACGACATGCTGCAAACCGCGCATGAAGCGGTGACCCGCATCATGGCGCTGGCCCGCAGTCTGGACGGCGTGATCTCGGGCGAGCACGGCATTGGCATCACCAAGCTGGAGTTTTTGAGCGACGCCGAGTTGCAGCCTTTTGCCGATTACAAACAGCGCATCGACCCGCAAGGCCGCTTCAACAAAGGCAAGCTGATGCGCCAGGTCAAAGGCCCGCAAGGCGAAGTCTTGCAAGCCGATTTGACCAACGCGTACACCCCCAGCTTTGGCCTGATGGGCCATGAGTCGCTGATCATGCAGCAGTCAGACATTGGCGACATCGCCGCCAGCGTCAAAGACTGTCTGCGCTGCGGCAAGTGCAAACCCGTGTGCGCGACCCATGTGCCGCGCGCCAATTTGCTGTACAGCCCGCGTAACAAAATCTTGGCGACTTCGCTCTTGGTGGAAGCGTTTTTATACGAAGAGCAAACCCGCCGGGGCGTGTCCATCAAGCACTGGCAAGAGTTTGAAGACGTGGCCGATCACTGCACCGTGTGTCACAAATGCCTCTCGCCTTGCCCGGTGAAGATTGACTTTGGTGACGTGTCCATGAACATGCGCAACCTGCTGCGCAAGATGGGGCAAAAGAGCTTCCGTCCCGGCAACGCCGCGGCCATGTTCATGCTCAATGCCACCAACCCTGAAACCATCAAACTGGCGCGCGCCGCCATGGTGGGTGTGGGCATGCGGGCTCAGCGTTTTGTGTCTGGTTTGCTCAAGGGCGTGGCGCGCAAACAGACCAGCGCGCCACCGGCCTCGGTGGGCACCGCACCGATCAAAGAGCAGGTGATTCACTTCGTCAACAAAAAAATGCCGGGCAACCTGCCGAAGAAAACGGCGCGTGCTTTGTTGGACATTGAAGACAACAATTACGTGCCGATCATTCGCAACCCGCAAGCCACCACGCCCGAGACCGAGGCGGTGTTTTACTTCCCCGGTTGCGGCTCGGAGCGCTTGTTCAGCCAAGTGGGTCTGGCCACGCAAGCCATGCTCTGGCATGCGGGCGTGCAAACGGTGTTGCCACCCGGGTATTTGTGTTGCGGTTACCCGCAAAAAGGCTCGGGCCAGTTCGACAAGGCCGATCAAATCATCACCGACAACCGGGTGCTGTTTCACCGCGTGGCCAACACGCTGAACTACCTGGACATCAAAACCGTGGTGGTGAGCTGCGGCACTTGCTACGACCAGTTGCAGGGCTACCAGTTTGACAAGATCTTCCCCGGCTGCCGCATTGTCGACATTCACGAGTACCTGCTGGAAAAAGGCATCAAGCTCGAAGCGCAGGGTGCTTACCTGTACCACGACCCTTGTCACAGCCCGATGAAGTTGCAAGAACCCATGAAGACCGTCAAGGCCTTGCTGGGTGAGCAGGTCATTCAGTCGGATCGTTGCTGCGGCGAGTCGGGCACGCTGGGGGTGACGCGCCCAGACATTGCCACGCAGGTGCGCTTTCGCAAAGAAGCCGAACTGCGCAAGGGCGAAGCGGCTTTGCGCAGCAGCGGCGCTCTGGCCCCGCAAGCCAACGTCAAAATCCTGACCAGCTGCCCCAGCTGTTTGCAAGGCCTGTCGCGGTATGGAGACGACCTGCAAAACGGTCTGCTCGAAGCCGACTACATCGTGGTCGAAATGGCCAAGCACATCCTCGGCGAAAACTGGATGCCCGAGTACGTGAGCGCCGCCAATGCCGGTGGCATCGAGCGCGTGCTCGTTTAATCTCCCAGCGCTGAAAGCAAACGATGGCCGGTTTGACCAAAGAAACACCCACTCCCGAGTCGCTCACTGTGCACAGCCAGTCGCGCGTGCTGGAGGTCGGATTCTCAGACGGCGCGAGTTTCCGTATTCCGTTTGAGTTGATGCGCGTGTACTCGCCTTCTGCCGAAGTGCAGGGCCACGGCCCGGGGCAAGAGGTGCTGCAAACCGGCAAGCGCCAGGTGGGCATCGAGAGCATGGAGCCGGTGGGCAACTACGCGGTCAAACCGACTTTTTCAGACGGCCATGACTCGGGCCTGTTCACCTGGGAGTACCTGTACTTTCTGGGGGCCGAGCAAGAGGCCTTGTGGGCGCAGTACCTCGATCGGCTGCAAGCGGCTGGTGTCGAGCGTGACGCGCCCATGGCCGAGGCGGCGGGCAGCCACTGCGGCCATTCCCATTGAATTTTTCTTGAAAGCCCGTCCATGAGCGCGACCCATTTCGGATTCAAAACGGTCGACGAGACTGAAAAAGCCCAACACGTGCGCGGCGTGTTCGACTCGGTGGCCTCCAAATACGACATCATGAACGACTTGATGTCGGCCGGTTTGCACCGCGTCTGGAAAGCCTACACCGTGCAGGTGGCCAACCTGAAAGCAGGCGACCAGGTGCTGGACATCGCCGGTGGCACGGGCGACCTGGCTTTGGCCTTTGCGAAAAAGGTCGGCGCTGAAGGCCGCGTGGTGCACACCGACATCAACCAAGCCATGCTGTCTACCGGACGCGATCGCTTGCTCAACCAGGGTGTGGTGTTGCCCACGCTGGTGTGCGACGCAGAAAAACTGCCGTTCCCCGACGGGCATTTCGATTTGGTCAGCGTGGCCTTTGGTCTGCGCAACATGACGCACAAAGACTTGGCGCTGAAAGAAATGTGCCGTGTGCTCAAACCCGGCGGCAAATTGCTGGTGCTGGAGTTTTCCAAAGTCGCCAAGCCTTTGCAAAAACTCTACGACTGGTACAGCTTCAACGTCTTGCCGCCGCTGGGCAAACTGGTGGCGGGCGACGACAGCAGTTACCGCTATTTGGCTGAATCGATCCGCATGCACCCGGACCAAGAAACTCTGAAAAGCCTTATGAAAAGTAGCGGTTTTGGCCATGTGGATTTTCACAACCTGAGTGCAGGGGTGGTAGCCTTACACGTCGGCATCAAATGCTGACAGCGTGTGCAAGGCCCTTTCGGCCATCTTCTGTTGGAGACATCGTGAATAAATTGTTGAGTGTGATGCTGGTTCTGGTGCTGTCTTTGGGCGGCTTGAACGCCGAGGCCAAACGCTTGGGCGGTAGTCGCTCTGTGGGACAGCAATCGAGCAATGTGACGCAGCGAGAAGCGGTCAAGCCGGGCGTGCCCGCGCAGCAAGCGGCCCCTGCTGCGGTGAACAAACCCGCGACGCCCGCGCCCGCACCGGCCAAAAAGCCTTGGGGCGCCATGTTGGGCGGTTTGGCTGCTGGTTTAGGTTTGGCTTGGTTGGCGCACAGCCTGGGCATGGGCGAGGCGATGGGCAACATTTTGATGTTTGGCCTGTTGGCCTTCGCCGCCATGGCCCTGATCGGTTGGTTCATGCGTTCGCGCCAAGCGGGTGGGCAAGGCGGTTTGGCTTACCAGGGTGCAGGCAACACCGCCACTTCGCCTGAAGTGCTGCGCCCCTACAACCCAGAAAAAGTGGGCAACGACGCATCTGCGCGGCCTTGGGAATCCAACACAACGGCCTTCGAGAGCAGCGGCCCTGCGGCCACTGGCTCCATGATCGGCTCGGCCTTGAATGGGCCACAAAATTGGGGTGTCCCCGTTGGCTTTGACACCGAGGGCTTTTTGACCGCGGCCAAGCGTAACTTTGCCACTTTGCAAGACGCCTGGGACCGATCTGACATCAGCATGCTGCGTTCCATGATGACGGACTCTATGCTGAGCGAGATTCAGGCGCAATTGGCTGAGCGGGAGGCCACGGCCTCGGGGCAACCGAACAAAACGGAAGTGCTTATGCTGGAAGCCCAGTTGCTGGGCATCGAAGAGCTGCCCGATGTCTACATGGCCAGCGTCGAGTTCAACGGCATGATCCGTGAAGAAGCCCATGCCAGCCCCAGCCCGTTCCGTGAGGTCTGGAACATGACCAAACCGCGCCAAGGCGGCAGCGGCTGGCTGGTGGCCGGGGTTCAAGCCCTGCAGTAAGGGCTGGCTTTTACGGTGTGAAAGCAACGGAAAGCCTGCGCTTTCGGGAATAATCGGGGACTATGGCAACACAGTCCCCTTTTTCTTTGGCCGCGCAGGCTTTGCAGCACCTGGGGGCTTCGTTGCCTCCGCCCACTTGGGTGCAAGATGAAACCATCAACCGCGTGGTGCTGTTTCTCAACCATGTGCTGATGCAAGAACCTGAAGCCATGCGCCGCTTGGCGCGGCAAAAGGGCCAGCGCATTCAACTGCAATGGCAAAAATTCAGTCTGCAACTCTCGCCCACGCCGGCTGGTTTGCTGGAGCGCATGCCGGTCGAGGGCTTTGATTTGCGCTTGACCGTGACGGACGAGTCTCCGCTGGCGATTGCCAACGCGTTGATGCGCGGCGACAAACCCAGCGTGCGCATTGAGGGTGATGTGCAGTTGGCCGCCGAAATCAACTGGCTGATGGACCATGTGCGCTGGGACGTTGAAGAGGACCTGGCCCGACTGATCGGTGATGCCCCCGCCCACACGCTGGCCCAGTGGGCGCGCAGTGCCCTGACCGCGATCCGGCAATTTGCGACTCAGCGCCGCACACCGGCCGAGTCGAACTCCAAGGCGGCGGCATGAGTCGAATTCTGCGCGGCAGCTTCATTGTCTTCATCGTCCTGCGCTATGGCCTGGACGAATTGGTGCTGACCAGTTTCCAAAAACCGTGGCTGCGTGTCTTGGCGCGGATTTTGTCGGTCGGTCGCGATTTGCAAGCGCCGCGCGGTCAACGCATTCGTGAAGCGCTGGAGCGACTGGGGCCGATTTTTGTCAAATTCGGCCAGGTGCTGTCCACCCGCCGCGATCTGTTGCCGACCGACATTGCGGACGAGCTGGCGCAGTTGCAGGACAACGTGCCGGCCTTTCCCTCGGCGGTGGCGGTGGCCACCATCGAGCGGGCCTTCGGGCGTTCGGTGGACGATATTTTTGTGCAGTTCGAGCGTCAACCTGTGGCCAGCGCTTCGATCGCGCAAGTGCACTTTGCGGTGCTGAAAGACAAGCAAGGCCAAAGCCGCGATGTGGCAGTGAAAGTGCTGCGCCCCGGCATGTTGCCGGTGATTGAAAAAGACCTGTCGCTGATGCGCATGATGGCCGGCTGGGTTGAAGGTCTGAGCGCCGATGGCAAACGCCTCAAACCCAAAGAGGTGGTGGCCGAATTTGACAAGTACCTGCACGACGAGCTGGACCTGGTGCGCGAAGCCTCCAATGCCGCGCAACTGCGCCGCAACATGGCCGGGCTGAATCTGGTGCTGATCCCTGAAATGCTGTGGGATTTTTGCCATCACGAAGTCATCGTCATGGAGCGCATGAACGGTGTGCCCATCAGCCAAGTCGAGCGCTTGCGCGAAGCCGGGGTGGACATTCCGCAACTGGCCCGCGACGGCGTGACTTTGTTTTTCACCCAGGTGTTTCGCGACGGTTTTTTCCATGCCGACATGCACCCGGGCAACATCCAGGTCAGTCTGGAGCCCGGCAGTTTTGGCCGTTACATCTCCCTTGATTTTGGCATTGTGGGCACGCTGACCGAGTACGACAAAGAGTACCTGGCGCAAAACTTCACCGCATTTTTCAGGCGTGATTACAAACGCGTGGCGCAGTTGCACATCGAGTCCGGTTGGGTCCCGCCTGAGACCCGGGTGGACGAGCTGGAGTCGGCCATCCGGGCCGTGTGCGAGCCTTACTTTGATCGACCTTTGAAAGAAATTTCTTTGGGCATGGTGCTGATGCGCCTGTTCCAAACCTCGCGCCGCTTCCATGTCGAAATCCAACCGCAATTGGTTTTACTGCAAAAGACCTTGCTCAACATTGAAGGCTTAGGCCGCCAACTCGATCCCGAATTGGACCTGTGGAACACAGCCAAGCCCTTCCTTGAAAAGTGGATGGTGGACCAATTGGGGCCCAAGAAGTTGCTGATGGAGTTGCGAGACCAAGCGCCGCAATACGCCAAGTTATTGCCCCAATTGCCACGCCTGCTGCACGCTTATTTGCAGCAACCGCACGCGCAAACGCAAGAGCGCAAACACTTGGACAGCTTGATTGCCGAGCAGCGTCGCACCAACCGCATGCTGCAAACGATTTTGTACCTGTGCATCGGCTTTGTGGTGGCCTCTGTGGCCCTGCAACTGCTGATGCGTCTGGACTTGTTGTAACGTCAAGCGCTTTGGTGCGCTGTGGGAGTTGAACGTGTTGCTGACCCTGGTTGTTGCGTATTTACTGGTCACCATCGCCATTGGCTTGGTGGCCGCAAAACGCGTCAAGAGTTCCGCTGACTTTGCGGTGGCCGGGAGGCATCTGCCTTTGGCCATGATCATCACCACCACTTTTGCCACCTGGTTCGGCTCGGAAACCGTGTTGGGCATTCCGGCCAAGTTT
This sequence comes from Comamonadaceae bacterium, assembly GCA_947451385.1. Lineage (GTDB taxonomy): Bacteria > Pseudomonadota > Gammaproteobacteria > Burkholderiales > Burkholderiaceae_C > Limnohabitans_A. Next base: position 29,797 of record CANFYZ010000015.1, on the reverse strand, counting down.
GTCAACAGCGGTCTGAATGGCGTGGTCGAAGACCCGTTTGGCGCCGGCAGTTGCCTGATTTTGGTGGGCGTGTTTTTTGCCAGCAAGTTGTACCGCATGAACTTGCTGACCATCAGCGACTATTACCGCGAACGCTATGGCCGCACCGTGGAAGTGATTTGCTCGGTCATCATCATGGTCAGCTACTTGGGCTGGGTTTCGGCCCAAGTCACGGCGCTGGGCTTGGTGTTCCATTTGCTGTCAGGCGGCACCATCAGCTTGTCGATGGGCATGGTGATCGGCGTGGTCTCTATCCTGGCCTACACCTTGTTTGGCGGCATGTGGTCGGTGGCGGTCACTGACTTCATGCAAATGATCATTTTGGTGGTAGGTTTGGCGACGATTGCCGTGTTTGCCGGGCAGCAGGCGGGGGGTGCCGACAAGGTGCTGGACTTGGCGGTGAGCAAAGACCTGTTCAAGTTCTGGCCCGAGCCGAATTTCAAGGACATGATTTTCTTTTTTGCCGCGGCCATCACCATGATGTTGGGCTCGATCCCCCAGCAAGACGTGTTTCAGCGTGTCATGTCCGCCAACAGCGAACACGCCGCCAGCCGAGGCCCGATTTGGGGCGGTATTTTCTACATCATCTTCGCTTTCGTGCCCATGTTTTTGGTCGTCAGCGCGATGATCATCATGCCGGACAAGGCCATGTCGCTGATGCAAGAAGATCCGCAAAAAGTGCTGCCCACCTTGGTCATGGAGCACATGCCCTTTGCCATGCAGGTGCTGTTCTTTGGCGCCTTGCTCTCGGCCATCAAGTCCTGTGCTTCGGCCACCTTGCTCGCGCCCAGCGTGACCTTTACAGAGAACATCTGGCGTCAGTTCAACCCCCACAGCAGCGACCGGCAAGAATTGCGCGCCATGCGCGTGACGGTGCTGGTGTTCAGCGTTCTGGTCTTGCTTTACGCCACCGCCATGCAAGGCAGCAGCATTTATGAAATGGTTTCGGGTGCTTACCAAGTCACTTTGGTCGGAGCGTTCATTCCCCTGGTGTTTGGTTTGTACTGGCCCCGCGCCACCACCCAGGGGGCCGTGTTGGCCATCGCCTCTGGTCTGGCGAGCTGGTTGACCCTGATGCTGACCCCGCTGGGGGAAGAGTTTCCCGCCCAATTGGCGGGGGTGCTGGCCAGCTTGGCCGGCATGCTGATCGGTTCGCGCCTGCCCCAAGTGGTGCGCAATCAAAAGGCGCCGCACCACGCCATGCCGCATATCGGTTGAGCCAGGCGCCGCCTATAATGGAGGGTTGTTTACCCTCTAACCAAACGCCTTACCTCCATGCCTATCTACGCTTACAAATGTGAGTCCTGTGGCCATGCCAAGGACGTATTGCAAAAAATGTCGGATGAGCCTTTGACCGATTGCCCGGTTTGCGGCCAACCGGACTTCAAAAAGCAACTCACTGCCGCCGGTTTTCAGCTCAAAGGCAACGGCTGGTACGCCACCGATTTCAAAGGGGGCTCGGGCGGTGCGAACGCGCCAGCCGTTTCCGCCCCCACCGAAGGCGGCGCTTCAGGGGCCACCCCCGCGGCAACCACATCGGCGCCATCCCCATCGGCTCCAGCGGCCGAGAGTTCTTCAGCCTCTGCCAGTTCTGCGGGTGCGTGTGCGGCTTCATGTGCCTGTCACTGAACATCCTCAGCATTGGTTTTTTAACTTCTGATTGCCCTTCATGAACCTGCGCTTGCGCCATTACTTTGTCACCGGTTTGCTGGTGTGGTTGCCCATGGGGATCACGGTCTGGGTCCTGACTTGGCTGGTCAGTTTGCTGGACTCTATTTTCTTGACCGTCCTGGGTGCGCTGGATGCCATCATTCCGGGGATGCATGCTTTGGCCGAGTCGTTGCGCAATGTGCCCGGCTTGGGTGTTCTTTTGGTGGCTTTGGTGATTGTGTCCACCGGCGTTTTTGTGGCCAACATGTTTGGCCAATGGTGGTTGCGTCAATGGGGTGGTTTGATTGAGCGAATCCCGGTGGTGCGCACCATTTACACCAGCGTCAAGCAGGTGGCCGACACCTTGTTCTCTGGCAGTGGTAACGCGTTTTCCAAGGCCTTGTTGGTGCCGTATCCGCATGCCAATTCATGGACCATCGCTTTCCTCACCGGCCAACCTGGCGGCGAAGTGGCGCGCCATTTGCAATCCGATTTCGTCAGCGTGTATGTGCCCACCACACCCAACCCCACTTCGGGCTTCTTTTTGATGATGCCGCGGGCCAGTGTGGTCGAACTCGACATGAGCGTGGACGACGCTTTGAAATACATCATCTCGATGGGTGTGGTGGTGCCTGGTGGCCCCGATGCCTTGCCCGTCAAGAAGAATGAGATCTGACAATAAAGAAGAGAAAGAAACTTGAACATGTCCAACATGCGTAGCCAATATTGCGGTCTGGTGACCGAAGCCCTGGACGGTCAAAGCGTCAGTTTGTGTGGCTGGGTTAACCGTCGCCGTGACCACGGGGGTGTGATCTTCATAGATTTGCGCGACCGCGAGGGCTATGTGCAAGTGGTGTGTGACCCCGACCGCCCCGAGATGTTCAAAGTCGCCGAAGACGTGCGCAACGAATACTGCGTGCAGATCAAAGGCGTGGTGCGTGCGCGTCCTGCGGGCACCACCAACGACAACCTGAAAAGCGGCAAGATCGAGGTGCTGTGCCATGAGTTGATCGTGCTCAACGCGTCGGTCACACCGCCGTTCCAGATCGACGAAGACAACCTGTCTGAGACCACTCGCCTGACGCATCGCGTGTTGGACCTGCGCCGTCCTTACATGCAAAACAACCTGATGCTGCGCTACAAAGTGTCGATGGAAGTGCGCAAGTACCTGGACGAAAACGGCTTCATCGACATCGAAACCCCCATGCTCACCAAGAGCACCCCTGAAGGCGCGCGCGACTACCTGGTGCCCAGCCGTGTGCATGACGGTCATTTCTTCGCGTTGCCGCAGTCGCCCCAGCTGTTCAAGCAGCTCTTGATGGTGGCCGGCTATGACCGCTATTACCAAATCACCAAGTGCTTCCGCGACGAAGATTTGCGCGCCGATCGCCAGCCTGAATTCACCCAGATTGATATCGAGACCTCATTTTTGAGCGAGGAAGAAATCCGTGACATGTTCCAGGGCATGATCAAGCGCGTGTTCCAAAACACGATTGGGGTCGATCTGGGCGAGTTCCCGGTCATGACCTACCAAGACGCGATGCACCTGTACGGCTCGGACAAGCCCGATCTGCGCGTGAAACTGCAGTTTGCCGAAGTGACCGATGTCATGGGCGACGTGGACTTCAAAGTTTTCTCTGGCGCAGCCAACATGAAGGGCGGCCGTGTGGTGGCCCTGCGCGTGCCTGGCGGTTCGGTCGAAGGCGGCGGCATCAGCCGTGGCGAGATCGATGCCTATACCGAGTTCGTCAAGATCTACGGCGCCAAGGGCTTGGCCTACATCCGTGTCAACGACCTCTCCAAAGGGCGTGACGGCTTGCAATCGCCCATCGTAAAGAACATCCACGACACCGCCTTGAATGCGGTGCTGGAACGCTCGGGTGCACAAAACGGCGACCTGATTTTCTTTGGTGCCGACAAGGCCAAGATCGTCAACGATGCCATCGGTGCTTTGCGGATCAAGATCGGCCACAGCGAGTTCGGCAAGAAAAACGGTTTGTTCGAAGACCGTTGGGCGCCGATGTGGGTGGTGGACTTTCCGATGTTCGAATACGACGACGAAAGCCAGCGTTACACCGCGGTGCACCACCCCTTTACCGCGCCCAAAGACGGCCACGAAGACTGGATGGTCACCGCCCCCGAGAAGTGCATCTCCAAGGGCTACGACATGGTCTTGAACGGCTGGGAAATGGGCGGCGGTTCGGTGCGTATCCACCGCGCCGACGTGCAGCAAAAAGTGTTTGACGCCTTGAAGATCACGCCCGAAGAAGCCCAACTCAAATTTGGCTTCTTGCTCGACGCGCTGCAATACGGCGCGCCACCGCACGGTGGCCTGGCCTTTGGCCTGGACCGCATCGTGACGTTGATGACCGGTGCCGAGTCGATCCGCGACGTGATTGCCTTCCCTAAGACCCAGCGCGCCCAGTGCTTGCTCACCCAAGCCCCCAGCCCGGTGGACGAAAAACAACTGCGTGAGCTGCACATCCGCTTGCGCAACCTGGATGCAGCCAAGTCGGCTTGAAATAGCGCGCCAGAGTGCCTAGATCATGGCTGGCGCGCATCTTCAAATCCAGTTCATATCCAGTTACCCATGGACCCGTTCCAGGAACTGACGGCTTGGTTACAGCCCTGGATTGGGGGACCGTTGGACGGAAAGCAGATCGTCCTGATCGGTCTGACGCCCATCTTTTTGTTGGCGGTGGGGCTGGAATGGCTCGTGATGCGCAAGCGCCCCGGGCAAAGCCGCAATTTCCGCTTCCAGAACATTCTCACCAATCTGAACCTGGGGGCCAGTTACCAGGCTTTTGAATTGATCGTGCACGCGCTGTGGCTGATGGCCGTGATGCACTGGGTCTACGACCACCGAATTGTCAGCGTGCCGTTCAACATCTGGACGGCATTGCCCTTGTTTTTTCTGCTCGAATTTTGCTACTACTGGTTTCACCGGTGCAGCCACCGCGTGCGTTGGTTCTGGTGTGCCCATGTGGTGCATCACAGTGGTCATCACATGAGCCTTTCAACCGCCATGCGCCAGAGCCTGTTGTATTCCGTCACGGGTTACTGGGTTTTCTTTTTGCCGCTGATGTGGATTGGCCTGTCGCCGGAGCTGACCATGGCCCTGTATGCCCTGGACTTGGCGTATCAATTCTTTGTTCACACTGAATCTGTGCGCCGCATGCCTGCTTGGTTCGAATACGTGTTCGTGACGCCTTCTCACCACCGTGTGCATCATGGCCGGAACCCCGCCTACATCGACAAAAACTATGGGGGCGTGTTGATCCTGTTTGACCGCTGGTTTGGTACCTTTGCCGAAGAGGTGGAGCCTGTGGACTACGGCATCGTCCATCAGGTGGACAGCCACAACATCTTGACCTTGAATTTTTCTGAAATACGTGCCCTGGGGCGTGACCTGCTCCGCCCGGGCCCCTGGGCGTTACGCCTCAAGCACCTTTGGGCACCGCCAGAGTGGAAGCGACCCTGACCGCGGTTCAACCGCCCACCAGCTTCAGGTATGCCTGCCGGGTTTCGGGCGAGACGGCCGCCAACAGCTGAGGGTAGGTGGTTTGATGCCGGGCCAGCATGCGGGCTGAGGCCACGGTTTTAGATTTACAAAACCAATGGCAGCTGTGTTGCATCAAGAGTATTTCGGCCGTGATGGTGAAGGCCTTGTCTTTGGCGCTGCGCTGACCCAAATTTTCAATACCGCGGCTGAGCCCCTGTGCATGAATGCTGAAGACTTTGCGCATGTCAAACATCGATTGCGGTGCCATTTTTTCGACGTAGGGTACAGAGACCGTCCATTGACTCAACTGGGTGCTGGCGGCGTCCAGTTGAGAAAAGTCCAGCACAAAATGTTGGAACTGCACCTTCAGGGTTTCTTCCGTGCTGTTGAGCAGCGACCAAAGCTGCGCCTGCTGGGCTGGATCGGGCTCGCCCAGGGCGCGCAAATACCCTTCGACCAAGGTCTCCATCAACTTTTCGATTTGGTAGGGCTGAAGTTGGCGCGCCAACAGGGCTTTGCGCTGCTCTTGTAACTTGGATTGGTGCATCCAGCCGGTCAGGGCCAGGATGGACAAAAGGACCCAGAATTCAATGCTCATGTGGCGAATGTGTTCATAGAGAAAGGCTCAATCGCCCAGATCAATCACGGCAGCCAAGGGGACCGTGCCCGGTGCTTGGTAGTCGGCCAGCACCCAGGCACTGGAATGATCTTGCGACCAGGCGGCGAGGAGTTGGTGCAGTTTCCGGATGCTGGTCAGGTCGAGGGCGGCAAAAGGTTCGTCCATCAGCAACAGGTCCGCGCCGCAGACCATGGCGGCCACCCAGCTGACTTTGCGTTTGCTGCCGGTCGACAGCATGTACATGGCTTTGTGCGCGTGTTCGGCCAGTTGCAGGTGTTCCAACAAGGGGTTGACCTTGGCGTCATCAAAGCCCGGGTACTGTGCAGCCAACTGCGCAAAGAAGGCCGTCGGCGTGAGTTCATGCCAGTGCGGCAGGCGCGGGTCATGGGCATAGATGAGGGGCTTCAGCGCAGGCTCGACCATGGCCAGTCCGTTCATGCGCAAAGTGCCCGTTTGGGGTTGCAGTTGCCCGGCCAGCAGGCGCAGCAGGGTGGACTTGCCCCGGCTCTCGCCGCCCTGAATCAAAGAGACGCCGGAAGCCGGTAGGCTAAAGCTCAATCCACTGAACAACGGTTGGGCAGGGTTAAAGCCAAAGCCCACCTGGTCAGCTTCAACCCGCGCAGGACGCATGGCGAGTTCAGGCCGCAGGCTTCATCAGCACCGGCCCACCTTTTGCAATCGCGCGTTGGTAAGCTGGGCGGGCGTTGATCCGTTCTTTGTAGGCCTGCACATGCGGATAGGCGGTGGTATCGCCGCCACGCAGCAGGGCGGCTTCGACCGCAAAGCTCATTTGAAAATCGGCCATCGCCAGGTGCTCACCGGTGAACCATGTGTTCTGACGCAGGTGGTCTTCCATGAAGATCAAAGCGGTTTTCAGATTCGGGTCGATCAATTGGGTTTGCACATTGTTGCAAATGGCCCGCGCAATCGGCTTCACAAAGAAGGGCATGGGGCGGGTAGGAATGGCGCCAAACACCAACTTCATCACCAACCAGTTCATCAGCGAGCCTTCGGCGTAGTGCATCCAAAAGCGATTTTGAAAATGCGCCGGACTGCCGCGATCGGGGTTCAGGTGTTGCAAGTCTGTGGCACTGACTTGGCCATAGGTTTCGACCAGGTACTCGATGATCGCCCCCGATTCGGCGATCACCTGCTCGCCATCGGTGATGACCGGTGATTTGCCCAGAGGGTGAATCTTTTTCAGCGCAGCCGGAGCCAAACGCGTGACGGGGTCACGGGCGTAAACCTGCAGTTCGTAGGGCAAGCCCAACTCTTCCAGCAGCCACAGAATACGTTGAGAACGCGATGTTTCCAGATGGTGAACGGTGATCATGTGCTGAATGTTAGCCCGTTTTCCAGACCGTGCGCCGAGTTTCTTAAGCCGCCAGAAGGCCCAATCGCCACAACGAAGTCACTTCGGCCGAGCGCGCGGCGTGCAAGGGGTCTTCTTTGTCCATGGCTTTGGCGTGGCTGGGGCGAATGTCGTCGCGTCCCAGCACGACCAGGCCAGCTTGCGCGATCCAGCCCAGCAGTTCATCGCGACTGCGCAAGCCCAGGTGTTCGGCCAGATCCGACAGGATCAACCAGGCCTGACCTTGCGGTGTCAGGTGGGCGCGCACGCCCTGCAAAAAGCCACGCAGCATCTGGCTGTTTTCGTCATAAATCGCGTGCTCAATGGGCGCATTGGCGCGGGCGGGTACCCAGGGCGGGTTGCACACAATCAGGGGGGCTTGGCCTTCAGGGAACAAATCGGCTTGCACCAGTTGCACTTTGCTCAGTGCTCCCAGGCGATCCAAGTTCTCGCGAGCACAGACCAAGGCGCGCGGGTCGTTGTCGGTGGCCACGATGCGTTTCACGCCGCGCCGCGACAACATGGCCGACAACACACCTGAGCCGACCCCGATATCGAAGGCCAATCCATGCTCGGCAGGCATAGGCGCGTTGGCGACCAGCGACACATATTCGCCGCGCACGGGCGAAAAAACGCCATAGCTGGGGAAGATGCGGTTGTTCGGTGCGCCCCCCAAGGCCGTCACCTCGATCCCTTTTTTGTGCCACTCGTGAGCGCCCACGACGCCCAGCAATTCGCGTAGTGAGGTGACCGTGTTGGCATGGCCCTGCGCTGGGCCCCAAGCTTCTGCGCAGGCTTGCTTTAAATCGGGCGCGCGGCGCAGGGGGATGGAGCGGTCGGCATTCAGGGGAATCAACAGCATCGACAGGGTGCGTGCGCGTTGCGACTGCGCTTGGCGATGCAAATGAAAGGCTTGTTGGGGGGTGACCGGCGTGGCCTCATGGCCGCGCGATTTGGCGCGCACTTTGCCCGGTTTAGCCGGCGCATTGGCACGACGCATCATGGCTTGCAGCAACAAGCGCGCATTTTGAAAGTCGCCCCGCCACAACATACCGGTGCCTTCACAGGCCAAGCGGTAGGCTGAGTCGGCGTTCAGGGTGTCGTCGGCGATGACCACCCGTTTTGGCGGCGACGCGTTGCGCTCAGAGCGCCAAAGGGCGTGGCATTCGGTGCCGTTTTCGGACCAACTGAGGCTGGCGGCGGATGCGCCCGTTCCACCGGTCATGGCCGTTGGCGTGTTTGAAATGGGGGCTGGATTCATTGACCCATCATAAGCGGCGATGCACGTTGCCGATGGACTTTGTGGACGCCAGCGTTTGCCATCCCGCAGATGGCGGGTCATCGCTAGAATGAGTCTCAAGGATGTCCCACCACCACCCGCCACCTCACCATGCCTGACGAACGCATTTACAAAATACCGCAGTCGGTGTTGGTGGTGATTCACACGCCCGCCTTGGACGTGCTGCTGATTCGCCGCACCGATTCAGGCACCTGGCAATCGGTGACGGGCAGCAAAGACGCCGAGCATGAAGATTGGCAGAGCACGGCGGTGCGCGAGGTGCATGAAGAAACCGGCATTGATGCCTTGCATGCAGACTGCCGTTTACAGGATTGGGGTTTGGAGAATGTGTATGCCATTTACCCCGAGTGGCGCTGGCGTTACCCGCCCCATGTGGTTCACAACACCGAGCGCGTTTTTAGTCTTTGCGTGCCCACGGCGCAAGCCGTTCAGCTGCATGACAAAGAGCACACGGAATGGCAGTGGTTGCCTTGGCGACATGCCGCGGACACCTGTTTTTCAGCCTCCAATGCCGAGGCTATTTTGATGTTGCCACGCTACTTAACCTGAAGTGCGGAATGCCCAACGCCCACCTTGCTGCTTCGTTGCAGACCCTTCGAGTCGCCACCTACAACATTCATAAAGGGGTGCAAGGCCTGGGGCCGGTGCGTCGACTGGAGATTCACAACATCGGGCATGCGATCGAGCAACTGGATGCCGACCTGGTCTGTTTGCAAGAAGTACGCAAAGGGCATCGCAAAGAAGAAAAATATTTCAAGCGTTGGCCTGAATTGCCTCAGGCGGATTTTCTGGCCCCAGAGGGTTACGAGGCCATCTACAAAACCAACGCAGTGACGGCGCACGGTGAGCATGGTAATGCTTTGTTATCGCGCTGGCCGGTGCTGAAACATCAGCACGAAGATATGTCCGATCACCGCTTAGAGCAGCGCGGCTTACTGCACGCTGAGGTGCAGATGCAAGGCAGGTCGGTGCATGTGATCGTGGTGCACCTGGGCTTGATTCCGGCCAGCCGAATTCGCCAAGTGACGCAACTGCTGGCCTTTATTGAACGCGAAATTGGCCTGGATGAACCGGTTGTGGTGGCCGGCGACTTCAACGATTGGGGCCGGCGGGTGGGCAAGATGATGGCGGGGGCCGGTTTGGTGGAGTGGACCCAGCCCAGGGCTTGGACCTACCCGTCCAGGCTGCCGATCGTGCAGCTCGACCATGTGTATGCACGCGGTTTGCGGCCTACCAGCGTGATGGTGCCGCATGGCCGAATTTGGCGCCAAATGTCTGACCACCTGCCCTTGGTGGCGGAGTTTCATTTCGACTGACCGCGCTGATGCGACACACCCACGCCAGCCATTTCATTCGCGATGGCCACCATCTCCGTTTGCTGGAAGGTGGGAAAGACTATTTTGCGGCGCTCATGGCGGCGGTCGACAGTGCACGGTCCCATGTCCATCTGGAAACTTATATTTTTGACTTCTATGGCGCCGGAGCCGAGGTGGCTGAGAGTTTGATCCGGGCCGCCCAACGGGGCGTGCGGGTGTGGGTCGTGGTCGATGGGGTGGGTTCGGGCGCGTTGACCGAGGACTGGCGTCAGCGTCTGGCGCAAGCGGGCATTGAGTGGCGCGTGTATTCCCCATTGGGATCGCTGGGTTTGTTGATCCCCAGCCGTTGGCGCCGCTTGCACCGCAAATTGTGTGTGGTGGACGGCCAGGTGGCTTTTTGTGGCGGCATCAACATCTTGGATGATTACTACGACCCCTCCCACGGCGCCTTGGAGAAACCGCGACTGGACTTTGCAGTGTGGGCCAAGGGGGCTTTGGTGCAACAAGTGCAAGAGACCACGGCCCAGCTGTGGTGGCGCATCCAAGCGGTGCGTCATGTGCGCCAGCGTCATTTTCCAGAAGCCTTTAGCTCGTTCAAAGCCGCCGGCCTGCACTTGCCCTGGACCGAGCCCGACGCACTGGGCGAGGCACCCACCCGGGTGGCACGGGCCGGCTTGCTGCTGCGTGACAATTTGCTGCACCGGGGGCAAATTGAAAAAGCCTATTGCAAAGCGATTGCCTTGGCGCGACACGAGATTGTGATTGCCAACGCGTATTTCTTGCCCGGGCGTAAGGTTCGCCGTGCCCTGATCTATGCGGCCAGGCGCGGGGTCCGAGTGCGTTTGCTGCTGCAAGGGCGCTATGAATACTTTATGCAATTTCACGCTGTGCGACCGGTGTATGGTTCTTTGCTGGCTGCGGGTGTGGAAATTCATGAATACACGGCCAGCTTTTTGCACGCCAAAGTCGCTGTGATCGATGCACACCACGACCGGCCCTGGGCCACGGTCGGATCCTCTAACTTGGACCCTATCAGTTTGTTGATGGCGCGCGAAGCCAATGTGGTGGTGGCCGACGGCCCCTTTGCCCAGCAATTGCATGTTCGCTTGGTCCGGGCCATTGAGCTTGAAAGCACCCCCATCGCAGCCGCCAAGTTTGCCGGCCGACCGCGCTTGCAACGGGTCTTGGATTGGGGGGCCTACGGCTTGATGCGTTTGGCCCTGCTATTGACCGGTAAGCGTTACTGAATTCCCCACCCCCAGGGGTGCTATCAATCGCTGGTACGATGCGGGCCATGTTTAAGAACGATGACAAGCCATGAAAGATGCACCCGCAGTCTCTTTACAAGACCATGGCACGCCCATGTCGGTCAAAATCCGCGAGCGGGTTGTGGCTGCACGTAAACGCTACAACGCCAATGACAACATAGCCGACTTCATCCAACCGGGTGAGCTGGAGCAGCTCTTGGACGAGGTGACGGACAAGATGAAGGGCGTGCTGGACAGCATGGTGATTGACACCGAGAACGACCACAACACGAACAACACCGCGCGTCGTGTGGCGAAGATGTACCTCAAAGAGGTTTTCAAGGGGCGGTATGAGCCGACACCCGACATCACAGAATTTCCCAATGCCGAGCACCTGAATGAGTTGATGATTGTGGGCCCGATTACCGTGCGCAGTGCCTGCAGCCACCACCTTTGCCCGGTGATCGGCAAGATTTGGATTGGCGTGTTGCCCAATGAGCACACCAATGTGATCGGCTTGTCCAAGTACGCCCGCCTGGCCGAATGGATCATGGGGCGCCCACAAATTCAAGAAGAAGCCGTGGTTCAATTGGCCGACCTGATTCAACGCAAAACCCAGCCTGATGGTTTGGCCATCGTCATGGAAGCCAGCCACTTTTGCATGGGCTGGCGCGGCGTCAAAGACATGGACAGCAAAATGATCAACTCGGTCATGCGCGGCGTGTTCTTGAAAGATGCCAATTTGCGCCGTGAGTTTTTGGCCTTGATTCCACGAAAGGATTGAACATGTTGGTACGCCTGCTGTATGCGAGTCGCGCTGTGGATGCGGGGCCCGAAACCATTGAAAACATTCTGGGTCAATCGCGGCAATTCAACCCGGCTGGGGGGATCACTGGCATCCTGTGCTACGGCGGGGGCATTTTTTTGCAGGCCATCGAAGGGGGCCGCGCCGCCGTCAGCGAACTGTATGCACACATCCAAAAGGACCCGCGCCACAAAGACGTGATCCTGTTGCATTACCAAGAAATTTCCGAGCGCCGCTACAGCGGCTGGACCATGGGCCAGGTGGACGTGACCCGGGTGAACACCAGCATCTTGCTCAAATACTCTGAGCGCGCCGAGCTGGACCCCTACAGCGTGTCGGGTTCGGTGTCCATGGCCTTGCTCGAAGAGTTGATGGCCACGGCCTCCATCATCGGCCGTTCCTGATTTCGGCATGTTGATCGGCTGCGACTTCACCAGCAGCCCCAGCCGGCGCAAACCGATTGTGCTGGCGCTTGGCGATAGGCAGCCCGGCCAAGTCCGGCTGCTGCAACTGCAAACATTCTCTACCTTGCCCGAATTGGGCCACTGGTTGGCCGAGCCCCGCGCTTGGGTCGGCGGCTTTGATTTGCCCTTCGGTCTGCCGCGTGAGCTGGTCGCCACATTGGGCTGGCCTTTGGAGTGGGCGGCTTGCATGCGGCATTACGCCAGCTTGAGCCGGGAGACGATTCGCCATGAGTTTGCTGCTTTTTGCAACGCGCGCCCCGTGGGCCGCAAGTTTGCACACCGGCAAACCGATGGACCTGCGGGTTCCAGCCCCTCCATGAAATGGGTCAATCCGCCCGTGGCTTTCATGCTGCATGCAGGGGTGCCTTTGCTGTTGGAGGCCGGCGTGTCCTTGCCCGGCTTGCACCCTGGCGACCCGCACAGAGTGGCGCTGGAGGCGTATCCTGGTTTGCTGGCGCGTGAAATTTTGGGCCAGCGCAGCTACAAGAGTGACGACAAAGCCAAACAAACGCCCGAGCGTCTGCTCGCCCGCAAAGACGTGCTCAGCGCGCTGGAGCGGGGCCAAACCCGGTTGGGGCTGCGCCTGAAACTGAGCACGGTCTTGTCTGAAGAATTGGTGCAAGACCCCTCTGGCGATTCACTGGATGCCACGCTCTGCCTGATGCAAGCGGCCTGGGCCGCACAGCAGCATCAATTGAAGGCGACGCATCCCGGCTATGGCTTACCGGACTTCGATCCTTTAGAAGGCTGGATCGTCAGCGCCTGAACGCCTGACCACGTGACCGCCTGACTGCCTGACCGCTTGGCCCTTGGGATCGACCATGGATTTCAGATCACGGCAGCGGCCATGTCTGCTGGATCCTCGTTCAATGCCGACAAGGCTTTGATGGCTTCGGCATCGGTTCGGTACAGCCGCAGCGTTGCGCTGGGTTGCAACTGCCCCGCCTTTTGCAAAGCGGTGAGCACCGGTAATTTGATGCCACTGATGTGGAGCGTGATGCCTTTGCGGATCAGCAACTGGTGGAGTTGCGCAAAAGTTTCTACCCCAGTGACATCGATGCGATTGATCGGATGGGCAAACAGACACACGTGCTGCACTTCAGGGTGTTGGTTCAGGTGCTCGACGATGGTGCGTTCAAATGCACTGGCCGCGGCAAAGTCCAGCTCGGCATCCATGCGCAAGGCATACACCTGGGGTGCGAGCAGCGGCAGTTGCAACAAATGGCGATCGCGCAAGGAGCCATCGGGGTGTTGCCCGACTTCGATGATGCGCGGGTGCAAGCGGGTGTGCAAAAAGTGCGACAAACCCACCACCACACCGGTCAGCACGCCCCAGTAAATGCGGGGCGCGGTCAGCAAGGTGATGGCAAAGGTGATGCCCGCGGTGAGCGTTTCAGCCCGGTCAATTTGCCACAGCTTGAGAAACTGCCGCGGCTGGAACAAATTGGACACGGCCACGATCACCGCCGCCGCCATCACCGACTTGGGTACAAATTGCAAGGCCGGCATCAGCAGCAGCAGGGCCAGCAACACAAAGACAATTGAGAACACCACCGCCCAACCTGAGCGCGCGCCGGCATACAGCATCAGCGCCGAGCGCGAGAACGAGGTACTGGTGGGAAAGCTGCCCAAGAAGGCCGAGGCCAGCTTGGCCAGACCTTGGCTGAACAATTCGGTGCTGTCGTCCCAGCGGCGTCCATCGCGCTGGCATTCGATGCGCGCACTGGACGCGGTTTCTAAAAAACTGACCAAGGCAATCACCATGGCCGGCACCCACAATTGATTGAGTTGCTCCCAGCCGGGCCAATCGGGCCAAGACAGCGCGGGCAAGCCCGAGGGCAGCAGACCGATGACGCTGCCGTGCTGCGCGTACCCGATGGCGTAGCCCAGCACCGAGGCCGCACCCATGACCAGCATCACCCCGGGCCAACGCGGCAGGGTGCGGCGCAGCCAAAACAAGAGCAACACACTGCCCACGCCAAACCAGGCCGGCCATGCGGTGAGCCACACCGGCCAGGTGGCCACGGCGTGGTCCCAGGAGCGCACGCCCAGCAAGGCCGGAACTTGCGAGGCCATGATCAACAAAGAGGCGGCTTGGGTGAAGCCCATCATGATGGGCGAGCTGATGAGGTTGATCAACCAGCCGTAACTGCCCAGACCCAGAAGCAACTGAATGCCGCCCGACAGCAAAGACAACCACACCGCCAAGGACACCCACTCGGCTGAGCCCGGCTCAGCCAAGCCGGTCAGCGAGGCGCCGATCAGCACACAGGTCAAGGCCGCAGGCCCGACCGACAAGCGGTTGGCGCTGCCAAAGAGCACGGCCAGCAAAGCGGGCAACAAACAGGTGTACAAGCCAGTGACCAAGGGCATGCCGGCCAAGCCCGCGTAGGCCACGGCCTGCGGAATCATCACCAGCGCCACGGTCAGGCCGGCCAACACCTCAATGCGTGCCAACTCCGGTGTCAGACGCGGCCAGTCGCGGAAAGTCAAAAACCGTTGCAAAGAAGCCATGCTCGATTGTCGCTGCAGTGGTGAGTGCGCGGCTCAGCGCTGCGGCATGTCTTTGACCGAGTAGCCCAGGCTGATGGTGGCATCTTCGGGAATGGCGGGCATGCTGGCGTTCCAGGTTTCCCATTGTTCGCGCAGGGCTTGCAATTGCGCGGGTTGGCGGCCGCCCTGGTTGGCGCGTTCACGCGCATCGGCAGGGATGTTGAACAGGTAGTCGTGGCCATCCACGCGCAGGTATTTCCAGTCGCCCAGGCGCATGGCGCGCTGGCCACGGTGGTTCATGCGCCAGTGCATGGGGCGCTCGAACGTGTGCGCTGGGTTGCGCAGCACGTCGCACAGCGACACGCCGTCCAGCGGGTAGTCGGGGTCGGGCGTGGCACCGCCCAGCGCCATCATCGTGGCCGACCAGTCCATGGTCATGCAGTGCTGGGCGCTGACGCCGCCGGGCGCGATACCGGCCGGCCAATGGGCGATCCAGGGCACGCGAATCCCGCCTTCGGTCAAGTCCATCTTGCCGCCCACCAAGGGCCAGTTGTCGCTGAAGCGCTCACCGCCGTTGTCGCTGGTGAAGACGATCAGCGTGTTGTCCAATTGCCCGGTTCTTTTCAAGGCATCGACCACCCAGCCAATGCCTTCGTCCATGTGGTGGATCATGCGCTGGTAGGTGTGGATGTTGCCGCCGTGCAGATGGAACAAATTGTCTTTGACCTCCTGCGCGAGGGCATGGTCTTCGCGCGTTTCCCAGGGCCAGTGCGGCGCGGTGTAGTGCAGGCTCAAAAAGAAGGGGTCCTTGGCGCGTTCGCCTTGGGCCATGCGCTCAACAAAGTCCACCGCGTGGCGCGAGATCAGATCGGTCAAATAGCCTTCGTGCGGCTGTTCTTCTTCGCCCACCCAGAGGTCATGCGCGCCGTTGGAGGCGCAATGGGTGAAGTAGTCCACACCGCCCGCCATGGGGCCAAAAAATTCGTCGTACCCCGAGCGCAAGGGGCCAAAGGTGGGCGGATAGCCCATGTGCCATTTGCCAATCAAAGCGGTGCGGTAACCCACGGCCTTGAGCTGCGAGGGCAGGGTGGGGTGCGAGGTCGGCAGGCCCAGCGTGGTGCTGTTGCGTGCTCGGCTGTTGATGGGTTCTTCGGCCGCACCGCGCAGGCGGTATTGGTAGCGCGCGGTCATCAGCGCAAAACGGGTGGGTGAGCAGACCGGCGAGTTGGCATATCCGTCGGTGAATTTCAGCCCCTGGGACGCCAGTTGGTCGAGCACCGGCGAGATGGGGCCGAAGGCTGCATCGCGGCCGCCGTAGCAACCCAGGTCGGCAAAACCCAGGTCGTCGGCGACGATGAAGACGATGTTGGGGCGCGCGGCAGTGGAGGGATTCATGTGGTTCATTCGACTTTCATGCCGGTGGACTGGACAGTGCGGGCATAGCGCTGTGCCAAGTCGCTCAGGCGTTTGCTCGCGTCGGCACCGGTCAGACCTTCGAAAAACAAATCCATGCTGGCCAATTGCGCTTGGGTGTCGGGGCGTTTCAGGGCCTCGGTGAACGCTTTTTGCAGCACCTGCACCACCGGCTCGGGCGTGGCAGCGGGCACCATGGCGATGTACAGCACTTCCAACTCCAAATCTTTCAGGCCCAGCTCGCTCACCGTGGGCACCTCAGGCGCAGAGCGCGAGCGTTGGCGGCTGGTCACCGCCAAAGGTGTGATCTTGCCGGCTTTGACGTGGGGAAGCATGCCGGGCGTGGCCAAGACGCCCGCATCGACCTCGCCCGACAACACCGCCAACACAGCGGGCGTGTTGCCTTTGTAGGGGACGTGCTGGATTTGGATGCCGGCCGCGTCCATGAAAATTTCTGCCGCCAAGTGACCCGGGCTCCCACTGCCGCCGCTGCTGAAGTTCAGGCCCTTGCCTTTGCCTTGGGCGATCAGGTCTTTCATGCTTTTGAAACCGGTGCCCGGATGCGCGCCCACCAGCAAGCCGGAGGAGACCATCACCATGATGGGCTTGAAGTCACTGGGCTTGAAGGGCATGCCCTTGTAAATCGATGGATTGACGGTGAAGGCGGTGTCAATGCCGAACAGCACGGTGTAACCATCGGCCGGACTCTTGGCCACCAAGTCTGCGCCAATGTTGCCACCGGCACCGGCTTTGTTTTCGGTGACCACCGGTTGCTTGAAGGCGGTGGTGATGGCCTCACCCACGGTGCGCGCCAAAAAGTCAGACGGGCCGCCCGGCGGAAAGTTGTTGACAAAGCGGATCGGTTTGCTCGGGTAGTTTTGCGCTTGCCCTTGCCCTTGCGCTTGCGCTTGCGCGCCGGGCGCCAGCAGCAGGCAGCTGGCGCAGGCCATGAAGAGGGCGAGGGTCTGTGCGGAGGTGCGGCGTGACAGGGTCATGGCAGGGCTTCAGTCGAGTTCTACACCGGTGGCCTTGATGGGTTTTTCCCAACGGGCCAGGTCGGCTTTTTGTGCCGCCGCCAAATCACTGGCATTGGAGCCGATCGGCTCGTAGCCGAGCTTGATCAATTTGTCTTTCAAAGCCGGGTCGCGCACGGCTTTCATCACTGCTTTTTCCAAGCGGGCCAGCGCTTCGCCTTTCAGGCCAGCGGGGCCGTACATGGCAAACCAGGCGGTGGCCTCCATGTTCACGCCCGATTCTTTGAGCGTGGGCACTTCGGGCACTTGCGGGTCGCGCTGCGAACCGGTCACCGCGATGATGCGTACTTTTTTGTTGTGGTGCAGTTCAGCGGTTTCAGACACCACGTCAAACTTGTAGCCGATGTGGCCGCCCAGCAGCGCGTTGTTGGCCGGGGCACCGCCTTGAAAAGGCACATGGTTCAGGCTGACGCCAGTGGATTGCTCCAGCAACACCCCCATGAAATGCGGCAAGGTGCCCGCACCGGGTGTGCCGTAGCTGGCGCTGGCCGGATCGGTTTTGGCTTTGGCCAACATCTCCGCCACCGTCTTCACATTCGTCGCCGGGCCCGACACCACACCGAACTGAAAGCGCGCAATTTGCGAAACCGGGGTGAAGTCTTTCACCGCGTCGTAGTCGAGCTTTTTGTACACATGCGGGAACAGCACCATCGGGCCGCTGGGCAGCACGATCACGGTTTGCCCGTCTGGCTTGGCGGCCTTCACCGCGTTCAGCGCAATGCGCCCGCCCGCACCGGGCTTGTTGTCGACGATGATGGTCGAAAAGTCATCTCGGATCGACTCGGCGATCAAGCGCGCCAGCACATCGG
Source organism: Comamonadaceae bacterium (assembly GCA_947451385.1). GTDB lineage: Bacteria > Pseudomonadota > Gammaproteobacteria > Burkholderiales > Burkholderiaceae_C > Limnohabitans_A. The sequence continues at coordinate 11,755 of CANFYZ010000015.1, read as the reverse complement.
CCGAACCGCCCGGCGCGAAGCCGACCAAAATTTTCAGCGGCGGCTTGTCTTGCGCTTGAACGGGGGCCGCCAAAGCGCACAAGGCGGTGGCCAAGCTGGCCCAAGGCAGGAGTCGACGCGTGATGGCAGGCATGAAGTTCATGGTGGAATGTCCAACTTGAAAAGGTGAGGCGCGGTGAGTGGCAAGCAGGGTGATTGACCTCAGAATGTAGCCTGTCCGAGGAGGTTTGATTTCACCCACCCCCCTTCTCGTAAACCCTAGGTGACTAGTTGCCGCCGCCGATTATTTTCAAAACCTTGGAAATCCCTTGATGAACCGTATTCGAATGGCCAGCGGGTTCGTCCTTTGGGGGCTGTGCACCCTGCTGTGGGCACAGCCTGCTGTGGTGCCCACTGCGTCCACCATGGAGCACACCCGCTGGACGGGTTGGGTCAGTTGGGTGGCCGATGGCGACACCTTGTTGGTTTTGCCGGAGCAAGCGCATGAAGCGGTCAAGCTGCGCATTGAGGGCATCGACGCGCCTGAACGTTGTCAGCCTGGCGGCGAAGTCTCTCGCGACGCCTTGATTCAGTGGGTGCATCGCAAAACCGTCCAGGTGATTCCGCATGGCACCGACACCTATGGCCGTGTCTTGGCGCGAGTTGAAATCGACGGACGGGACGTCGGTGCGGAAATGGTCGCCTCGGGCATGGCTTGGGCTTACCACTTTCGCGCCAGTGCCGGCCCCTATGCCGAGTTAGAACGCCAAGCGCGAAGCCAAAAAAAGGGCTTGTTTGCGCAAGCGCAGCCGATGACGCCGAAGGTGTTCAGGCAGTTTCATGGCAGCTGTCAAACACCTTGAAGCCCGGCCTGCCCCTTGGGCGCGGTCGCAGCCGGTTTCAAACCCTGATCGGCATCACGCTTTCGAATTGTTGTCTATGATCTTCGAAAGATTTTTTGTCCAGTGAAGCCGCTGGCTTCTTGAGGAGACCCCGTTTGAGCGATCAGCATCACCACCACCACGCGCACGGACCCGATGAGCCCAGCCATTTGAGCGACATGGACGTCCGCGTCCGCGCCTTAGAAACGCTCTTGACGCGCAAAGGCTACGTGGACCCGGCTGCGCTGGACCGGATCGTTGAAATTTACGAGACCGAGGTGGGACCCCACAACGGCGCCCGTGTGGTGGCCAAGGCGTGGAGTGACCCGGCCTTTCATGCTTGGCTTCTCCAAGACGCGACGGCCGCCATTGCCTCGCTGGGGTACAGCGGCAGGCAGGGAGAGCACATGGTGGCGGTTGCCAATACGCCTGAGGTGCACAACATGGTGGTTTGCACCTTGTGCAGTTGCTACCCTTGGCCGATATTGGGTTTGCCCCCTGTTTGGTACAAAAGCGCCGCCTATCGGGCCAAGGCGGTGATGGATCCGCGCGGTGTGCTGGCCGATTTTGGGGTCACCTTGCCCGAGCACAGCACCTTCCGAGTTTGGGATTCCACCGCCGAAGTCCGCTACATGGTCTTGCCCATGCGCCCCCCTGGAACCGAGCATCTGAATGAAGAACAGTTGGCGCTGCGCGTGACGCGCAATTCAATGATCGGCACCGGCTTGGCCTTGTCGGAGGCAGCATGAACGGCGTGCACGACATGGGCGGGATGCAAGGGTTTGGTCGGGTGCGGCCCGAGCCCGATGAACCTTTGTTTCATGCGCCATGGGAAAGTCGCGCCATGGCGGTCACCGTGGCCATGGGGGCAAGCGGTCAATGGAACATCGATCTGGCGCGGTCTGCCCGTGAATCCTTGCCGCCTTCCATTTATTTGTCGAGCAGTTACTACGAAATCTGGATTCGTGCTCTCGAGCAACTGATCCTGGAACGCGGTCTGGTCACTGCAAGCGAACTGTCCAGCGGCCAGCTGCAAGCCCCCCCTGGTCCTGTCGCCCGCGTTCTGACATTGGATTCGGTCGACGCCGCGCTTGCCGCAGGCTCGCCGACTCTGCGCGAAGCCACTCGTCCGGCAGGCTTTGCCGTAGGACAACGGGTGCGTGCGCGCAATATTCACCCGCAAGGCCACACACGGTTGCCGCGTTATGTGCGAGGTCACACGGGCAAGGTGGTCATGGTGCATGGCGCGCATGTCTACCCCGACAGCCACGTCGACAGCGCCTTGCCGCCTTTCAACAGCCAAGCGGAATGGCTTTATACCGTGGTGTTTGAGGGCCCAGAACTCTGGGGTGAAGGTGCCGACCCGCAAGTACAGGTGAGTGTGGATGCCTGGGAACCTTATTTGGAAGCCGTTTTGTGATGAATGCCTGCCTGACGCCATCGACACAGCTCACCCTCGAAGACATCGCCCGTCAATGTGCAGATGGCCTGCCTTTGTCCACCGGCAATGAGGGTTTTGTGTTTGCGGAACCTTGGCAAGCACAGGCCTTTGCCATGACTTTGCAATTGCATGAAAAAGGCGTATTCACTTGGCCTGAGTGGGCTGCTGCGCTCACCCATGAAATTCGCCAAGCCCAAGCGCTGGGTGACAAAGACGACGGACACGGCTATTACACGCACTGGCTGAATGCCTTGGAGAAGATGGTGATCGAACACCATCTGGGCACGCCCGATCAGATCCATGAACTGGAGCATGCTTGGGAGCATGCAGCCGCAAACACGCCCCATGGCCAACCGATTGTTTTAGACGCCGAGTTCTGAGCCGCTGATCAGGTCGTTCAAATTTCAGTCGCGCCGCGTTGGCTGTCTTTTATTTTGAAAGACAGCCATCAACCCACCGCGGACGGCTGCAAATTTATTCAAACCCCATTGGCCAAGCTACTCCAGGTGAGCAGCCCCCATAAAACCACATACACAGAGCAGCCTGCGGTCAGGGCGTGGGGCGCATGGTTGCCCAGAAAACGTTCGGCAAACAGGCCCCAAAGGGGAATCAGTTGTTGGGCATGTACCCCCAGAAAATGGGCGGGACGAACATCGTTGTACACATGCCAGCCCACGAGGGGTAAGCCTGAGCCTGCCGGTGGCTGATGGCCTCCCAGCATGAATCCGCTGATCGTGGAAAGTAGGAAGGTCAAAGTCAGTCCAGCAATGACCCCCCAAGTTGTGACGGCCAATGGCTTGGCGCCTTCTGCTCGCCAAATCTCCCAAGCCAGCCAACCTTGTGTCGCGGTGAGCCCAACTGCCGCAAGGGCCATCAGGCCAAACATCAGTGCGTGCCAAGAATCACTGGTGTTGTAGTGTGACGCAGCCCCTTGGGACGCTTGGTAGGTGATGTACACCACTTCAAAAAGGGAGGTGGCGAAAAGCAAGCTGCAAATCCCCGTGTAGGCCGCCCCGTGCGTCAGGCTTGAATTAGCCAATTCGGCAACCGCGACCGTGGTCCAGGCAAACAAGGCCGTGGCGGCCATGAATTTCATGGGTTTAACCCAGATGCCCACCTCTCGAATGGTGCGTGCATCGCTGAGGGAAATGATGTAGGTGATCCCCAAAGCAAGCCACATCAACAGTCCGTAGAGCATCAAAAGTTTGGAAGCCAATGAAAGCGCACTTAAATCGAAACCGAGCCAAGAGAACGGAAAAACAAAATCATTTTCTTGCACAGAAAACCTCATGGATGGTCACTTGCAGCTATTTTCATACATCCGGTGGCCGGGTGGCCCGCAGTCAAAGTTGAAAGCCGAGAAGCCCAAACTCAAAAGCACGGCGCCCGATCCATCGCCTCTCTTGCGCGCCTAGGGCCCAAAGCGCTAGGGGCTTTCATTTCATTCAAAATCCAAGCTACTCCAGTTTGCTCACGCCCTCTATGTCCTTGCATGAATCTCTGTCTGACTTGGCCGTTCAAGTCATCGGTGAACGGCTGAGGACGATCACGGGATCGAAATCGAATTTAGAAGATTTCAAATTGCCCCTGGGCGATCCTGGACTTTTTGGCCCCGAATCGGTGGTTTGGAAGGTGCATGCCAACTTCACGGCCATGATGGTGGGTGGGATTTCATCACTGATCGTTCAGTCCTTGCATCCAAGAGCCTTATCGGCAGTTTGGGACCATTCAGATTTTAAAAATCGCCTCAAAGATCGCTTGGGACGAACAGCATTTTTTGTGGCTGCAACCAACTACGGTGGTCACGCCATGGCCATGGGCGCCATTCACAGAGTCAATGAGATACACGCCAAGATCAAGGGGGTAGACCTTGAAGGCAACCCTTATGTGGCCAATGAACCGGCATTGATACGCTGGGTTCACATCGCTGAAGTGAGTTCATTCCTCAGCGCTTACCAACATTTATCCAAAAATCCACTTGCTGCACACGAATGCGACCAATACATCCATGAGATGGCGAAAATTGGGCGATGGTTAGGCGCTACTGAATTGCCTTTGACTTGGTCATCCACTCAATTTGAATTGGCGCAATACCGCCAAGAGTTGCGATTTGATGCGCGTGCCCAGGAAATATGCGCTGTCATTGAAAATTATCCGACCGATCTCTGGGACAAGCCGTTCATGCAATTGACCTTGAAGGCCGCGTTGGATGTCATGCCCACATGGATTGTGCAATTCATTGGCAAACAACCGGCCTGTGCCTTGCAATCCAAAGCCACTCAATTGGCGCTGATTTTGGGGTCTGAACCTGTTCAATGGATGCTCCAGAAACAAGGCGTTCAAGCTATCGCTTTGCAACGGGTGTCTTCTGCGGCCGCGGGCTGACGGTTGATCTTTTCTTTGTCTCAGTTTGCAATCTCATCCATCGACTACCCATGAAAAATTTATGGATGTGCATGGGTCATGTCTGCCGAAACAACGCATGAGCTACGGCTTGGTCTGGTTTAAACGCGACTTGCGCTGGCAAGACCATGGCCCCTTGTCCCAGGCCGCCAGGGAAGGGCCGTTGCGCTGTATTTACGTGATTGAACCCGCGTTGTGGCTGCAACCCGATTGCGCACTCCAACACTTTGAATTTATTCGCGAATCCTTGCAAGTGTTGGACGGCCATTTGCGAACCCTGGGCGGATGTATCGAAATACACACGGGTGAACTCCCAGACGTTTTGAATCGCATTTGGCAAGAGGCACCCTTTTTGCGCCTTTATTCGCATGAAGAAACGGGAAATGGATGGACTTACGCACGGGATCTCCAGGTTTCTGATTGGTGCAAAAAAACCGGGGTCAGTTGGCAAGAGTTTGCTCAGTTTGGCGTGGTGCGGCGGCTCAAAACGCGAAACCAGTGGCAACGCGCTTGGGAACATCACATGGCCTCGCCACAGCAGGACCCCGGCAATTTGATATTTTGGTCTTCGCCGCCAGGGCGGCCTTTAGACATGCGAGCGCCAACGCATTTAAGACACGACCCACCCCGCAGGCAACGTGGCGGTCGGCTCCTGGCGCTGGCCACATTGCACAGTTTTTTGAATGCGCGCAGCATCGGTTACCGGGGCAGCATTTCTTCCCCCTTGTCAGCCCCTGATGCCTGTTCACGCTTGTCGACTTACTTGACCTATGGCTGCATCAGCATGCGTGAAGTCGTGCAGGCCACCCGAGCCAAAATGGACAGCTTGCCACCCCAAGCCAGCCGACACCGCGCAGGCTTGAGTGCCTTCATCAGCCGACTGCATTGGCATTGTCATTTCATTCAAAAGTTGGAAAGCGAGCCCGAAATTGAATGGCGCAACATGCACCCTGGGTATGACGGCCTGAGAGAAAACGAGTTCAATCATGCCCACTTTGAAGCGCTGCAAAACGCCAGAACAGGCTGGCCCATGGTGGACGCCTGCGTCATCATGCTCAGAGAAACGGGTTGGCTGAATTTTCGGATGCGCGCCATGCTGGTCTCTGTCGCGGCGTATCCCCTGTGGCTGCATTGGCGCCTTGTGGGCGAATGGCTCGCCACACAGTTCCTCGACTATGAGCCTGGCATTCACTGGAGTCAGTTGCAAATGCAATCAGGCACCACAGGCATCAACACCACCCGGGTCTACAACCCCATCAAGCAAGCGCAAGATCACGATCCGCAAGGTCATTTCGTCAGACGTTGGCTGCCACGCATGCGTCATGTGCCCGCAGAATGGGTGTTTGAGCCGTGGTTGAACCCACTGGCAGCGAACGAGCTCGCCCCGGTTGATCGCGAAGTGCTATGGCCCATCGTCGACACCAAAGCCGCCACACACCTGGCCAAACAAAGACTTCACGAGAGAAGGCGCGATCCTGAAGTCAAAGCCGGAAAAACCGCAGTGATTGAAAAACACGCCTCCCGCCAATTTCGGGGTGGCAAGCCCAAAGCGTCTTCAAAGCCGACTCAAAACGAAAGTCAAATGGGTTTTGACTTTTGATGCCAACGACCTTGGCCTTGGCCGTTGCGTGCGACTTGCGTCCACCATTTAGAGAAGGAGTCACAGCGCGTTTCAATGGGCGGGAATAACGCGGGTGCAGCTTGGCAATCGGCCAAGGATTCCAACCACGGTTGAAGGTGGGGCTCTTGGACACTGCCCACATGGGCCGCGTTCTTCAGTGCGGCGGAAACGGAAGCGACATCACCGTACCAAAGCAAATGGGCCAAGGCCTTCATCCGCTCGGTCACAAAGCGCCAACGGCGTTCGCTCCAAGGCCAGGTTTGATGAAACTCTTGCAAGAAAATGCCGACACACAAGGTGTCTGCCGGTAACTCTGCTGGCAGCTCGCCCAAATTCCATGGGTGAACCAGCCACACCGGGCGTCCTTGGGCAGCTTGGCCCTGGGGCTCGGTCCACCCACATTCGACAGGCGGGGTCGAACCCAAGTCGGGTTCCACCAGGTGCTGAGCGCCGGCAGATTCAGACCCGCGCCAGGGCGCCAACGGCTGAGGCCGACGAGCGATTTGGTCGAGTAGGTCGTAAGACTGATCGATCACGCTGCCAGGACTGTGCCAGGCTGGGGGCGCATAGCGCGCCACGTTGTCCGCGTTGAAAAGGTAGGGCTTGCTGCTGCCTGTGCCAGCGACCCATTGCCAACTCAGATGGTTGCTGGCGAGATCGCCGTCCAGCAAGTGCCCGTACAGCCAATCCGCCGCAATACGCCAATGCACTTTGCGGAGGTGCACCACATAACTGGCCAACCACATGCGCGCATGGTTGTGAAGATAACCCGTCGCGTACAAAGTGCGAACCGCCATGTCGATCACCGGAACACCTGTTCCCGCCTGGCGGATGTCTGCAGGCAGGGCCCGCGCGTATTCAGCCTCAGGCAGGCAACCGTCATGAATCGAATCAAATATGCCCTCTGACCGGTGGGTCCAAACATGTCGGTAGTACGCGCGCCAACCCAACTCAAATACCAGCTTGTCTTGCACTGTCAGTGGGTGATGCTGCGCGATGGCGTTGAACACTTCGGGCAGACTGACCAGGCCGTGGGTAATGTAGGGCGATAAACCCGTGACCGCACCCTGGAGGTCATTGCGGGTACGGACATATTCGGCGGGATGGATGGCCGCCATTCGCTCTAGCGCAGCCTGGCGTGTGGGAGGAAAAATCTCCATGTCATTCAAGTGGCTTGCGCCGAGGGATCGCGATCCTTATTTGCAGGACGGGCAAAGGTGGCGATGTAATTCACACGGGTGTCAGAAAACCAGCTGGCCCGATGCTGCAAAGGTTGGTAGCGCATCCCCCTGAGATCCTGTCGCACCAAGCCATGCGGAGCCAATGCCGTACCGAGTTCCTCTGGCCGCACAAACATAGACCAATGGTGTGTGCCACGTGGAAGCACACGGAGTATGTATTCCGCACCCACAATGGCAAATAGGTAACTTTTCCAAGTGCGATCAATCGTCGAAACAACCATCAGGCCACCCGGTGCCAAGTGTCTTGCGGCGTTGGCCATGAAGGCGGGCATATCTTGGACATGCTCGACAACCTCCAGCGCCAACACCACATCAAATTTCTCTTCTGGGGAAACAACTTCTGCCGATTCACCCAGCCGGTAATCCACGGGAACACCATGCAGCGAGGCATGACTGCGCGCTGCAGAAATATTGCCGGGTGATGCGTCAACGCCCACGACAACAGCGCCTAGCCTGGCCAACGGTTCGGCCAACAAGCCCCCACCACAACCCACATCCAAGATTCGCAAACCGTATAGCGCGTGAGAGGGCATCCGACCAACATGCTTTGCGACTTGTTCAACCACGTACCCCAATCGCAATGCATTGATCACATGCAAAGGCCGCATGGGGCCCCGCTTGTTCCACCAAGTTGAACTCAACTTGTCAAAGCGTTCTATTTCGGCAACCAGGGCTGTCATTGGATGAGCTCCTAAATGTGTCTGCACAAAGCCACTGCAGATTGAGAGCAGGCTTGGACTAAATTGCACCAGGCTCTCAGCGCCCAGCCGGGCCGACCTGCGCCGCGCGCCATTGCGGCTTCGTCACGGTGGGCAATTTCGTCGGCTTGGCAGTTGATCAAGGTATTTCTCAAGTCGCGCAAGTCAATCTGAGATGTCAACCCTGTGATCTGTTCTTCGTAGTGCTGGTTGACGAAAGTCTCGACAGCCTCCACGGTCGCGTAAACCGCTTTCGGGCCAAACAGGGCGGGTAAAGCACCGGTCATGAATCCAGCTAATCGCCATAAAGGCAACAAACGGCTTCGCTGATTTGGCGGCAACCAGGCCTCGATTTGCTGCAGGTGGTGTGTCTCTGTCGCAAGGTGGCGCAGAGCAAAGCAGCGCAGCGCGTCATCTCGGGTGATCCGCAGAATCCCCTGATAAATACAAATGGCACCCACTTCGCCAGCTTGGTCCGTTCGCAAATCAGCCAACAGCTCGGGGGGCAGGGGCTGACTTTGCGGCGATGATTTTGCCGAGGGGATGGCATCCTGGTATGCAATGGGCTTCATCTTGAATTGGACGCTTGTGATCTGCTTTTCTAGCAACTCGAGAAAAACACAAAAAGAGTTTCCCATGAAATCTACTCAAAATAAGGTTTTTACTATTTTTATCCATTGGGTCGCCAAAAAAACTATTCAAAATCTACGCAAAATGAGTGGCTCATACAAAACGGGATGGCTCTCCAAGTGGCGCGTCGATCCCCTTGTGAAACGGCCATAAGATGGCGTGTGGGTGGAATTCAACGCTAAACGCCAGTTGGACCTGGCAATGACTCAAAGGCGCACATCATGAAATTCGGATACACCATCATTTACGTTCCCGATGTGCTTGCGTCGGTGGAATTTTTTGAAAAGGCCTTTGGTTTAAACCGGCGGTTCGTCCACGAATCCGGCTATGCCGAAATGGACACCGGCGCGACCGCACTGGCGTTTGCAAGCCATGCCCTGGGCGCGTCCAATCTGCCCGATGGCTATGTCCAAGCCAGCCATTCACCAGAGCCTCTGGGCATGGAGATAGCGCTGGTCACAGACGATGTTGCGGCCGCCCACGCCAAGGCCGTCACCGAGGGCGCCGTGTCCATCAAAGAGCCCCTCTTGAAACCCTGGGGACAGACCGTTTCCTATGTCCGATGTCCTGACGGCACGCTGGTGGAACTTTGTTCGTCAATCGGCGATCAAAGCTGAGATTGGCACACGCGGCTCAAGAATCCAAATGGATGTCTCTGGCCTTGGCCAGCGCCGTCCAACGGGCGATGTCCTTCTTCATGTAAGCACCAAACTCGGCCGGTTTCATGGGCATCAACTCCACCGCTTCGGCGCTCAGTTTGTCTTTGAAATCTGGCTGGGCCAACACGTTGGCCATGGCATCGTTGAGGGTTTTGACGATGGCCGCGGGTAGGTTGGCCGGACCCACGACGCCATACCATTGCTGGGCGTCAAAGCCTTTTAAACCCGCTTCTTCTAAAGTCGGCACGTCTTTCAGCTGAGGGTGACGTTGACTGCCTGTGACCGCCAATGCGCGGATGCGGCCCCCGCGAATGTGCGGCAGTGCCGCCGCCAGCCCTGGGAACATGAGTTGGGTTTGACCCCCAATCAAATCGGTGATGGCCGGTGCAATGCCGCGGTAAGGAATATGGACCAAAAAGCTGTTGGTTTGAAGCTTGAACAATTCCGCCGTCAAGTGGGTCAAGGAACCCGCACCCGCTGAGCCGTAGGACAGCTTGCCGGGATTTTGTTTCATGTAAGTCAAAAGGGCTTGGATGTTTTGCGGTGGCAAGCTGTTGTTGATCACCAGCACATTGGGTGTGGAGCCGATCATGCCAATCGGCGTGAAATCGGCCAGAGGATCGTAGGGCAGCTTGCGTGTGGCGGGCGCAGTGCCGTGGGTCGCGACATAGCCCTGCATCAGGGTGTAACCGTCGGGCGCGGCGCGGGCCGTGGCTTGGGCAGCAATCACGCCGCCGCCGCCGCCCAGGTTCTCCACCACCATGGACTGACCCAGGACCCGCCCCAAGCGGTCACACAGGGCGCGTCCGACCATGTCGGATCCGCCACCTGCGGCCACCGGCACGATGTACTTGATGGGTTTGTTCGGATAGGCGTTTTGCGCCAACGCCCATTCAGGCAGGCCCAGCAGGGCGGGGCTGGCTTGTAGCAGAGTACGGCGTTTCATCGGGAGCTCCAATCACTTAAAAGGCGCGCAAGGGGTCGAAGGCATTTCCAACCCTACAATCCGCATATTCACACAGGAACCACATTCCCATGAGCATCAAAAGTGACAAATGGATCCGGCGCATGGCCCAAGAGCACGGCATGATCGAACCCTTCGAGCCCGGCCAGGTGCGACAAAATGCAGCGGGTGAAAAAATTGTCAGCTACGGAACCAGCAGCTATGGCTACGACATTCGCTGCGCCCCGGAGTTCAAAGTCTTCACCAACATCTACAGCACCGTGGTGGACCCGAAGAACTTCGACCCGAAGAGTTTTGTCGATATCGAGTCCGATGTCTGCATCATCCCACCCAACAGTTTTGCGCTGGCGCGCACCGTCGAATACTTTCGGATTCCCCGCAATGTGCTGACTGTTTGCCTGGGCAAAAGCACCTATGCGCGCTGCGGCATCATTGTCAACGTGACACCGTTTGAGCCCGAATGGGAAGGTTATGTGACCTTGGAGTTTTCCAATACCACGCCCTTGCCGGCCAAAATTTACGCCGGCGAAGGCTGCGCCCAGGTGCTGTTCTTTGAAAGTGACGAAGTTTGCGAGACCAGCTACAAGGACCGGGGCGGCAAATACCAAGGCCAAGTCGGGGTCACGCTGCCGAAGGCTTGATCGGCGAGTTAATTGGCCTCGACCCAGGGCGGTCATCCTAAAGTGCGACAATACCGGGTTAATGACTGACTCTTTTTCTAACCTCTCGCTCGCGGAGCCTTTGGCCCGTGCCGTTGCCGAAATGGGCTACGCGTCCATGACGCCTATCCAAGCGCAAGCCATTCCGGTGGTCTTGACCGGCCAGGATGTGATGGGCGCAGCCCAAACCGGTACCGGTAAAACAGCGGCGTTTTCGTTGCCTTTGCTGCAGCGTCTGTTGAAACACGAAAACAGCTCGACCTCGCCTGCACGGCATCCGGTGCGTGCTTTGGTGTTGTTGCCTACGCGTGAATTGGCCGACCAGGTGGCCCAGCAAATCAAGCTGTACGCCAAATACACCCAAATGCGCAGTGCCGTGGTGTTTGGTGGCATGGACATGAAACCGCAAACGCTGGAACTGAAAAGAGGCGTGGAAATTTTGGTGGCCACACCGGGCCGTTTGCTCGACCACATCGAGGCGAAAAACGCGGTGCTCAACCAGGTCGAGTACGTGGTGCTGGACGAAGCCGACCGCATGCTGGACATTGGCTTTTTGCCTGACTTGCAACGCATCTTGAG
>CANFYZ010000014.1 GCA_947451385.1 Comamonadaceae bacterium | reverse complement strand
TGACTTTGGGCGGATTCGATCTCTTTGCGCGTGCAGCCACAGGGGTAGACCAGACCTTGTGCGATCAAACGCTCGAGCGCGGCTTGGTAATGCGGTGAGCGTTCTGACTGGTGCAGCACCGGGCCGTCGCTGTGCAGGCCGCAGGCCGCGAGTTGTTGCAAGATGAGGTCTGTCGCGCCGGGGATGCAGCGCGGCGTGTCCACGTCTTCGATGCGCACCAGCCAGCGCCCGCCGTGCGCGCGGGCATCGAGCCAACTGGCCAGCGCCGCTACCAACGAGCCGGCATGCAGGGGGCCGGTGGGCGAGGGCGCAAAGCGCCCGATGTAACTGGGGTTGACGCGGGCTGAAGCGTCTGAAGCCTCTTTAGCGTTTGCAGCGTCTTCAGCGTCTGCAGGGGCCAAGCCACTCACTTCAGCCTGCCTTGCGCTCACGCCGGGTGCGCTGTCGCTCAGCGACTTTTTGCGACGGCCAACGACAGTTCCAGGCCGGAGACAAAGCCGTCTTCAACCCGGTGTCCCAGGCACCAGTCGCCACACACGCCGATGCCCAGCTTGTTGTCCCACACATGGCTGTGGCCCAAGGGCTGCAGGGTTTTGGCGTAGCGCCAGCGGTGCACATCGGCGTGGGCCGGGGTGGCGCGGATGCCGGTGATTTCAGAAAACGCTTTGAGCAACTTGGCTTGCACGCGCTCGGGTGCATCTTCCAGATGTTCTTGCGACCATGCGGCGCTGGCCTGGATGGTCCAGCGCTCCAACTGGTTGCGACCGGGCTTGGAAGATTCACGCGCCAGCCAGGCCACCCGGTGGTGGTTGCTGCGTGCGGCGTTCCATTGCGGGCCCAGGGTGATGGGTTGCGCCGCATGCGGAAAGGCCACCATCAAGGTCCAGCAGGGCGCCACTTGCACCGCATCGATTTGTTTGCTGATGGCCGGTGCCAGGTTCGAGTCACGCAGCAGCGCCTGGGCCTGCAGCGGAGGGATGGCCAGCAGCACACCATCGAAGCCGCCAAACACCTGTTGGGTGTTTTCTTCGCCAGCGGTATGCAGCTGCCATTGGTGTTTGTACAAGGCATCACGCGAGATGCGTTGCACCTGGGAGCCGAGCTGCACTTGCGCGCTCAGCGGCTGGGCCCAGGCTTTGACCAGAGCGTTCATGCCGGGTTTGGCCACCCAATGCGGCTCGCGGTGGGGCAAGGCGGCCTCCACCACGCGGCCCATGGCGTCGAGCACGCGCACGGCGTTGGCGCTCCAGGGCTTGCACACGCCGGGTGCCGTTTCAATGGCCTGGGCAAAGCGGGGATCGCGCACGGTGAAGTACTGAGCGCCGTGGTCAAAGCTGCCAAAGGGCGTGCTGCGGGTGCTCATGCGCCCGCCTAAGCCGCGGCTTTTTTCAAAAACCGTCACGCGGTGACCGGCTTGAACCAAGGTGCGGGCGCAAGTGATGCCGGCAATGCCGGCGCCGATGATGGCGAAATGTTGTGTCATGCGCTTACTCTACACGCTCTAAACACGATATTGCGGCTGCAGCAAGGCCTGCTGTGTAGTTTTGCTTTGTAATTGCTGCAGCCACCACTGCAAAGCCTTGCCTGGCGCGGCTTTGCGGCTGTTTCGCCAGGCGTAGTGAGTTTCCCCTATACGCTGAGCGCGGCTTACTTTTTTGGTCACCAGGCGGCCGCTGGGGAGGTAGGGCTGGACCATGGACAAAGGCAAAAATCCGCCGCCCAAACCGCGCAGCTGGGCGTCGAGTTTGCTGGCCATGTCGGGCACGGTGAACACGTCTTGCCCGCCCAGCAAACCCACGGTCAGTCCGGTGCCGCGCGGCACCGAGTCGGCCACGGCCACGGCGCGGTGCTGTTGCAGCAGCTCGTCGCTCAGGGGCTCGGGCATCGCAGCCAAGGGGTGGTGCGGTGCCACCGCGAAGACAAACTCCAACGGGCCCAGCGGCAGGTGCGCAAAGTCAGAACTCAAACCCGTGGGCAGCAGCACACCCAGGGCCAGATCGGCTTGGCCCGAGGTCAGGGCGTTGAGCGTGCCTGACAGGGTTTCGTGCCGCAGCCTCAGCCGGGTCGGCGGGTGCATGGCCAAAAAAGCTTCGCACAGCTCCATCACCACGTTGCGCGCCACGATGCTGTCGACCGCGACCGTCAAAACCGCCTCCCAGCCAGTGGCCACGCGCTTGACGCGGTTTGCGACCGCGTCCACATCGCTGAGCAAGCGCGCGGCTTCGCGCAGCAGCTCTTGCCCGGCGGCGGTGGGCTGGGCTTGCTTGCTGCTGCGGTCGAACAGCAAGACATCCAAAGCGTCCTCGATTTGCCGAACCCGGTAAGTCAGCGCGCTCGGCACCAGGCCCAGAGTGCGCGCGGCGGCGGCAAAGCTGCCCGTGTGGCCGATGGTTTGCAGCATGGCCAAGGCTTCAGGGGTCAGAATGTCGCGAGGAGTTTGCATGTTGAATGTATTTTATTTCAAAAATATTGAATGATGACGGCGAATTTTTGGCATCCCACGGACAGGGGTTGGCACTACAGTCAAGCTTCAAAAGACATCGAGGTGAAACATGTTGACTTTGCGTTCCAGTGGCGATCGGGGTTATGCCGATCATGGTTGGCTCAAATCCTTTCACAGCTTTTCGTTCGCGGGTTACTACGATCCGGCGCACATGGGCTGGGGCAATTTGCGCGTGATCAACGAAGACCGTATCGCGCCCGGCACCGGTTTTGGCACCCACGGGCACCGCGACATGGAAATCATCAGCTACGTGCTGTCGGGCAATCTGGCGCACAAAGACAGCATGGGCAATGTCAAAGGCATTCCGCCCGGCGATGTGCAGCGCATGAGCGCCGGCAAGGGCGTGATGCACAGCGAGTTCAACCATGCCGAAGGGCAGCAAACGCATTTTTTCCAGATCTGGATCGAGCCGAATGTGATGGGCATTGCCCCCAGCTACGAGCAAAAAACGGTGCCCGTCAACGCCAAGCGTGGGCAGCTGCAATTGATTGCTTCGCCGCAAGGCGAAGGCCATGCGGTCAAGATTTCGGCCGATGCGGCCCTGTATGCAGGCTTGTTTGACGGCAGCGAGTCCGCCACCCTGGCGCTGAACCCGGCGCGCAAAGCCTATGTGCACTTGGTGCAAGGTCAGTTGCAGGTGAACGGCCTGACGCTGCAGGCGGGTGATGCCGCACGGATCGAAGCCGAAAGCCAACTCACACTCAGCCAGGGCCAAGGGGCCGAGGTGCTGGTGTTCGATCTGGCCGCTTGAAATTTCCCCCTATTTTTCTCTGCATTTTTTAACCCCACTCTCAACCTTTCAGGAGTTTTCTCATGGCTAAAACCGTTGTTGTTTACCACTCAGGCTACGGCCACACCCAACGCGTGGCGCAATTTGTGGCGCAAGGCGCCAACGCGCAAATCATTGCCATCGATGCCGACGGCAACATCACCGAAGCCGATTGGGCCGCTTTGGACGCCGCCGACGCGATCATCTTTGGTTCGCCCACTTACATGGGCATGGCCTCTTGGCAGTTCAAAAAATTTGCCGATGCCACTTCCAAGCGTTGGTTCACCAGCGCCTGGAAAGACAAAGTGGCCGGCGGCTTCACCATCTCGGCCAGCCCCAGTGGCGACAAACTGTCGACGATCCAGTACTTCATCACCTTGGCCATGCAGCAAGCCATGGTCTGGGTGGGCCAGCCTTCGATGAACGACGGCACCATCAACCGCATCGGCTCCAACTCGGGCGTGATGGCCCAGGTCGGCCCGACCAGCCCGGCCGAAGACATTCCCCAAGGCGATTTGGACACGGCCAAAGCCTACGGCGAGCGCGTGGCTGCTGTGGCCGCCAAACTGCGCGGTTAAGGTCAATGTGAAGCACCTGGCCTGCACAAGTGGGTCAGGGTCTGTGGGCCGCGTTGCGCCACAGAAGCCGCTACCATAGTGGCATGAAGATCATCACTCTCTTGCCCCTGGTCGACTGGTTGGCCATGGGCATTTTTTTTGCCATGTGGATGGGCTACGCCGTCTTCGCCAAACGCTGGGGCATGCATGAGCGTTCGTTGATCGCCACCACCAACCGCTACAGATGCTTGTGGATGCTGCAGGCCACCGCGCGCGACCCGCGCATGCTGGACGGTGTGATCACGCAAAACCTGTCGCATACGCCGTCTTTTTTCTCGTCCACCACCATCATCATCATTGGCGGCTTGATGGCCTTGATGGGCACCACCGACAAAGCCGCCGAACTGGTGCGTGAGATCCCGTTCGCTACCCAGACACCGATGCTGGTGTTTGAATTCAAGATCCTGGTGCTGACCGGCATCTTTGTGTATGCGTTCTTTCGCTTTTCTTGGTCAATGCGGCAATACACCTTTGTCGCGCTGGTCATCGGTGCCATGCCGCCAGCCGAGGAGTTTGCCCAGGGTCTGCATGACCGGACAGCGCTGGCGAACCGCGCCGGAGAGTTGGTCGGCGCGGCCGCAGAAACCTTCAACGACGGCTTGCGCGCCTACTATTTTTCGTTTGCTGCGATGGCCTGGTTTTTTTCACCCTTTGCCCTGATCGCCGCCACCGCTTTGGTGGTGCTGATTTTGTACGGCCGCGAGTTCCGCTCTGACGTGCTCAAGGTGCTGCGCGACAAGCGCTTTTGAATCGGCTGATCGCCACTTCAGGGGCTTTTTGACTCAAGCCCGCAAGCCACTGCACACCGGGCAATCCGCATGGCGCTGTAGGCGTACCTCGCTCCAGTCCATGTGGCGCGCGTCCAGCATCAGCAGCCGTCCGGCGAGTGAACTGCCCGCTTGAGTGATCAGTTTCAACGCTTCGGCCGCTTGCACGGTGCCGACGATTCCGACCAGGGGCGCAAACACGCCCATCGTGGCGCAGCGGGTTTCTTCGGGGGCCGGTTCGGGCGGAAACACGCAGGCATAGCAAGGCGAGTCAGCTTGGCGCGGGTCGAACACCGACACCTGCCCGTCCATGCGGATCGCCGCGCCCGACACCAGCGGTTTGCCGTGACGCATGCAAGCCTGGTTGACCGCTTGGCGGGTGGCAAAGTTGTCGCAGCAGTCCAGCACCACATCGGCCTGCGCTACCAGGCTGTCCAGCAACGCCGCATCGGCGCGCTCGGCAATCGCCGTGACACGCACATCGGGGTTGATGGCTTGGATGGCCGCTTGGGCCGAGTTGACTTTGCGTTGGCCCACGCGTTCCAGCGTGTGGGCAATTTGGCGTTGCAAGTTGGTGGTGTCCACCGTGTCGTGATCGACCAAGGTGATGTGGCCTACGCCCGCACTGGCCAGGTACAACGCCACCGGGGAGCCCAATCCGCCTGCGCCAATCACCAGCGCATGGGCAGCCAAGATGCGCTCTTGGCCTTCGATCCCCAGCTCATCGAGCAAGATATGGCGCGAGTAGCGCAGCAGCTGGTCGTCGGTCATGACAAGCCTGGCAAATTTATTTGTCTTTTTTCTCTTCTTTGCGCTCAGCCAGGGTCTTGCTGACCAGCACCGGTTGGCCTTTGAGTTGGTTCAGCGCTTGGTTGAGTTGGAAGTCTTTGTCTGAGCCAAACTCTGGCGGCCGCCGCTCGGCCACCGGTTTTTTGGACTCTTCTTCCAGCCGCTTCATGGCCGCTTCGCGGGCTTTTTCGCGTTCTGCGTCTTTGGTTTCAGCTTCTTTGCCGTTACCCAAATGTTTTTCCAGATCCGCTTCGCGGGTCCGCAACACCGCAAACGGGCTGCCATTTTCGGTTTCATCCACCATCACATCGGGCACGATGCCTTTGGCTTGGATCGACCGGCCTTTGGGCGTGTAGTAGCGCGCGGTGGTGATTTTGAGGGCCGTGTCCGGACCCAGTTGGCGCACGGTTTGCACCGAGCCCTTGCCAAAGGTCTGGCTGCCCATCAAGGTGGCGCGTTGGTGGTCTTGCAAAGCACCGGCGACGATCTCGCTGGCCGAGGCGGAACCTTCATTCACCAACACCACCAATGGGATTTTTTTGAAAGCGCCCTGGGTGGCTTGGGTCAAACGCCCGATCGGGTCGGTGCTGGCGCTGCGCCGCCAAAACTGGGGCGAGGCCTTGTAGACGAATTTGCTCTCTTCCAGCTGGCCGTTGGTGGAGACCACGGTCACGTTGTCTGGCAAGAACGCAGCCGACAAGGCCACGGCCGCGTCCAGCAAGCCGCCGGGGTCGTTGCGCAGGTCCAGCACCAAGCCTTTGAGCTTGGGGTCTTGCTTGTACATGTCTTCCAGCTTGCGGGCAAAGTCTTCCACTGTGCGCTCTTGGAACTGCGAGACCCGGATCCAGCCGTAACCGGGCTGCACCACTTTGGCTTTGACCGATTGGGTCTTGATTTCTTCGCGCACGATGGTCACCGGGAAGGTGCGGCTTTCTTCTTTGCGGAAGATCGTCAACAGCACCTTGGTGTTGGGCTCGCCGCGCATGCGCTTGACGGCTTCGTTCAGCGTCAGGCCTTTGACGAAGGTGTCGTCGATCTTGGTGATCAGGTCGTTGGTTTTCAGGCCCGCACGGTCGGCCGGTGAGCCTTCGATGGGGGAGACGACTTTCACCAAACCGTCTTCTTGGCTGATCTCAATGCCCACGCCGACAAAGCGGCCGGTCGTGCCTTCGCTGAATTCTTTGTAGCTTTTCTTGTCAAAGTATTGCGAATGCGGGTCCAGGCTGGCGACCATGCCCGAGATGGCTTCGGTGATGAGTTTTTTCTCGTCTACCGGCTCCACATAGTCGCTTTTGACCATGCCAAAAACCGCCGCCAGCTGTTGCAGCTCTTCCAACGGCAGGGGCGCAAAAGCACCGCGCGCGGCGGTTTGCAGCGACACCGTGGTCAGCGCACCGGCCATGGCACCCACGGTGATCCAGCCGGCAATTTTCAGTTTTTGTCCCATAGTCCTTGACCTTCAGCGATCCGATGATTCGAACCAATATACACCCAGGCCCTCTGCGGGGTACAGAGCCTGCCCAGCGCAGGCCCATGGCCTTATTTTCTACCCCACTTTGTCTGGGCTCAGCCCTTGCTCTGGCTGGCGACGGCCGCCGCTGCTTGGGCGGCCGCTTCGGCGTCGCCCAGGTAGTAATGGCGGATCGGCTTCAAATCAGCGTCCAGCTCGTACACCAGCGGAATGCCGTTGGGGATGTTCAAGCCCACGATGTCAGCGTCAGACACTTCATCCAGGTATTTGATCAGGGCGCGGATCGAGTTGCCGTGCGCGGCCACCACAATGCGCTGGCCCGACAGGATCGCTGGCGCCAAAGTCGCGTTCCAGTAGGGCACCACACGGGCCACAGTGTCTTTCAGGCACTCGGTCAGCGGTGGTTGGGCCGGGGCCATGTTGGCGTAGCGCAGGTCACCGCCTTCGTAGCGGGCGTCGCTCAATTCCAGGGCCGGTGGCGGCACGTCATAGCTGCGGCGCCAGGCCAGCACCTGGTCGTCGCCGTATTTTTTGGCGGTTTCGGCTTTGTTCAGCCCTTGCAAGGCGCCGTAGTGGCGCTCGTTCAAGCGCCAGCTGTGGGTGACCGGCAGCCAGTGGCGTTCCATCTCGTCCAGCGTCAGCCACAGTGTTCGGATGGCACGACGCAAGACGCTGGTGAACGCCATGTCAAATTCATAGCCCTCGGCTTTGAGCAAGCGCCCGGCTTGGCGGGCTTGGGCTTCGCCGGTGGGGGTCAGGTCCACATCGGTCCAGCCGGTGAAGCGGTTTTCCAGATTCCAGGTGGATTCGCCGTGGCGAATCAGGACAATTTTGTACATGGTGAAAGGTTAAAAAACACAGGGGCAAACGGTCGTCAGCCGCTCATTTTAGAATCCTTGGGTTCGGCGCAGCTTTCAAAGCGTGGCCAATTTCTTCTTTTAAAGGCTTTTTTGTGAAATTTTTTCTCGATAACTGGATGCTGATGGTCATTGCCCTGACTTCGGGCATCGCCCTGATGTGGCCCGTGTTGGCCCAAGGCGCAGCTTCTGGCTTGAGCACCGCCGAAGCGGTGCAGCTGATCAACCGCGAAAAAGCGGTGGTGATTGATGTGTGCGAGCCCGAAGAATATGCCCAAGGCCATGTCGCGGGTGCCAAAAACGTGCCCTTGGCCCAGCTCGAAGCCCAGTTGCCCAAGTGGGTCAAAAGCAAAACCACACCGGTGGTGTTGCTCTGCCAAGCCGGTTCGCGCGCAGCGCGGGCGGCAGCCCAAGCCCAGAAAATGGGTTACACCCAAGCCCAACCCTTGGCCGGCGGCCTGAAGGCTTGGCGCGAAGCCAGTTTGCCTGTCGAAAAAGCCTGAAGGACACCTGCACCATGCAACACGTCAAGATGTACACCACCGCTGTTTGCCCATATTGCGTTCGGGCCAAGCAAATCCTCAAAGCCAAAGGGGTGGCGCAGATCGAAGAAATTCGCATCGACGCGGACGCGGCTCAGCGCGAGCACATGATGCAAATCACCCAGCGACGCACCGTGCCGCAAATTTTCATTGGCGACACCCATGTGGGCGGCTGCGACGACCTGATGGCCCTGGACGCCCGTGGCGGCCTGGTGCCTTTGCTGCAAGGCGCTTGACTTCCCCATGTCACTGAACGCTGAGGGCGTTCGTACATAATCTCTCGTCCCGGAAAGCAGGCGCACCAGCGCCGCTGGACGGCGTTTTTATTTTTTACCCAGAGTTTTTCATGGCCGACCTCGATCCCATTTTCCAAATCCAACGTGTGTACCTCAAAGAGGCCTCGCTGGAGCAGCCCAATTCACCGGCCATCTTGCTCGAGCAGCAACAACCCAGCGTGGACATTCAGCTGGGCGTGGAATCTTTGCCCGTGGCCGAAGGTATTTTTGAGGTCAGCGTGACCGCCACCGTGCAGACCAAAATCGGCGACAAAACCGTGTTCTTGGTCGAGTGCAAACAAGCCGGTATTTTCGAAATCCGCAACCTGCCTGATGAGCAAATGGGCGCGATCATGGGCATCGCCTGCCCGCAAATCGTTTATCCCTACCTGCGCGGCAACGTGGCCGATGTGGTGACCCGTGCAGGCTTCCCGCCAGTGCATTTGGCCGAGATCAACTTCCAGGCCATGTACGAGCAGCAGCAAGCCCAAGCGGCCGAACAAGCTGCGGCTGCCCCCCAGGTTCAGTAAATAAGCTCGCTGGCCCCGCCCATGCCCATCACCTTTTTGGGGGCCGGTGCTTGGGGCACGGCCTTGGCCATCAGCGCAGCGCAGCAAGGGCACGATGTCCGGCTATGCGTGCGTGATGCCGAGCAGCTCAAGGCGATGCGGGGCGCCCGCGAAAACACCCGGTATTTGCCGGGTGTGTCGTTTCCGCCCAGCTTGCAGGTGACCGAATTCCATCCGCGCCTGGTGGCGCAGCAGGCTGCTGCCAACGACTTGGTGATCGTCTCCACCCCCATGTCGGGGCTGCGTGCAAGCTTGTCGGCCTTGACCGGCTGCGCAGCCCCCGTGGCCTGGCTGTGCAAAGGCTTTGAGGCCGTGGCGGCAGACGCTGCACGCAACGCCACCGGCAAAATGGCCCACGAGGTCTGTGCCCAGGTGGCACCGGGCCTGTTGTCAGGTGTTTTGAGTGGCCCCAGTTTTGCGCAAGAAGTGGCGCGTGGCCAGCCCACCGCCCTCGTCGCCGCCAGCCCGCACGCGCCCGTGCGCGAGGCTTTGGTGGCGGCCTTCCACAGTCCCGCGCTGCGTGTGTATGCCAACGACGACTGGGTCGGTGTGGAAGTGGGCGGTGCCGTGAAAAACGTGCTCGCCATTGCCACCGGTTTGTGCGATGGCCTGCAACTGGGCCTGAATGCGCGCGCCGCCCTCATCACACGCGGTTTGGCCGAAATGTCGCGCCTGGGTTTGGCCCTGGGCGCACGGGCCGACACCTTCATGGGCTTGTCGGGCTTGGGTGATTTGGTGCTGACCGCCACCGGTGATTTGAGCCGCAACCGCCAAGTCGGCTTGCTGCTGGCGCAGGGCCAAACCTTGGCCCAAGCCGTGGCCTCACTCGGCCACGTGGCCGAAGGCGTGTACAGCGCCCGTACCGTGCTGCAACGCGCACGCAGCCTGGGGGTAGACATGCCGATCACCGAAAACGTGGTCGCCCTGCTCGACGGCCAACTGACCCCCGCCCACGCGGTGCAAGCCCTGATGGGGCGCGGGCCTCGGGGCGAAGCAGTTTAAGCCTGTAATCTAAATTTCAAAATTGTCGATCAGGCGTGTCGAGCCTAAACGTGCCGCACCCAACACCACCAGCGCGTCGCCCGCCTTCGGGGTTTGCAGGTCGTGGCGGCGGCGCACGGTGAGGTAATCGGGTTGCCAGCCGCGCTGGCTCAAGCTGGCCATGGCTTGGGCTTCCAGCGCGGGCAGGTGCGCTTCAAGGGCGTTGGCGGCGGCCAGAGCGTCGCGGCCCAAGGCGCGCAGGGTGAGCGACAGGTGCAGCGCCTCCGCGCGTTCGGCCTCGCTCAGGTAGCCGTTGCGTGAACTCAGCGCCAGGCCGTCGGCGGCACGCCGGGTCTCGCCGCTTTCGATGGTGATGGGCAGCGCAAATTGGCGCACCATTTGCCGGATCACCATCAGCTGTTGATAGTCTTTTTTGCCGAACACGGCCGTGCCTTGGGCTTTGCCCGCAAACACGGCCATGAAGAGCTTCATCACCACGGTGGACACACCGGTGAAAAAGCCGGGGCGAAAGTGGCCTTCCAAAATGTCGGCCAGCGCCGGGTCGGCGTGGACTTTGACAGCTTGCGGCTCGGGGTACAGATCGTGTTCACGCGGCGCAAACAGCACATCGCAGCCGGCGGCTTGCAGCTGGGCGCAGTCGCATTCCCAGGTGCGGGGGTAGCTGTCAAAGTCTTCGTGCGGCAAGAACTGCAGGCGGTTCACAAAAATACTGGCCACGGTGCAGTCGCCCAGCGGCTGGGCTTGCGTGATGAGTGCGATGTGCCCGGCGTGCAAATTGCCCATGGTGGGGACAAAGGCCGGGTGCTGTGCAGGGGCCAGTGCTTGGCGAAGTTCGGAAAGGGTGTGGACGATGCGCATGGGAAAAATCTAATTGCGGTCAGCGGTGCAGGCCCTGACCGGGGGAATGTCGTGACTCAGACTGGCGTGTAAGCCAAGCGGACGTAAATAGGGGCAAAGGCCTCGGCCTGGGTGATCTCGATCAGGGTTTCTTTGGCCAGCTCCAGCAGGGCAATGAAGGTCACCACCAAAACGGGTGTGCCTTGGCTGGGGTCGAACAGGTACTCAAATTCAACGAATTTACGGCCTTGCAGATGTTTCAGCACGATGCTCATGTGCTCGCGCACGCTCAGTTCTTCGCGGCTGATTTTGTGGTGCTGCACCAGCGTGGCGCGTTTCAAGATGTCGCGCCAGGCTTCTTGCAGTTCGACCAGATGCACGTCAGGAAAGCGCGGTTGCAGGCTTTGCTCGATGTACACCTGTGCCTTGATGAAGTCGCGGCCGAATTGCGGCATTTCGTTCAGGCGCATCGAGGCCAGCTTCATTTGCTCGTATTCGAGCAAGCGGCGCACCAGCTCGGCGCGCGGGTCTTCCGGTTCCTGGCCCTCGGCCACCTTTTTCGGTGGCAGCAGCATGCGCGATTTGATCTCGATCAGCATCGCCGCCATCAAGAGGTATTCGGCCGCCAGTTCCAGGTTGTGCTGGCGGATCTCGTCCACATAACTCAGGTACTGGCGCGTGACCGCGGCCATCGGGATGTCCAGGATGTTGAAGTTTTGCTTGCGGATCAGGTACAGCAGCAAATCCAGCGGACCTTCAAACGCTTCTAAAAACACCTCCAGCGCATCCGGCGGGATGTACAGGTCGTTGGGCAGCGAGAACAAAGGCTCCCCATACAGCCGGGCCACGGCCACATGGTCGACCACCAGGGGCATGCCTGCGCCGTCGACCACCGCTGTGGCTTCCGGCGAGCTCAATGGGGGTGTGGTGTTCATGCCCGCAACAGGTGCTCAGCGCCAGTTTCAGGCCTGGGTCTGGTAGACGTAAGGCTTTTGGGCCACGCGACCGGCTTGAAAGTCTTGTTGCTCGCTGCGGTTGACTAGCTTGTCCCACAGCAACTCGCGTCCCTGGCGCTGCTGGGCTTCCAGCGCGGGCTTGGTGGCTTTGAGCTGGTCAATGAATTGGGTGGCATCAGAGCGGTAATCGGGACGGCGAAACAGATGGAAGGCCATGGAGAAATCTTTGTAAAAACGGAACTGCCGCGATTTTACCGGGCGGAGGTGTGCACGGGCATCAATGCTGGTATTTAAGCTGGCGCGACCGAGGTCTGCGCATCGGTCTGAAGCAGGCTGACCGCGAGCTCCAGACCTTGCGCCACATCGACCGCCAATTTGGGCGAGAGCAGGGCCAGCAAGCCGCTGCGCAGGGCGATGTCGCGGGGTTGGTGGATCAGGCCGCACACCACCAGGTGCACGTTTTTCTTGCCGCAGAGCAAGGCAAAGTCGAGCAAGGCCTCGGCACCGGAGGAGTCCATGTAAATCACGTTCTTCATGTCCAGCACCACGGTTTTCAGCGGCGTTGCGGGGGGCATGGCATCTTCAATGGTTTCCAGCAACTGCACTGCGCCGAAAAACAAGGCTCCGTACAAACGCCAAGCGCGCACTGCGGGAGCGTGTTCGGCCAGATTCGCCTGATCTTGCGCGCGCACTTCTTCCAACCGGGTGAGGTTGGCAATTCGGTAAATGAAGGTCAAACCCGCTGCAAAAATGCCCACCTCGACCGCCACCGTCAGGTCCACCACCACGGTGAGCACAAACACCGCCAGCAAGGTGGCGCGGTAGGGCAAGCGAAACTGCGACAGATGGGCAAAGGCCTTCCACTCGCCCATGTTCCAGGCCACAAACATCAAAATCGCGGCCAGCGCAGCCAAGGGCACGTCGTTGGCCAGCGGTGCGGCCACCAAGACCACGACCAACAGGGTCACGGCGTGCACCATGCCCGCGATTGGGCTGGTGGCGCCGCTTTTCACGTTGGTCACCGTGCGCGCAATCGTGCCGGTGGCGGGCATGCCACCAAAAAACGGGGTGACGAAATTGGCCACACCCTGGGCCATCAACTCTTGGTTGGGGTCGTGCCGGTCGCCGATCAAGCCGTCGGCAATGCGCGCGCACAGCAGCGACTCGATGGCACCCAGCAAAGCCAGGGTCAGGGTGGGCATGACCAAATGCTGGGCGCTGTCCCAGCTGAACGCCGGCCACTGAAAGTGTGGCAGTGCCGCGGGGATGCCACCGAACTTGCTGCCGATGGTGGCCACCGGCAAATCCAGCGCCTTCACCGCCACGGTGGCCAGCACCAGGGCCACGATCGAGCCGGGTACGTTGCGCATCCAGCGCGCCACGCCGCGCTCGGCCAGCAGCCCGCTCATGCGCTGCCAACCCACAATCAAAGACAGTGAGGCCAGGGACACCAGCACCGTGGCCATGCTGGCTTGGGGCGCGGCAGCGAGCAACGCTTGCAGCATGTCGACAAAGCCCGCCGGCATGTTGTTGACCGGCAGGCCCAAAAAATCCTTGATTTGCGACAGCATGATCAACACCGCAATGCCATTGGTGAAACCGATCACCACCGCCACCGGAATGAAACGGATCAAGGTGCCCAAACGCATCAGCCCCATGGCGAACAGCAGCACGCCCGACAGGGCGGTGGCAATGATCAGATTGGCCAGCCCGTAACGCTCCAAGATGCCGTAGACGATGACGATGAAGGCGCCCGCTGGGCCGCCGATTTGCACCCGCGAGCCGCCCAGCGCCGAAATCAAGAAGCCGGCAATGATGGCGGTGAACAAACCGGCTTCGGGCTTCAGACCCGAGGCAATGGCAAACGCCATGGCCAGGGGCAGCGCCACCACGCACACGGTGATGCCCGCACCCACATCGGTGATCAGGCGTTGGCGGTTGTATGTGCGCAGCGCATCCAGTAAAGAGGGTCTGAAATGAAAGAGAGGGTGCGTCATGCAGCCAGATCAATGGATGCGCATGCCGGGCTTGGCCCCGGGCCAGGGCTGCAGCACATAGATGCCGGGTTCGGCTTTTTCGTCGGCGTGGCTGGCGGCCAGCACCATGCCTTCAGAGACACCGAACTTCATTTTGCGCGGCGCCAGGTTGGCCACCATCACGGTGAGTTTGCCGACCAGGTCTTCGGGTTGGTACCTGCTGGCGATGCCGCTGAACACGTTGCGGGTGCGACCTTCGCCCACGTCCAGCGTCAGGCGCAGCAATTTGACCGAACCCTCCACCGGCTCGCAATTCACGATTTGGGCGATGCGCAGATCGATCTTGGTGAAATCGTCGATGGAGATGGTGGGCGCAATGTCCTCGCCGCCCGGCACCAGGGCGGGTGCAGCGGGTTCAGGCACTTCAAACAAGGCCTCGAGTTGCTTGACGTCCACGCGCTGCATCAGGTGCTGGTAGGTCTGAATGCCGTGGCCTGCGCCCAACAAGTTTTGCGCTTGTGCGAAAGTGAAAGGCGTGACATTCAAGAAGGTTTCGACCTGCGCAGCCAAAGCGGGCAGCACCGGTTTGAGCTGCAGGGTGAGCAAACGGAAGGCCTCAATGCAAGCGGTGCAGACATCGTGCAAGCGCGCATCCATGCCTTCTTGCTTGGCCAGCTCCCAGGGCTTGTTTTGGTCCACATAGGCGTTCACCTTGTCGGCCAGCAGCATGACTTCGCGCAGCGCTTTGCCGTATTCGCGCACTTCGTAAAAATCCACAATCGCCGGGGTGGCCGCTTGCAGCGCAGCGAGCAAGCTTTGGCCGTCGGCACTCACCGTGCCCAGCTGGCCACCAAAACGCTTGGCGATGAAGCCGGCCGAGCGCGAGGCGATGTTGACGAACTTGCCGATCAAATCGCTGTTCACGCGGGCCATGAAATCGTCGGCATTGAAGTCGATGTCTTCGTTGCGCCCGGACAGCTTGGCCGCCAAGTAGTAGCGCAGCCATTCGGGGTTCATGCCCAGGCTCAAATACTTGAGCGGGTCCAGGCCCGTGCCGCGGCTCTTGCTCATTTTCTCGCCGTTGTTCACTGTCAAAAAGCCGTGCACATTGACCTGGTTCGGTGTTTTGCGGCCGCTGAAATGCAGCATGGCCGGCCAAAACAAGGTGTGAAAGGTGACGATGTCTTTGCCAATGAAGTGAATCTGCTCCAGCGCCGGGTTGGCCATGTAAGCGTTGTAGTCTTCGCCGCGTTGATCGAGCAGGTTTTTCAGCGAGGCCAAATAGCCCACAGGTGCGTCCAGCCACACATAAAAGTACTTGCCGGGGGCGTCGGGGATCTCGATGCCAAAGTAAGGCGCATCGCGGCTGATGTCCCAGTCGCCCAAGCCTTCGCTGGTGCTGCCGTCGGGGTTGGTGCGCACGCTGAACCATTCTTTGACCTTGTTGGCCACCTCGGGTTGCAGCTTGCCGTCTTGCGTCCACTCGGTCAAAAACGCCACACAGCGGGGGTCTGACAGCTTGAAGAAAAAATGCTCCGAGCTTTTCAGCTCGGGCTTGGCACCGCTCAAGGTCGAGAACGGGTTGATCAGGTCGGTGGGCGCATACACCGAGCCACACACCTCGCAGTTGTCGCCGTACTGGTCTTTGGCGTGGCACTTGGGGCACTCGCCTTTGATGTAGCGGTCGGGCAGGAACATGTTCTTTTCAGGGTCAAAGAACTGCTCAATGGTGCGCGTCTCGATCAGGCCGGTGGTTTTCAGGTCGCGGTAAATCTGCCGCGCCAGTTCGTGGTTTTCGGGGGCGTCGGTGCTGTGCCAGTTGTCAAACGCGATGTGAAAACCGTCCAGATAAGGTTTGCGCCCGGCGGCGATGTTGGCCACAAACTGCTGCGGCGTGAGGCCCGCTTTTTCGGCCGCGATCATGATCGGCGCGCCGTGCGTATCGTCCGCGCCAACAAAGTGGACCTGGCTACCCTGCATGCGCTGGAACCGCACCCAAATATCGGCCTGGATGTACTCCATGATGTGGCCGATGTGGAAATTGCCGTTGGCATACGGCAGGGCGGTGGTGACAAAAAGCTGATGGGGCGCGTGGGGGGCAGACATGGAATGACAACTTGTAGGGGAATCACTGATTTTAGGGTTTGTTGCCCCGGCTTATCTGTAAACTGCGCCCCAATTCTCGAAAGAACCCCATGGCCACCCCCGATCAGCTGCTTTCCGCCTTGCAAACCGTCATCGACCCGAACACAGGAAAAGACTTTGTCTCCACCAAACAACTCAAAAATCTGAGCGTGGAGGGCGGCCAGGTGGCGTTTGACGTCGAGCTGGGTTACCCCGCAAAAAGTCAAATTCCGGCGCTGCGCAGCGCCTTGATCGCGGCCGCCAAAGGCGTGGCCGGGGTCGAGAATGTTTCCGCGAATGTGTCGGTGAATATCGTGGCGCACGCCGCCCAGCGCGGCGTGGCCTTGTTACCGCAGGTGAAGAACATTGTGGCCGTGGCCTCGGGCAAGGGCGGCGTGGGCAAGAGCACCACGGCCGTGAACTTGGCGCTGGCGCTGGCGGCTGAAGGCGCCAAAGTGGGCTTGCTGGACGCTGATATTTACGGCCCCAGCCAGCCGATGATGATGGGCATTGAAGGCCGCCCCGAAAGCGAAGACGGCCAAACCATGGAACCGATGGAAAACTACGGCGTGCAGGTCATGTCGATCGGCTTTTTGGTGAACCAGGACGAGGCCATGATCTGGCGTGGCCCCATGGCCACGCAGGCGCTGGAGCAGTTGCTGCGCCAGACCAACTGGAAAGAACTCGACTATTTGATCGTCGACATGCCCCCCGGCACCGGCGACATTCAGCTTACGCTCTCGCAGCGGGTGCCCATGACGGGCGCGGTGATCGTCACCACGCCGCAAGACATTGCCCTGCTCGACGCCAAAAAAGGCATCAAGATGTTTGAGAAAGTGGGCGTGCCGATTTTGGGCTTGGTGGAGAACATGGCCGTGCATGTGTGTACGAATTGCGGCCATGTGGAGCATATTTTTGGCGCCGACGGCGGCAAGAAGATGGCCGCGCAATACGGCATGGACTATTTGGGTGCCTTGCCCTTGAACATGCAAATCCGACTGCAGGCCGACAGCGGCAAACCCACGGTGGTGTCCGACCCGGACGGCGAAGTGGCGCAGATTTACAAGGCCGTGGCGCGTTCGGTGGCGGTCAAGATCGCGGCCAAGGCGAAGGACTTTTCGAGCAAGTTCCCCAGCATCAAAATCAGCAAAGACACCTGATGCGTTAACCTGCTCGCATGAGCACCCATTACGAATCGCTGCAGCAAGCCACCGTCTACACCGACGGTTTCGGCGTCTTGCCCCCCACGGACTTGGGGGCCAAAGACATCTGGCCGCGCAAGCCCGGCTATTTCATTCGCCATGTGCCGGCAGTCGACATCGGCGTTGAACTGGGCGCAGCCTCAGGCGCAGTCTCAGGCCCAACTTCAGGCGCAGACAGACCGGATGTCCCGGTGCCTGAACGTGGTCTGTGTTCCGGCCAGTTTGGCTTGGTGCCCGCTTGGGTCAAGTCGGCATCCGATGCCAAATTGCGTTCGACAAAATTAGTCAACGCGCGGCACGAAACCGTCAGCACCTCAAACAATTTTCGCGACGCTTGGCTCAGCGGCCAGCGTTGCATTGTGCCCATGATGGCTTTCTTTGAAGACGACTACCGCCCCGGCAAAGCCGTGCCGACGCGCATTTCCCGCATCGACGGCAAACCCATGGGCGCGGCCGGTGTCTGGTGCCACTGGCGCGGTGCGGGGGGCGAAGAAATCATCAGCTTCACCTTGCTCACGGTCAACGCCAACAGCCACGCCTTGATGCACCGCTACCAAAATCCGGGGGCTGAAAAACGCATGCCGGTGATTCTGAGCGAAGGGGCTTACGACGCTTATTTGTCGGCCCGCCCCGACAAAGCCAAAGAGTTCATGCGCCCTTTTGCCGCAGAACGGCTGCGCGCCAATCCGTGGCAGTGAGCGGCAAGCCGTTCAGGCTTTTTCTTGGTCGCGCAGCCGAAAGCGTTGAATCTTGCCGGTGGCGGTTTTTGGCAACTCGGCCACAAACTCAATAAAGCGTGGGTATTTGTAAGGCGCCAAATGCGCTTTGACAAAGGTTTTGATCTCCTCCTCGGTCAAGCTGTGTCCGGCTTTGAGCACCACAAAGGCCTTGGTTTTGACCAGGCCGTCGGTGTCGGTTTTGCCGATCACCGCCGCCTCCAAAATCGCGGGATGTTGCACCAGCGTGGCTTCCACCTCGAACGGCGAGACATAGATGCCACTGACTTTGAGCATGTCGTCATTGCGCCCCGCGTAGGTGTAGTAGCCATCGGGGTCGCAGCTGTATTTGTCGCCGCTCTTGGTCCATTCGCCTTGGAAGGTGTCGCGTGATTTTTCGCGGTTGTTCCAGTACATCAGGGCACTGCTCGGGCCTTTGATGTACAGGTCGCCAATCTCGTTGTGCCCATTCAGCACCTGGCCGTCTTCGCCGCGCAGTTGCACCTCGTAGCCGGGCACGGCCTTGCCGGTGGTGCCGTAGCGCACATCGCCGGGGCGGTTGGACAAGAACACGTGCAGCATTTCGGTGGAGCCAATGCCGTCAATGATTTCGCAGCCAAAATGCGCCGTCCAACGCTCGCCAATGTCACGCGGCAGCGCTTCGCCCGCCGATGAACACAGGCGCAGCGCCACCTGTTTTTTGGCCGGCAGGTCGGGGCTGGCGAGCATGCCGCCGTAACCTGTGGGCGCGCCGTAAAACACCGTGGGCTGCTGCTCGACCAGGCGTTTGAAAACCGCTTGTGGTGTGGGGCGCTCTGCCATCAAGACCACCGTCGCACCGACCGACAGCGGGAAGGTCAGGGCATTGCCCAGGCCATAGGCAAAAAACAATTTGGCGGCGGAAAAAACCACATCGCTCTCACGCAGCGCCAACACGCCTTTGCCGTACAACTCGGCGGTCCAGTACAGATTGCCTTGGGTGTGCACCGTGCCTTTGGGCTTGCCGGTGGAGCCCGAGGAGTAAAGCCAAAAAGCCGGTTCGTCGGCCCAGGTGGCGGCGGGCAGGGCGGGTGGCAGCGTGGCCCAGTCGGCCATGTTGACCGCTCCTTCAGGCAGGTCACCGGCAGGGCGCGAGACCACCAGGTGCTTGACTTCGTGCGCGCCCAAGCCGAGCGCGGTTTGCAAAGTGGGCAGCAAAGCGTGTGACACCAGGGCGGCTTGGGCGCGGCTGTTGGCCAGCATGAAGGCATAGTCTTCGACGGTGAGCAAGGTGTTGACCGCCACCGGCACCACACCGGCATACAGCGCACCCAAAAAGGCCACGATCCAGTCGCTGCTGTCATGCATCAGCAACAGCACCCGTTCTTCGCGTTGCAGGCCCAAGCTGCGCAAGCCGGTGGCAAAGCGCTGCACCTGCTCGGCCAATTCGCCGTAAGTGAGGCGGCCTTGGTCGTCGATCACCGCGGTCTTCTGCGACCGCGATGGCTGGGCCAACAACAGGTGCTGGGCGAAGTTGAATTCGGTCGGCGGGGCCAGGGTGGCGTTGTGGGTCATGGTCGTCTCATTTCGTGAGATGCATTAAAAAACTGGTCGAGTGGCTCAACTGGTTGTATAAATGCATTATTTTGCGTATGGCCTAGTATGCAGTAAAGTGCATGTTTTGGGTGTTCTCAAAAATCAGGGTTTTCCCGAATCTTGGCAAGCCCCTCATGGAGATGACAGTGACCGATACGGCAGTGCGTTCAGACGCCACCCCCGAGAGTGAAACCGAAGTCCTGCGCAGCCCGTTTTTGGTGGCGCTGGGTGAGCGTGTGCGCAACTTGCGCTCGCGCCAAGGCATGACGCGCAAGGCCGTGGCTTTGGCCGCCGATGTGTCGGAGCGCCACTTGGCCAACCTGGAATACGGCACAGGCAATGTCTCTGTGCTGGTGCTTTTGCAGGTGGCGCAGGCCTTGCAATGTTCGTTGGCCGAGTTGCTGGGCGACATGACCACCACCTCGCCTGAATGGTTGTTGATTCGCGAGTTGTTGAGCAAGCGCACTGAGGCCGATTTGCGCCGGGCCCGGGTGCAACTGAGCGAGATGTTTGGTGAGGGCAGCGATGCGCGCGCGCGCCATAACCGGGTGGCTTTGATCGGCCTGCGCGGCGCAGGCAAAACCACGCTGGGCCAGCGTTTGGCGGACGACTTGGGTTTTCCGTTCATCGAGCTGTCGCGGCAAATTGAGCAGTTTGCCGGTTGCCAAATCAGCGAGATCCACAACCTGTACGGGGCCCCGGCCTACCGCCGTTACGAACGCCGGGCGCTGGAAGAAGCGATTCAAATTTACCCCGAGGTGGTGATCGCCACACCGGGTGGGCTGGTCTCGGATTCGGCCAATTTCAATCTGTTGTTGTCGCATTGCACCACGGTGTGGCTGCAAGCCGATGCCGCCGACCACATGGGCCGTGTGGCGGCCCAAGGTGATCTGCGTCCCATGGCGGCCAGCCGCGAAGCCATGGAGGATTTGAAGCGCATCTTAGAAGGGCGTTCGGCCTTTTATTCCAAAGCCGATATCGCCATCAATACCAGCGAAGGCACGGTGGACCAAAGCTTCACCCGCTTACGCGATGCGGTACGCAAACAACTGGATTCGGCTGTCTGAGGGGTAGACACTAAAGATCAGGGTAAATACTGATAAAAGAATTAAAGTGCATATTGTGCTTGCGGTAGATGAGAAATATAATTCATGTCATCGAAGCCGATTCAACCCCTGCCCACTTTTTGGAGACACCCATGAACCCGATGACCGTTGATTACCAGACCTCCCCCGCCCAGTACAAGCACATTCACCTGTCGTTTGAGGGTGACATCGCCACACTGGCCATCAGCATCGACGAAGACGCAGGCATTCGCCCTGGCTACAAACTCAAGCTCAACAGCTACGACCTGGGCGTGGACATTGAATTGCATGACGCCTTACAACGCATCCGCTTTGAGCACCCCGAAGTGCGCTCGGTGGTGGTGACCAGCTTGAAAGACCGCGTGTTTTGCTCCGGTGCCAACATCTTCATGCTCGGCGTGTCCACCCATGGCTGGAAAGTGAACTTTTGCAAATTCACCAACGAGACCCGCAACGGCATTGAAGACTCCAGCAAGCACGACGGCTTGAAATTCGTCGCCGCCTTGAACGGCGCCTGCGCCGGTGGCGGTTACGAGTTGGCCTTGGCCTGCGACGACATCGTCTTGGTAGACGACCGCTCCAGCGCCGTCTCGCTGCCCGAGGTGCCACTCCTTGGCGTGTTGCCGGGTACCGGCGGTTTGACCCGCGTCACCGACAAGCGCCATGTGCGCCATGACCTGGCCGATATTTTCTGCACCAGCGTGGAAGGTGTGCGCGGTCAAAAAGCCGTGGACTGGCGCTTGGTCGATGCCATCGCCAAGCCCGCCGCTTTCAAAGAGGTGGTGAAAGCGCGTGCCACAAAACTGGCCGCCACCAGCATTCGCCCCGTCGGTGCCAAGGGCGTGACCCTGACACCGTTGAACCGCAGCATCGCGGCAGACGCACTCACATACACGGACGTCACGGTAGAGATTGACCGCGCCAAGCGCCAGGCCACCTTCACCGTCAAAGCCCCCACCAGCGCCCAACCGACCGACATCGCCGGCATCGAAGCCGCGGGTGTGAACTGGTGGCCGCTGCAGATGGTGCGCGAACTCGACGACGCCATCTTGCACATGCGCACCAATGAATTGGACATCGGCACCTGGGTGCTGAAAACAGCGGGTGACGCGGCCGCGGTACTGGCTTCGGATGCCACGCTGCTGGCGCACAAAGACCACTGGTTGGTGCGCGAAACCATTGGCCACCTGCGCCGCACCCTGGCGCGTCTGGACGTGTCTTCACGCAGCCTGTTTGCCTTGGTAGAAGAAGGCTCTTGCTTTGCAGGCACCTTGGCCGAGTTGGTGTTCTGCGCCGACCGCGCTTACATGCTGGCCTTGCCCGACGACGAAGCCAAGGCCCCCAAGCTGCAACTGAGCGAGATGAACTTTGGCTTCTTCCCCATGGTGAACGACCAAACCCGTTTGCAGCGTCGCTTTTACGAAGAAGTGCCGGCCATGGAAGCCGCCCGTGCCGCCATCGGCAAAGCGCTGGACGCAGACGCCGCCTTGGCCCTGGGCTTGGTCACCGCCGCGCCCGATGACATCGACTGGGCTGACGAAATCCGCCTGGCCCTGGAAGAGCGCGCCGCCATGTCGCCAGACGCCCTGACCGGCCTGGAGGCGAACCTGCGCTTTGCGCAAAAAGAGAACATGGCCACCCGTATTTTTGGTCGCCTCACGGCTTGGCAAAACTGGATCTTCCAGCGCCCCAACGCCGTCGGCGAAAAAGGCGCGCTCAAGGTCTATGGCAAGGGCGAAAAAGTCCAATTCGATATGAACCGCGTCTGATGTTTTTGCGTTGTGTGGCGCGGTTCCCGGTGGTCCGCGCTGCAACCGAAATTTGACCCCACCGTTGCTTTCTTTTCTGGAGACTCTCATGTCCGGTATCAACTACAGCGAAAAAATTCCCAACAACGTCAACTTGGCCGAAGACCGCACGCTGCAGCGCGCGCTGGAGCAATGGCAACCCAACTTCATCAACTGGTGGGACGACATGGGCCCCGAAGGCTCCACCGACATGGACGTGTACCTGCGCACGGCCGTCAGCGTCGATCCGCAAGGCTGGGCCCAGTTCGGCCACGTGAAGATGCGTGACTACCGTTGGGGTGTGTTCTTGAACCCTGGCGAACAAGACCGCAAGATCCATTTTGGCGACCACATTGGCGAAAAAGCCTGGCAAGACGTGCCTGGCGAACACCGCGCCAACCTGCGCCGCATCATCGTGACGCAAGGCGACACCGAGCCCGCATCGGTCGAGCAGCAGCGCCACCTGGGCCTGACCGCGCCCAGCATGTACGACCTGCGCAACCTGTTCCAGATCAACGTGGAAGAAGGCCGCCACCTGTGGGCCATGGTGTATTTGCTGCACAAATACTTTGGCAAAGACGGCCGTGAAGAAGCCGATGCCCTGCTGCAACGCAACAGCGGCAACGAAGACAACCCCCGCATCTTGCAGGCCTTCAATGAGAAGACGCCGGACTGGTTGTCTTTCTTCATGTTCACGTATTTCACCGACCGTGACGGCAAGTTCCAGTTGTGCGCCCTGGCCGAATCCGCGTTCGACCCGCTGGCCCGCACCACCAAGTTCATGTTGACCGAAGAAGCGCACCACATGTTCGTGGGCGAGTCCGGCGTCAGCCGCACCATCCAGCGCACGGTCGATGTGATGAACCAGCTCAAGACCGATGACGTGGCCAAGCTGCGTGCCGCGGGCGTGATCGATCTGCCCACCATCCAGCGCTACATCAACTTCCACTTCTCGGTGACCATCGACTTGTTCGGTGCCGACCAGTCGTCCAATGCCGCCACCTTCTACAGCTCGGGCTTGAAGGGCCGCTACGAAGAAGGCAAACGAGGTGACGACCATGTGCTGAAAGGCAACAGCTACAAGATTTTGGCCGTCGAAGAGGGCAAGTTGGTCGAGAAAGAAGTGCCGATGCTCAACGCCTTGAACGAGGTGCTGCGCGACGACTACATCACCGATTCCAAGGGCGGCATTGACCGTTGGAACCGCGTCATCACCAAAGCCGGTATTCCTTTCACGCTGACCGCACCGCACAAGGCTTTCCACCGCAACATCGGTTCCTTGTCGGGTGCCAAGGTCACCCCCGATGGCCGCGTCGTGTCCGATGCCGAGTGGATGGCCCACGTGGGCGAATGGTTGCCAACCAACGAAGACCGCGCCTATGTGGCCAGCTTGATGGGCCGCGTGGTTGAGCCCGGTAAGTTCGCCAACTGGATCGCGCCGCCCGTCATGGGCATCAACCGTCAGCCTGTGGACTTTGACTACGTCCGCTTCAACTGATGTGTTGATTCACTGATCGACTGCTGCCTCTGCTTTGTTGTGGGGGCGGCATGGTTTGCGCAAAGCACTCACAATGCCGTTAGACTGCCAGCGCCTGCACAAACGCTGAAGAAAAAAATGAAAGCCATGCCATGAGCACCGACACCATCATCATCAAGCAGCACGTCATTGACCCCGAAATCTGCATTCGCTGCAACACCTGCGAAGCCATTTGCCCGGTCGGCGCCATCACCCACGACTCGATGAACTACGTGGTCAAGGCCGACATCTGCAATCTGTGCATGGACTGCATCTCGCCCTGTCCGACCGGCTCCATCGACAACTGGCGCATGATGCCCAAGGCCAAGGCCTACAGCATCGAAGAACAACTGAAGTGGGACGAGCTGCCTGCTGAACTGAGCGCCGAAGAACTGGCCGAAACCACGGGTGACAGCGGTGACGCGGGTGCGGCCGAGCAAGCGGCGCAGAGCGCGGTGCAAGCCGCGGCGGCGTCTTCGGCCTCGGCCGTCAGCACCGCCAGCGCCTCCGGTTTCAACTCGGCCCAGTTCGGCGCGACCTTGCCGCCTTGGTCGGCTGCTCACGCTTACACCAACCTCTATGGCCCCAAGGCCGCCGACAAGTCCATCACCGCCACCGTCACCGGCAATTTGCGTGTGACTGAAGTCGGTAAAGACTACGACACCCACCACATCGTGCTGGACTTTGGTCAGATGCCTTTCCCGGTCTTGGAAGGCCAGTCGATCGGCATCATCCCGCCGGGCGTGGACGCCAACGGCAAGCCCCACCATGCCCGCCAGTACTCGATTGCCAGCCCGCGCAATGGCGAGCGGCCGGGGCACAACAACCTGTCGCTCACCATCAAGCGCGTGCTGGAAGACCACAGTGGCCAGCCGGTCCGCGGCGTGGGCTCCAACTACATGTGCGACCTGGATGTGGGTGACCAGGTGCAGGTGATCGGCCCGTTCGGTGCCAGCTTCTTGATGCCGAACCATCCCAAGAGCCACATCGTCATGATCTGCACTGGCACCGGCAGCGCGCCGATGCGTGCCATGACCGAATGGCGGCGACGGCTGCGCGCCAGTGGCAAGTTTGAAGGCGGCAAGTTGATGCTGTTCTTTGGCGCCCGCACGCAGCAAGAGTTGCCTTACTTTGGCCCGTTGCAAAACCTGCCGAAAGATTTCATTGACATCGAGTTTGCCTACTCCCGCACCCCCGGCCAGCCCAAGCGCTATGTGCAAGACGCCTTGCGCGACCGTGCGGCCGATGTGGCGGCCTTGCTCAAAGACGGCAACGCCTGTTTTTATGTGTGCGGCCTGAAAAGCATGGAAGAAGGGGTGGTCATGGCGCTGCGCGACATTGTCCAAGGCGCGGGGCTGGACTGGGACAGCCTGGGCGCTGCGCTGAAAAAAGAAGGCCGCCTGCACCTCGAGACCTATTGATGCACGAGGCCCGGATCGATCTCGGTCCCTTGCGGGATTCATTGCGCAAGCCGCGCGACCAACTCAAAGGCCGCCAAGTGCTGCCACAGGCCCGTGCCGAGGTGCAGGCTCTGATCGGTCCGCCCCCCGATGACGGGCATCGGCGCGATCTGTTGATCGAGCATCTGCATGCCTTGAACGATGCCTACTGTGGCTTGTTTGAGCGGCATCTGGTCGCGCTGGCCGCCGAGATGCGACTGCCGGTGGTGGAGGTATTTGAGGTCGCATCGTTCTATCACCACTTTCACATTTTGAAAGACCATGCGACCGCGCCGGCACTCACCGTGCGGGTGTGTGAGAGCCTGAGTTGCGCCTTGGCCGGCAGCCAGAGCTTGCTGGCACAAGTCCAGCGTGAGGTGGGCGCGCAGGCGCAGGTGCTGGCCGCGCCGTGTTTGGGCCGTTGCGAGCAAGCCCCAGCCGCGCAAGTGGGGCAACAGGCCGTGGCGCAGGCCACGCCGGACAAACTGCGTGCGGTGGTGAGCGGCACGAACACCCAGCCCCTGACTTTGCCGCACGCGATCCGCTATGCCGCTTACAAGCAAGCGGGTGGCTACCAGTTGGCCATGCAGGTGTCGACGGGCCAGAAAGATCCTGAAACCCTGATTCAGGCCCTGGAGGCTTCGGGCCTGCGCGGCCTGGGCGGTGCCGGTTTCCCGGCCGGGCGCAAGTGGCGTATCGTGCGCAGCCAGAGCGCGCCGCGCCTGATGGCGGTGAACATCGACGAGGGTGAGCCCGGCACCTTCAAAGACCGCACCTGCCTGGAGGCCGACCCGCATCGCTTTTTAGAAGGCGTGTTGATCGCCGCCAGCGTCGTCGGTTGCGCGGCGGTCTACATCTATCTGCGTGACGAATACCACGAGGCCCGTGTGTTGCTCAGCCAGGAGTTGGCTGCGTTGCAGGCCGATCCGCCCTGCGCCTTGCCGCGCATCGAGCTGCGCCGTGGGGCCGGAGCGTACATCTGCGGCGAAGAGTCGGCCATGATCGAAAGCATCGAAGGCAAACGCGGCGAACCGCGCCTGCGCCCGCCCTATATTGCCGAAGTGGGCCTGTTCGGTCGCCCGACTTTGGAACACAACTTCGAGACGCTGTTCTGGATTCGCGAACTGTTGGAGCAGGGCCCTGAGCACTTTGCCGCGCAAGGTCGCCATGGCCGCCAGGGTCTGCGCCGCTTCAGCGTCAGCGGCCGCGTCAAGCAGCCCGGCGTCAAGCTCGCGCCTGCGGGCATCACGCTGCGCGAGTTGGTGCAAGCGTATTGCGGCGGCATGGCCGAAGGCCACACGCTCTACGCCTACCTGCCCGGTGGCGCCAGCGGTGGCATCTTGCCCGCGCGTTTGGCCGATGTGCCGCTGGACTTTGACACCCTGCAGCCTTACGGCTGCTTCATCGGCTCAGCGGCGGTCATGGTGCTCAGCCAACACGACAGTGCCCGCGAAGCGGCACTGAACGTGATGCGGTTTTTTGCCGACGAGAGTTGCGGTCAATGCACCCCGTGCCGCGTCGGTACCGACAAGGCGGCGCAACTCATGGCCCAGCCGGTGTGGGATGCACAGACCCTGCAAGACCTGGCCCAGGTCATGGGCGATGCGTCGATTTGCGGCTTGGGCCAGGCCGCACCGAACCCGATCCGCTGCGTGCTCACCTACTTCCCGCATGAGGTGGGTGCATGAGCCCAGTGACAGTCGCGTTCACGCTGAACGGTCAAAGCGTCACTGCGCCGGCGGGCCAAAGCCTGTGGAAGATCGCCAAGGACCTGGGCATCGCCATCCCCCACCTGTGCCACACCGAGGGGCTGCGCCCTGACGGCAATTGCCGCGCCTGCGTGGTCGAAATCGAAGGCGAGCGCACGCTGGCGCCCAGTTGCTGCCGCAGTGCCACCCCCGGCATGCAGGTGCGCACCGACAGCGCGCGCGCCGTCAAGAGCCAAAACATGGTGCTGGAGTTGTTGCTGGCCGACACGCCCAGCGCAGGTCACAAATGGCTGGACGACCGCGCCCAGGCCCCTCACGGTGAACTGAGTCAATGGGCCGAGCGCCAAGCGGTGCAGGTGCGGCCCGAGCTCAGTGCCTTGCGCCGCGAAGCAGTGCCTGCCGATCTGTCGCACCCGGCCATGGCCGTGAATTTGGATGCCTGCATCCAGTGCAACCGCTGTGAGCGTGCGTGCCGCGAGGTGCAGGTCAATGGCGTGATCGGTTTGGCTTTCCGGGGCGCGCAGACCAAAGTCGTGTTCGACCTGGACGACGCCATGGGCGCGAGCAGTTGCGTGGCCTGTGGTGAATGCGTGCAAGCCTGCCCGACCGGTGCGCTCATGCCCAAGACCCACCTGGGTGCGCAGTCGGTGGACCGGCAGGTGGACTCGGTGTGCCCGTTTTGTGGCGTGGGCTGCCAGATCACCTACAACGTGCGCGATGAAAAAATCATCAGCGTGCAAGGCCGCGATGGCCCGGCCAACGAGAGCCGTTTGTGCGTCAAAGGCCGCTTTGGTTTTGACTATGTGCACAGCCCCGAGCGCTTGACCTTGCCCCTGATTCGCAAAGCCGGGGTGCCCAAAGACCCGGCCTTGCTGGCGCGGGGTTTGGATTGGCGCGAAGTGTTTCGCGAAGCGACCTGGGAGGAAGCCTTGGACCTGGCCGCCAGCGGCTGGGTGGATTTGAGAACGCGCTTTGGCCCCAAGGCTTTGGCCGGCTTCGGTTCGGCCAAGGGCAGCAACGAAGAAGCGTATTTGTTCCAAAAAATGGTGCGCACCGGTTTTGGCAGCAACAACGTGGACCATTGCACTCGCTTGTGTCACGCCTCCAGCGTGGCCGCACTGCTAGAAGGTGTGGGCTCGGGCGCGGTGAGCAACCCGGTGCGCGATGTGGAACACGCCGAGCTGATCTTGGTGATCGGCTCGAACCCCACGGCGAACCACCCGGTGGCGGCCACCTGGATGAAAAACGCCGCCCAACGCGGCGCACGGATTGTGCTGGCCGATCCGCGCATCACCGACCTCGGGCACCAGGCCTGGCGCACCCTGGCCTTCAAGCCCGACACCGATGTGGCTTTGCTCAACGCCCTGCTGCATGTGATCGTCACCGAGAACTTGTGTGACGAAGCTTTTTTGCGCGAGCGCGCTGACCATGTGGCCGAGCTCAAAGCCCATGTGCAGGCCTTCAGCCCCGAAGCCATGGCACCGATCTGCGGCATTGACGCCGAGACATTGCGCGAGGTGGCACGCGCTTACGCCACCAGCCTCGCGGCCATGATTCTGTGGGGCATGGGCGTGAGCCAGCATGTGCACGGCACCGACAATGTGCGCTGCTTGATCGCGCTGGCCAGCCTGACCGGGCAGATCGGTCGCCCCGGCACCGGCCTGCATCCGCTGCGCGGCCAAAACAATGTGCAGGGCGCGAGCGATGCGGGGTTGATTCCGATGATGTACCCCAACTACCAGCGCGTTTCCGACCCCTCAGCGCACGCCTGGTTCGAGGCCTTTTGGGGGCAGCCGCTGGATGCCACACCGGGTTACACCGTGGTGGAGATCATGCACAAAATCTTGGCCGAAGAAACCGACCCCCACAAAGTACGCGGCATGTACATCATGGGCGAGAACCCGGCCATGAGCGACCCCGACCTGAACCACGCACGCCATGCACTGGCCAGTTTGTCGCACCTGGTGGTGCAGGACATTTTCATGACCGAGACCGCTTGGCTGGCCGATGTGGTGCTGCCCGCCAGCGCCTGGCCGGAAAAAACCGGCAGCGTCAGCAACACCGACCGCATGGTGCAACTGGGCCTGCAGGCGATACAGCCGCCGGGTCAAGCCCGGGCCGATCTGGCCATCATCCAAGACCTCGCTGCACGCATCGGTTTGCATTGGCACTATGCCGGGCCGGACCACGGCGTGGCCGCTGTCTTTGAGGAAATGCGCCAGGCCATGGCCCAGGCCATTGGCGGCATCAGTTGGGAGCGGCTGCAGCGCGAGTCCAGCGTCACCTACCCCTGCCTGAGCGCGGACGATCCGGGGCAGCCCATTGTCTTCACGCACGCATTTCCCACGCCCGACGGTCGTGTGCAATTGCAGCCGGTGGACCTGGTGCTGGCGGCCGAGCGGCCGGACACGGATTACCCCTTTGTCTTGATCACTGGGCGACAACTGGAGCACTGGCACACCGGCAGCATGACGCGCCGCGCGGCGGTGCTCGATGCCCTGGAGCCCGCGGCCACCGCCTCGCTGTGTGGCGCCGATTTGCTGCGCCTGGGCCTGGCCGCCGGCCAGCCCATCACGGTGCGCTCGCGCCGCGGCCAGGTGACGCTGCAGGTGCGGCAAGACGACGGCACACCCCGGGGTGCGGTGTTCATTCCCTTTGCGTATGTCGAAGCGGCGGCCAATGTGTTGACCCACGCCGCCTTGGATCCGGTGGCGAAGATTCCCGAGTTCAAATACTGCGCGGTGCAGATTCAAGCGGCCACACTGAATTAAAGGCTTAGGCCTACGGGATAGAGGTGCAAGCCGCCAGCCTGTGCAAAGGCGGTTTCAGAGTTGTTACCATCGCCGCATGAATCGTCCTTCCCAATCCGTGGCTGTGTTGATGCGGCGTGAGCGCGTCCAGGGGGCTATGGCCCGCTGGCAGCCTTGGCGCTGGGTCTTGGCCGAAGTGGTGCCGCAGGAAGAAAGTTTTGGCGATGCGCCGCGTTGTCTGCTGCGCACCGAGGACGAGCAACGCTGGTTGTTTCCTGGCATGACGGCGGCGCTGTTTGCGGACGACGGCGAGGGCTATTGGCTGAACGTCAACTCGCCCACACCCTGCTGGTTTGTGCTGTGGCGCTTGGACGAAGAGGTGGGCGACGAGGGCTATGCCCTGGCGCGGCCCCAAGCCGTGTCCTTGAGTTACCACGACGCCGGGCGCTGGCTGGACGCGCAAGAAACCGTGGAGCAGGTGCCCGCCCCCGAAGACGTGGTGTCGTGGGTACGCGATTTTGCCCATGTGCATTACACCCCCGAGGTGAAAAAACGCCAAAGGCCACACAGTTTTCAAACCCTGACCGACCGGTTTGGGCAACCGGCATCGGTCAGTACCGGTGACCGGCGCAGCCGCAAACCGGCCGGCGGAGAGGGCGCATGAGCGACGATGCGGTGGGTGGATTTTTGGGCCGTTGGTCGCAGCGCAAACGTGCCGCGCAAGCCGGTCGCCCGTTGGACGAGCCCCCGGCCCCAGCGGCCGATCCTGCCGCCAGCGACAACAAGGCCAAGCACCCACCCGCGACCTCCGCTGCTGAGACACCACCAGCGTCCTTGCCCGCCGCGGGCGATCTGCCGACCCTGGCCGAGGCCCAGCAGCTGACCCCCGATTCGGATTTCCAGCCCTTCATGTCGCAGGGCGTGGCCAGTGAAGTACGCAACGCAGCTATGAAAAAGCTGTTCACCGATCCGCACTTCAATGTGATGGACGGACTGGACATTTACATTGGTGACTACAACACACCCGATCCTTTGCCGCCTGAGATGCTGCGCAAAATGGCCGGTGCCCAATTTTTGGGTTTATGGGACGATGAGGCCCCGGTGGCCGACCCCGCCCCTTCCGACTTGATTTCTGCTTCATCCCCCACACCCCCATCCGAAGCCCCCGCAGTGGCTGCCTTACAGAGCGAACATGACCACACTGATTTGCGATTGCAACCAAACCCAACCCCTGCAGACCCCGAACCTGAGCCGCGCCCTGGGTGAACCGCTGACCTTGCATTCGGCCTTGTGCCGACGCGAGGCGGGCGCGTTTCAAAAGGCCATCCAAACTGGCCAAGATGTGGTGGTGGCCTGCACCCAAGAGCAGCGCTTGTTTTCTGAGCTGGCCGAGCAAACGCAAGGGGCGGTGTCGGTCATCAAGTTTGTCAACATCCGCGAAACCGGTGGCTGGAGCCAGGACGCGAAAAATGCCAGCCCCAAAATTGCCGCCTTGCTGGCCGCCGCGCACCTGCCCGAGCCCGAGCCGGTGCCGGTGGTGACCTACAAAAGCCAGGGCAAGGTGTTGATTTTGGGGGCCATGGACGAAGCCGAACGCGCCGCCGCTTTGCTGTCAGACGTGCTGGAGGTCGCCATCTTTGCCCAAGGCCCAGGCAGCGCCGGGGGCGCACAAACCCGCCGCTATCCGGTATTGGCGGGCCGACTCACGGCCTTGACCGGGTGGTTGGGGGCCTTTGATGTCAGTTGGGAAGACAACAACCCCATCAACCTGGACCTGTGCACCCGCTGCAACGCCTGCGTCGAGGCCTGCCCCGACAACGCCATTGGTCTGGACTATCAGGTGGACCTGTCGCTGTGCCAGTCGCACCGTGCTTGCGTCAAAGTGTGTCAGTCGGCTGGGGCCATCGATTTTGGCCGCAACGCCGTGGCCCACACCGAGCGCTTTGATTTGTTGCTGGACCTGCGGCCCGCTGCGGCCTCGCCCACGTTCAACCAACATGCCACGCCACAAGGCTATGTGCGCTGGGACGGCAAAGACCTGAAAACCTTGCTCGACTTGCGTGAATTGGTGGGCGAGTTTGAAAAGCCCAAATTCTTCGCCTACAAACAAAAACTCTGTGCCCACAGCCGCAATGAGACGGTGGGTTGCCAAGCTTGCGTGGACATTTGCTCGGCCGAAGCCATCAGCAGCGACAAATCGCGCCAACAAATCAAAGTCAATCCGAACCTGTGTGTCGGCTGCGGTGCCTGCACCACCGTCTGCCCCAGTGGGGCCTTGACCTATGGCTATCCCTCGGCCAGTGAGCAGGGGCAAAAAATCAAAACGCTGCTCACCACCTATACCGCCGCGGGTGGGCAAGAGGCGGTGCTGCTGCTGCACAGTCAGGGCGCAGGTCAGGCCCTGATCGGCGAACTCGGTCGGGCTGCGCAACTGCGAGTGACCCAAGGTGTGCCGGCCCACGTGATCCCCATGGGGCTGTGGCATACCGCCAGCCTGGGCTTGGAGGTCTGGCTCAGCGCCGTTGCCCAGGGCGCCCACCAAGTGGTGGTGCTGCTCACTGCCGAAGAAGCGCCGCAGTACGCCGAAGGCCTGCAAGCGCAAATGGCGGTGGCGCAAGGGATTTTGAATGGCCTGGGTTACACCGGCACGCATTTCAAGCTGATCCATGAAACCACGCCTGTGGGTCTGGATGCTGCGCTGCAAGCCCTGAAAGCAACGCGGCAAAAAGTTCCGGCAGAGCCCGCCCGCTTTGCCGTGGCGCCCGAAAAGCGCGCCACCTTGGAGCTGGCGCTCGACCACCTGATGGCCTGCGCCCCGACGCAGGCCGAATCGTCGCCAGCGATCACCTTGCCAGCCGCCGGCTCGCCTTTGGGCGCAGTCCGGGTGGACAAGGACCGTTGCACCCTGTGCCTGAGCTGCGTCAGTGCATGCCCGGCCAGTGCCTTGCAAGACAATCCGCAGCTGCCTCA
Source organism: Comamonadaceae bacterium (assembly GCA_947451385.1). Taxonomy (GTDB): domain Bacteria; phylum Pseudomonadota; class Gammaproteobacteria; order Burkholderiales; family Burkholderiaceae_C; genus Limnohabitans_A. The sequence continues at coordinate 19,730 of CANFYZ010000014.1, read as the reverse complement.
GCTGCGCTTTATTGAAAAAAACTGCGTGCAATGTGGCTTGTGCGTGACCACCTGCCCAGAAAATGCGCTCGCTTTGCAACCGCGCTTGTTGCTGACCCCCGAGCGCAAGCAAGCGGTGGTGCTCAACGAAAGCCAGCCCTACGCCTGCGTGCGCTGCAGCAAACCGTTTGGCACCCTCAAGGCCATTGAGGCGATGTTGGGCAAACTGGCGGGCCACAGCATGTTCCAGGGCGAAGCTTTGCAGCGCTTAAAGATGTGCGGCGATTGCCGTGTCATTGACATGTACTCAGACCCCCAAGAAACCCGGATTGGTGACCTGCCTGTAGGCAAAAAACGGCTTTAAAAACAGCTTTCATCTTGGCTTGCAACCCTTTATTTGACATGACCTCTGCTCTGAACCTCGACCCCGGCAGCTCGGCACTGGACGAAGAAACCGCCCGCGCCGAAATTTACGGTTTGCTGTCGGCCCTTTTTTACCAGCCCCCTGAACCCCACCTGCTGGCGCAACTGCGCGTGGCCGTGACCGAGGCCCCGGCGCCTGGGGCGTACCTCGAAGCCTCTTGGCGCGAAGTGGTGGCCCGGGCGCGCGAGATGAGTGACCAGGCCATCGCCGACGAGTTCAGCACTTTGTTTGGTGGCGTGGGCAAGCCTGAGATTTACTTGTTTGGTTCACATTATCTGAGCGGTTTTTTGAACGAAAAACCGCTCGTCCGCCTGCGCGATGATTTGGCCGCCTTGGGCCTGGGGCGCGATGAGGCCATGCGAGAAACAGAAGACCACATCGCCTATGTGTGCGAGGTGATGCGCTATTTGATTGCCGGCGACGATGTGGCTGTGGCCAATTTGACCCAGCAGGGCGCCTTCTTTGCGGCGCATTTTCAGCCCTGGGCGCCGGCCTTGTGTGAGGCGGTCATGGCGCACCCCCGCGCGGTCTTTTATCGCAGCCTGGCCGAGTTCATGGCCGCCTTTGTGAGCGTTGAGGCACAAGGTTTTGATTTGTTGGCTTGAATAAATTTCACATTCAGTACGGGTAATTACTCGGGCATTGATTGTGGGTTTTGTTACATTCGTGGCACCTATGCACAAGGCTTCCTAAGTCAAAGGAAATTCTCATGTCTGAACCTGTATCCAAGTTGTCTCGCAGAACATTGTTTGCTGGTGCGGGAGCGGCGGGCGCCGTCGCCGCCGTGGTCACTGTGTTGCCTCAGGTACGCCAAGCCGTGCCCGAACTTTCCGCGCTGCCCAAGCCTGAAAAAGGCGGAGGCTACAGTGAAAGCGACCACGTGAAGCGCTATTACCAATCCACTTTGGTTTGATTTTTCTCTCTCTTAACTCATCTGGAGAGTTACATGTTGCTGACTAAAAAGCAAAACGGCGCCCAGGCGGCGTCTTCTTCTTCTTCTTCTTCTTCTTCGTTTGTCCACAGTTTGCGCCGGGGCTTGTCGCAAGCCCTGCCGACCCTGGACCGTCGCAGTTTTCTGCGTCGCTCGGGTTTGGGTGTCGGCGTCGGTCTGGCCGCCACACAACTGTCTTTGGTGAAAAAGGCCCATGCGGGCAATGCAGCCGGGGCGATGGGTGCGGGCAAGGTCGAAGTCAAGCGCACCGTGTGCACCCACTGCTCGGTGGGTTGCGCTGTGGATGCCGTGGTCGAAAACGGCGTTTGGGTCCGCCAAGAGCCGGTGTTTGATTCGCCCATCAACCTGGGTGCTCACTGCGCCAAGGGCGCTGCGCTGCGGGAGCATGGCCATGGCGAGTTCCGCCTGCGCTACCCGATGAAGCTGGTCAACGGCAAATACCAAAAAATCAGTTGGGAAACTGCGCTGGACGAAATCAGCGCCAAGATGCTGGAGCTGCGCAAAGCCAGCGGTCCCGACAGCGTGTACTTTGTCGGCTCCTCCAAGCACAACAACGAGCAAGCCTATTTGCTGCGCAAGTTTGTCAGCTTCTGGGGCACCAACAACTGCGACCATCAGGCCCGCATTTGCCACTCCACCACGGTGGCCGGTGTGGCCAACACCTGGGGTTACGGGGCCATGACCAATTCTTACAACGACATGCAAAACAGCAAGGTCGCTTTGTATATCGGTTCCAACGCGGCCGAAGCGCACCCCGTGTCGATGCTGCACATGCTGCATGCCAAAGAGAACGGCTGCAAGATGATCGTGGTCGATCCGCGTTTTACCCGCACCGCCGCCAAGGCCGACGAATACGTGCGCATTCGCTCCGGCACCGACATTCCTTTCTTGTTTGGGGTGCTGTACCACATCTTCAAAAACGGCTGGGAAGACAAAAAATACATCAACGACCGGGTTTACGGCATGGACGCCGTCAAGACCGAAGTGATGGACAAATGGACCCCCGATAAGGTGGAAGAAGCCTGTGGCGTGAAAGAAGAGCAAGTCTTCAAAATCGCCAAGATGCTGCACGAGAACAATCCAGGCACCATCGTCTGGTGCATGGGTCAAACCCAGCACACCATCGGCAACGCCATCGTGCGCGCCTCCTGCATCTTGCAATTGGCCCTGGGCAATGTGGGCAAGACGGGTGGCGGCACCAACATCTTCCGTGGCCACGACAACGTGCAAGGCGCCACCGATGTGGGCCCTAACCCCGATTCTTTGCCCGGCTACTATGGTTTGGCCGAAGGTTCTTGGAAACACTTTGCCAAGGCCTGGGGCGTGGATTTTGAGTGGATCAAAGGGCGTTTTGCCAATCCCGGCATGATGGGCAAGAACGGCATCACCGTCTCGCGCTGGATCGACGGGGTGCTGGAAAAGAACGAGCTGATCGACCAAGACAGCAATTTGCGCGGCATCTTCTACTGGGGCCATGCACCCAACTCGCAGACACGGGGCTTGGAGATGAAGCGGGCCATGGACAAGCTCGATTTGCTGGTGGTGGTGGACCCATACCCATCGGCGACGGCCGCCATGGCCGCCATGCCAGGCCAAGCCGAAGACCTGAACCCCAACCGCGCGGTGTATCTGTTGCCGGCGGCCACCCAGTTTGAAACCAGTGGCTCTTGCACCGCCTCCAACCGCTCCCTGCAGTGGCGCGAAAAGGTGATTGAGCCTTTGTGGGACAGCCGCAGCGACCACATGATCATGTACCAATTTGCGCAGAAGCTGGGCTTTGGCGCGGAGCTGGTCAAGAACTTCAAGATGCAAAAAGTCAAAGGCATGGACGAGCCCGTGCCCGAAGACATCTTGCGCGAAATCAACAAGAGCGTTTGGACCATTGGCTACACCGGGCAAAGCCCTGAGCGCTTGAAAGCGCACATGAAGAACATGCACCTGTTCGATGTGAAGACGCTCAAGTCCAAAGGCGGTAAAGACAAAGACACCGGCTACGACACCACCGGCGATTACTTCGGTTTGCCTTGGCCTTGCTGGGGCACGGCCGGGCTCAAGCACCCCGGCTCGCCCAATTTGTACGACACCTCTAAACACGTCATGGAAGGGGGCGGTAACTTCCGCGCCAACTTCGGCGTTGAGCGCGAAGGCAAGAGCCTGTTGGCCGAAGACGGCTCGCACTCCAAAGGCGCGGACATCACCACCGGCTACCCAGAGCTTGACCACATCTTGCTGAAAAAGCTGGGCTGGTGGGACGAGTTGACCGAAGCTGAAAAAGCGCTGGCCGAAGGCAAGAACTGGAAGACCGACAACTCCGGCGGCATGATCCGTGTGTTCATGCAAAACCATGGTTGCCACCCGTTTGGCAATGCCAAGGCGCGTGCGGTGGTTTGGAACTTCCCTGACCCGATCCCGCAACACCGTGAGCCCTTGTATGGCACCCGTGCCGACATGGCGGCCAAGTACCCGACGCACGATGACAAAAAAGCGTTCTGGCGTTTGCCCACGCTGTACAAAACCGTGCAGGCGAAAAACATCGCCGACAAGGTGTACGAGAAGTTCCCGCTGATCATGACCTCGGGCCGTTTGGTCGAGTACGAAGGCGGCGGCGAAGAAACCCGTTCCAACCCCTGGTTGGCCGAGTTGCAGCAAGAGATGTTTGTCGAGATCCATCCGCAAACAGCGGCGCAGCGCGGCATTCGCAACGGTGAGCGTGCCTGGGTCAAGTCGCCCACCGGCGCGCGCATCAATGTGCAGGCCATGGTGACCGAGCGCGTGGGTCCTGACACGGTGTTTCTGCCGTTCCACTTTTCCGGTCGCTGGCAGGGGGCGGACATGTTGGCGCATTACCCCGCCGGCGCCGCGCCGATTGTGCGTGGTGAAGCGATCAACACCGCCACCACCTACGGTTACGACAGCGTCACCATGATGCAAGAAACCAAGACCACGGTTTGTGAAATTGAGCGGGCGTAAAGCGCAAGGAGATCACGATGGCAAGAATGAAATTTATTTGTGATGCAGAGCGCTGCATCGAATGCAACGGGTGCGTGACCGCCTGTAAAAACGAGCACGAAGTGCCTTGGGGCGTGAACCGCCGCCGCGTGGTGACCTTGAACGACGGGGTCCCTGGCGAAAAATCCATCTCGGTCGCTTGCATGCATTGCTCCGATGCACCGTGCATGGCGGTGTGTCCTGTGAATTGCTTTTACCGCACCGACGAAGGCGTGGTGCTGCATGACAAAGATATCTGCATTGGCTGCGGCTACTGCTCTTATGCCTGCCCGTTCGGTGCGCCGCAGTTCCCCTCCCAAGGCACGTTTGGCGTGCGCGGCAAGATGGACAAATGCACCTTCTGCGCCGGTGGCCCTGAGGCCAATGGCAGCCAAGCCGAGTTTGAAAAATACGGCCGCAACCGCTTGGCCGAAGGCAAGTTGCCTGCCTGTGCTGAAATGTGTTCGACCAAAGCCCTGCTCGCCGGCGACGGCGATGTCGTGGCCGACATCTTCCGCAACCGCGTGGTGCAACGCGGCAAAGGCGCTGAAGTGTGGGGCTGGGGCACAGCCTACGGCACCAAGGCGGGCGAGGGAGCGAAATCATGAGCGCTACTTCTTTGCGCTGGTCCCGCTGCGTGAGTGCGATCGGACTGGCCACTGCGTTGGCGGCTTGTTCAGAAAGCCCCCAAGCCTTGACCGCCATGCCCAAATCGGACACCGCACCTGCCACGGGCACAGGGGTGACCGCCTTTACCGCCTCGGGTTGGCAGGCTGGTGACGCCAAAAGCTGGAGTGAGCAGCTCAAGGCGCGTGCGCAGTACGGCATGAACGACCACACCCGCTCACCCTGAACCGGGAGGTTTGTGATGATCCATTCCCTGATGCAACGTATCCTGCCAGCGGTGCTGGCGTTGGCTTGGGTCGGTGCGGCGTGCAATGCGGCTGCGCAAAATGCCCAACCCGCAACGACACCCGTAACAACGGCTGCGGCGCCGGCAACAACGGCAACAAAGGCCCCGGCGGCTGAAGGCGGCGTGAAAAGCGCGAACATTTTCTCCATCGCCCCCGACGCCAACACCGACCCCAAATACGCTGACCAAAACAACGCCGAACGCGGCAAAGTGCAACCCGGCAACAACGCCCCCATGTGGCGTCAAGTGGGCGCCGGTGTGACGGGGTACAGCAGCCTGCCGCTGAGCCAAGCGCCAGAAGCCGGTAACCTGATTCAGTCTTTTGTGCAGTACCCCGGTTCGCGGTTGACCAACGCGGGTGAGGCTTGGCGACAAGTGCGAAACCAGTGGATCATTCCCTACGGCGGCGCCTTGCTGCTGATCGCTTTGGGTGCGGTGGCTTTGTTCTACTGGCGCAAAGGGACGATGGCCTTGCATGGCCAGGAAACGGGTCGCAAGATCGAACGCTTTACCCCGTTTGAACGCTCGGCACACTGGTCCAATGCGATTGCTTTTTGTGCCTTGGCCATCTCGGGCGTAGTGATGGCTTTCGGTAAATATTTTCTCTTGCCGATCCTCGGCGGCACCTTGTTTGGTTGGCTGACCTATGCGCTGAAAAACGTGCATAACTTTGCCGGACCTTTGTTTGCCGTTTCGATGGTGATCGTGCTGATCACCTTTGTGCGCGACAACCTGCCCTCGTCCGATGACATTCAGTGGCTGTTGCACGGCGGCGGTATGTTCTCTGGCAAAGAGGTGCCTTCGCACCGCTTCAACGCCGGCGAAAAAGTGGTCTTCTGGGGCGGCGTCTTCTTGCTGGGTGGCGTTGTGGTTACTTCCGGTTTCGTGCTGGACAAATTGATCCCCGGTTTGATTTATGAGCGCAGCACCATGCAGTTGGCCAATATGGTTCACGGTGTCGCTACCGTGCTGATGATGGCGATGTTCATCGGCCACATCTACATGGGCACCATTGGCATGCAAGGCGCTTACAAAGCCATGCGCCATGGCTATGTGGATGAAACCTGGGCCAAAGAGCACCACGAGCTCTGGTACAACGACATCCAAGCCGGCAAAATTCCGGCACACCGCACAGCCCCTGCATCGGCCACGGCCAGCATGTCTCCTGCCTCATCCGCATCTGCGCAAGCTTGATCGCTAAGGAAGATCTTATGAAACATCCATGGACACTTATTTCGGTGCTGATGTCAGCCCTGTTGCTCAGTGCACCCGCTGGGGCCAAACTGCCCGCTCCCAGTGATGAAGCCAAGGCCAAAGCGGCAGAGGCCGCAGCCAAAACCGCGCACGGTAACAAAGTGGCTGATTTCCAACTCTGCAAGTCGCGCGAAAAAGTGGCTGCACACTATTACAAAACCGCCAAAGCGTCTGGCAAAGCCACCACCGCGCCGGTCAGCACGCCCGCTTGCGTTGATCCGGGTGCCTTTGTCTACGTGCCTGCCCCACCGGTGACAGCGGCAGCGCCGGCTGCAACGGCTGCGCCTGCAGCCCCTGCGGCGGCCCCAGCTGCCGCGCCCGCGCCAGCCAAAAAGTCCTGATCCTGCGTCATTTGAATCTGAGCCCCAAACCCCGCCTGACGCAAGCCAGCGCCGCCCTGACCCAGGGTGTGCAGGTGATCAACGAGTTCGGTGAGAGCAGCACGATTGCCATTCCGGCCGAGCGGGCCTTGACGGTCTATTTGGACAAGCGCGAACTCGTGACCCTGATGACCTTGGGGGCGCACCCCGAATGGTTGGTGTTGGGTTTCTTGCGAAACCAGCGCTTGATTGCCTCGGTCGAAGAGATCGAGTCCATCACCGTGGACTGGTCGATCGGCGAGGCAGAGCTCGGTCAGCCTGGGGTCGCCGCCGTGAAAACCCGGCGCGGTGTGCCCGAGACCCCCAAAGCACCCAGGGTGGTCACCACAGGCTGCGGTCAGGGCAGTGTGTTTGGTGATTTGATGGCCGATATCGATGCCATCGACCTGGCGCCAGCGCAGATCACGCAAGCCACCTTGTACAACCTGGTCAATGCCATTCGCGTCCAAGAGACCACCTACAAATCGGCGGGTTCTGTCCATGCCTGTGCCCTGTTCCAAGGCGATCAGATGCGCATGTTTGTGGAAGACGTCGGCCGCCACAATGCGGTGGACACCATTGCGGGTTGGATGTGGATGCACGACGTGTCGGGCCAAGACAAAGTTTTCTACACCACAGGGCGCCTGACCAGCGAGATGGTGATCAAGTCCGCCCAGATGGGGGTGCCGATTGCCGTGTCGCGCAGCGGCATCACCCAAATGGGCTTGGAAGTGGCCCAGCGGGTCGGCCTGTGCGCCATTGGCCGTGCCACGAACAAACGGTTTTTGTGTTTCAGCGCGCCCGAGCGACTGCTGTGGCAAGCCGAGGCACAGCCCACGCCCGCCCCACCGATGCCCGCCCTGTGAGCGCGTAAAGCCGTAGCCCTGCGCGGAAAGTGGGGGATGGGTTAAGGTTCGGTCATGAATTCGAATTTACGTTTGGCCCTGGGCCTGGGTTGGCGCAACCTGTGGCGCGATCTGCGTGCGGGTGAGTTGCGGCTGTTGATGGTCTCGGTTTCTTTGGCAGTGGCCGCCTTGACCGCCGTGGGTTTTTTTGCCGACCGTTTGCAAGCGGGTTTATGGCGTGATGCACGTCAATTGCTTGGCGGTGACGTGGTGGTGGCGAGCGACCAACCCACGCCGAACCTCATCACCGAAGAAGCCCAGCGAAGCGGCTTGGTGCATAACACCTCGGTGACTTTTCCGACCATGGCACGGGCTGTGGGCGGCGCCAGCAAACTGGTGGCGCTGAAAGCGGTGAACCCCGGTTACCCCTTGCGTGGCCAGTTGCAGATCACCACCCAAGGGCTGCCGAGTCAACCTGCTCGCCCGGCTTCGGGTATTCCGGCGCCAGGCCAAGTCTGGGTGGATGCTGGCGTCCTTGAAAGTTTGGGGCTGTCCCTGGGGGATCCCCTGCTTTTGGGCGACAGCCGAATGCAGATCAGCGCCGTGATCGTGCAAGAGCCCGATCGGGGGGCGGGCTTTATGAATTTTTCACCGCGGGTCATGCTCAACCAAATGGACTTGGCCGCCACGGGGTTGGTGCAACCTGCCAGTCGTTTGAAGTACCGCATGGCGGTCATCGGTGAGGACGCCGCAACCAAAGCCTTTGCAAGCTGGGCCCGTAAGCAAGCCGAACAGGTCGGGTTGCGCGGTGTGCAAATCGAGTCGCTGGAAAGTGGCCGCCCTGAAATGCGCCAAACCCTGGACCGGGCCGAAAAATTTCTCAATCTGGTGGCGCTGTTGGCGGCCTTGCTGTGCGCGGTGGCGGTGGCCCTGGCGGCGCGCACTTTTGCCGCGCGGCATTTGGACGGCTGCGCTTTGCTGCGGGTGCTGGGCCAAAGCCAGCGTACCCTGACCCTCAGCTACACTTTTGAATTTGTCACCGCAGGCCTGATGGCCAGCGCCATCGGCGTGCTGTTGGGCTGGCTGCTGCACCATGTTTTTGTGTTGGTGTTGGCGGGGCTGGTTGACACGGCCTTGCCTGCCCCCAGTGCTTACCCGGTGGCTTTGGGGCTGGGCATGGGCCTGACCTTGTTGCTGGCCTTTGGCTTGCCGCCGGTTTTGCAGCTGGCGCAAGTGCCACCATTGCGGGTCATACGCCGAGATGTGGGCGCCTTGCGTCCTGCCGCGGCCGGCGTCATGGGGCTGGGTTTATTGGGTTTTGCGGTGGCACTGTTGTTGGCCAGCAGTGATGTGCAGCTCGGCTTGATCACCGTGGGCGGCTTCGCTGTGGCCTCTTTGGTCTTTGCGGGTGGCGGGTGGCTGGCCCTGTGGCTGATTCGCCGCTTGATGCCGGGCGAGCATGCGCCGCGCTGGCTGCGCCTGGCCACCCGCCAAGTCACCGCCCGGCCGGTGTATGCCATGGTGCAGACGAGTGCTTTGTCTTTGGGTTTGTTGGCGCTGGTGTTGTTGGTTTTGCTGCGTACCGACCTGATCAGCAGCTGGCGTCAAGCCACGCCCGCCAACGCGCCTGACCGCTTTGTGATCAATGTGCAGCCTGAGCAAGCCCAGCCTTTCAAAGCGACCTTGGCCCAAGCGGGGGTCCAGGGGTACGACTGGTACCCGATGATTCGCGGCCGCTTGGTGGCCGTCAACGACCGTCCCATCAACCCAGCCGACTACGCGGAAGAGCGTGCCAAGCGGTTGGTGGACCGTGAGTTCAATTTGTCTGCCAGCGCGCAACGGCCGGCGCACAACCCGGTGGTGGCCGGCCGCTGGCAAGACAACGAGGTTGGCGCGGTGAGTGTCGAAGAAGGCATTGCCAAGACCTTGGGCCTGAAACTGGGCGACCGTTTGCAGTTTGATGTCGCCGGGGTGCAAACCGACGCGCGCATCACCTCGCTGCGCAAGGTGGATTGGGGCTCGATGCGGGCCAACTTTTTTGTCATTTACCCGGTCGACCCATTGCCCGATGTACCGCTCACTTACATGGCGGCATTCAAAGGGCCAGATCAAAAAGGCTTTGACAATGCCTTGGTGCAGCAATTCCCCAACATCACCAGCGTGGACATGCGTGCCACGCTACAGCAGGTACAAAACGTCATCGATCAGGTGATTCGTGCGGTGGAATTTTTGTTCGCCTTCACCTTGGCCGCCGGTCTGGTGGTGTTGATGGCTTCCGTCACCGCCACCCGCGACGACCGCACGCGCGACTTTGCCATCATGCGGGCCTTGGGTGCCAGCAGTCACTTGCTGGCGCAGGTGCAGCGCGCTGAACTGTGGGGTGTGGGCATGTTGGCTGGTTTCATGGCCAGCAGCGCAGCCACAGTGGTGGGCTGGGCGATGGCCCACTATGCTTTCCAGTTTGAATGGACGGCAGCTTGGTACGTGCCCTTGGTGGGGGCCTTGGCCGGCGGCTTGCTGGCCTGGGCGGCCGGTTGGTGGGGACTGGCGGGCGTACTGAAACAACCGGTGACGCAAACTCTGCGGCAAGCCGCTTCTTGAAACCTTTCGGAATTTTGGCGTATGGAGAAACAAGCATCCCCACCCGCAGACACCCCTTATGCCTGGGCAGGGGGTGAGGGCGCAGTACGCAACCTGGTCGACCGTTTTTATGACTTGATGGACCTGGAGCCTGGCTATAAAGAGTTGCGTGCCGTGCATGGCTCCGAGTTGACAGCTGCCCGCGACAAGTTGTTTTGGTTCTTGAGTGGTTGGTTGGGCGGGCCGCCCGAGTACACCGACCGCTTTGGCCACCCCCGCTTGCGCATGCGGCACATGCCGTTTGCGATTGGCATTTTGGAGCGTGACCAATGGCTGGCTTGCATGGCCCAAGCCATGCGCGAAACAGGTCTGGACCCTGCTTTACGCGAGCGTTTAGAGAACAGTTTTTTTCAAACCGCCGACTGGATGCGCAACCAAAACGTTTGAGCCGTTTTTCAGTAACCGGACTTCAGCAACACCACCAAGGCCCCCGCGCCACCTTCAGCGGGTTTGGCCTGGACAAAGGCCATCACCTGGTTTTTTTGTACCAACCAGCTGTGCACTTTGGATTTGAGTACCGGCGTTTTGCCCGGTGAGCCCAGGCCCTTGCCGTGCACCACGCGCAGGCAACGCAAGCCTTGCTTGTGGGCGTCGCGAATGAAGGTGGCCAGGGCCAGCCGGGCTTCGTCGCTGCGCAGGCCGTGCAAATCGATTTCTTTTTGAATCGACCACTCGCCTTTGCGCAGCTTGTGGGTGACATCACGGCCCACGCCGGGGCGACGAAAACTGAGCATGTCATCGGTGTCGAGCAGGGTGCTGGCATCGAATTCATCACTCAAGGCATCGCGCAGCACAGCCTCTTCGTCTTTTTTCCTTTGCAGCGCCACGGGCGGCACGGGCACCGGTTTTTTGATGGCTTGTTTTTTGTCAGGCAACGCCTGGACTGCGCCCACCGCCATCGAAAACAGGTTTTTGTCCGCATGCGCTTTGCGCGCAGCAGCAGCCAAAGCCGCAGCGCGAGCCACTTCTTCGGCATGCGCCTGCGCAATTTGTTTTTGAACCTTTTTGAGGTCGGCCAAGGTATTCAGTTTCACCCGTCTATGGTGCCACAAAGCCCAAGTCCTTCGCGCCGCAGCGGTCTCAGATTAAGCCCTGTTCAGCCATCGACAGGGCTTGGCCTTGGCCCACAATCACATGGTCCAAAACCCGCACATCCACCAGTGCCAGCGCCGCTTTGAGGGTTTGGGTGAGGGTTTCATCGGCACGGCTCGGTTGCACCGAGCCGCTGGGGTGGTTGTGGCTCAGCACCACGGCGGCGGCCCGGTGGTGCAGGGCGCGCAGCACCACTTCGCGCGGGTACACGCTGGTTTGGCTCAACGTGCCACGAAACAGCTCTTCCATGGCTTGCAGGCGGTTTTGGCTGTCTAAAAAAAGGACTGCAAACACCTCGTGATTTTTGTGCGCCAAGTGCAGTTGCACATACTGTTTGACCGCTTCAGGCGCATGGAAGGCTTGGCGCTCCTGCAGCTGCTCGGCCAAACCCCGGCGCGCCAACTCCAACACCGCCGCCATTTCAGCGCGTTTGGCGGGCCCCAGGCCTTTGATCAATTTCAACTCGGTGGTGCCCGTGTTGAGCAAGCCCGACACCCCGCCGAAGGTGCTCAGCAGCTCTTGCGCCAGCTGAAACACGTTTTTGCCCGCCATGCCGGTGCGCAGCAAAATCGCCAGCAACTCGACATCGCTCAGCGCCGATGGCCCCCGGGCCAGCATTTTTTCGCGCGGGCGCGCCTCCACCGGTAAGTCCTTGATGGTCATCAGTGAGCCCTCCCTGGCCAGCCTTTAGAAAGGCTTTTTTGTCGGCTTCTGAGAAGCTTTTTACAATCAGACCATTAATGCACAGATTGCCACTGGCTTGGCATTCCAAAAAACCCTTATGTCCATCGTTCAAACCGGCTCCTTTTTGACCCTTCATTACCGCTTGGCCGGGCCGCAAGGCGACATCATCAACACCTTCACCGACAAGCCGGCGACCCTGTCGCTGGGCTCGGGCGAACTGTCGCCCGCCATGGAAGAGCGCTTGATGGGCTTGGCCGAAGGCACGCACACCACCTTTGAGCTGCCTGCGGGCGAGGCCTTTGGCGATCGCAACCCGGAGATGGCGCAATGGGTCGCGCGCAAACTGCTCAACCAACTGGGTGACCCGATGGAAAAATACGCTGCGGGCGATGTGGTGCAGTTCCCCACCCCCGACGGGCTGGGCTCGTACGCCGGAACGGTGCTGGAGGTGAATGCCGAAGGCGCGGTTTTGTTTGACTTCAACCACCCCTTGGCGGGTCAACCTGTGACCTTTGAAGTGCGTCTGATTGGGGTGCTGTAATGTCGGTGCATGACATCTTGCTGGCCGAGCCCCGTGGTTTTTGCGCGGGCGTAGACAGGGCCATTGAAATCGTCGAGCGTGCACTGGCCAAATTTGGTCGGCCGATTTATGTGCGCCACGAGATCGTTCACAACACTTTTGTGGTCAACGACCTCAAAGACAAGGGCGCCATTTTCATTGAAGAATTGGACGATGTGCCGCCCGGCGCCACGCTGGTCTTCAGCGCGCACGGCGTCAGCCGCGCGATTCAAGACGAAGCGCAGGCCAGAGGGTTCACTATTTTTGATGCCACCTGCCCCTTGGTCACCAAGGTGCATGTGGAGGTGGCCAAGCTGCACAAAGAGGGCTACGAATTCATCATGATTGGTCACAAAGGCCACCCCGAGGTGGAAGGCACCATGGGCCAGTTGGACAGCGGCATCCATTTGGTGGAAGACGTGGCCGGTGTGGCCCGCGTCAAGCCCTTGCAGACTGAGCGCTTGGCGGTGGTCACCCAAACCACCTTGAGTGTTGACGATGCGGCTGAGATCTTGGCGGCCGTGAAGTCGCATTTTCCTTCGGTGCGCGAACCCAAGCAGCAAGATATTTGCTACGCCACCCAAAACCGGCAAGACGCTGTCAAGCTGATGAGCAGCCAGGTCGATGTCGTCATTGTCGTGGGCAGCCCCACCAGTTCCAACAGCAACCGGCTGCGCGAACTCTCTGCCCGCCTGGGGACAGACAGCTACATGATCGACAGCCCCGAAGAGCTGAAAACGGAGTGGTTTGCAGGCAAATCCCGGGTCGGACTGACGGCCGGGGCTTCGGCCCCTGAGGTCTTGGTGCAAGACGTCATCACCCGGCTGCGTGCCTTGGGCGCCGTCAGCGTGCGCAAGATGGACGGCATTGAAGAAACCATTAAATTTCCCCTGCCCAAAGGGCTCAGGATCGACGGCTGAGGGCCAAGGCCTGTCACTACAATCTCCGTATGCTCGATATTCTTCACCTCAGAAAAGACCTGGCCAGCGTCATTGCCCGCCTGGAAACTCGCAAAACACCGCAAGCCTTTTTGAATGTAGAGGCCTACAGCGCCTTGGAGTCAGAGCGTAAAACGCTGCAGACCCGCACCGAAGAACTGCAAAGCCAGCGCAACAGCCTGTCCAAGCAAATTGGCATGCGCAAAGCCAAGGGCGAGAGTGCCGATGACATCATGGCCGCTGTGGCCAACATCAAGGTAGAGCTGGACACCTCGGCCACCCGACTGGATGCGCTGCAAGAAGAACTGCAAGCCTTGTTGCTGGCTGTGCCCAACCTGCCTCACGAAAGCGTGCCCGTGGGCGCCGATGAACATGGCAACGTCGAAGTGCGCCGTTGGGGCACCCCACGCAACTTTGACTTTGAGGTCAAAGACCATGTCGACCTGGGCGAAAAACTGGGCCTGGACTTTGACATTGGCATCAAGCTGTCTGGCGCCCGCTTTACGTTCATGCGCGGGCCGATGGCCCGTTTGCACCGGGCGCTGGCGCAGTTCATGCTCGATGTGCAAACGCAAGAACACGGTTACACCGAGTGCTACACCCCGTACGTGGTGAACGCCGAGACCCTGCGCGGTACCGGCCAGTTGCCCAAGTTTGAGGGCGACTTGTTTGCCGCCAAAAAAGGTGGCCAAGAGTCGGAGGCCGCGCCCGACACGCAAGCCCTGTATTTGATCCCGACCTCGGAAGTCACGCTCACCAACATCGTGCGCGACGAGATCTTGAACGAGGCCGATTTGCCCATCAAACTGACCGCGCACACCCCGTGCTTTCGCTCTGAGGCGGGCAGCGCCGGGCGCGATACGCGGGGCCTGATTCGCCAGCACCAGTTTGACAAAGTCGAGATGGTGCAAATCGTGCACCCCGAGAAAAGCTATGAAGCGCTCGAAGCCATGACCGGCCACGCGGAAGCCATTTTGCAAAAGCTGGGTCTGCCTTACCGCGTGATGTCTTTGTGCACCGGCGACATGGGCTTTGGCGCCAGCAAAACCTACGACTTGGAAGTGTGGGTGCCCGCGCAGCAAACCTACCGCGAGATCAGCTCGGTTTCTAACTGCGAAGCCTTTCAGGCGCGCCGTTTGCAAGCGCGTTTTAAAAACGCGCAGGGCAAAAACGAATTGGTGCACACCTTGAACGGCTCGGGCCTGGCCGTGGGCCGCGCCCTGGTGGCGGTGCTGGAAAACGGCCAAAACGCAGACGGCTCCATCACCGTGCCCGAAGCGTTGCGTCCTTATTTGGGCGGTTTAGAGGTGCTGAGCGCCTGATAGAATACCGCCTTCGACAGACAAAACCGAATCCGGAGGGGTGGCAGAGTGGTCGAATGTACCTGACTCGAAATCAGGCGTAGTGGCAACACTACCGAGGGTTCGAATCCCTCCTCCTCCGCCAGTACTAAGACCTCAAACCTGCTCAGCAGGCCTTGAGGCAGCACCAGGCCCCGCACCACGCGGGGCTTTTTGCTTTGGGCTCCTGACTGCGGCCTGTGGCGTTGGCCCGGAAAAGTCGTCTCAAACCCCGTTTGTCTCAAAACCTCATGACTTTTTCGAACTTGGTTCCGAGCCGTGAATTTGCCGGTTTCGGCAAAACGGGCTTTGAACCAAGTTGAATGAAACTTCGTTGCTCTAAGCGTTTTGGGTATCAGCCGGAAATGAACAGGTTGAGTCTGTTTGCGATTCGTTCGCGACGTACCTCAAGGAACTTCTTGTATGCCGGGGTGTCAAGCAGTTCAGGATCGAGCGGAATCTCTTGGACGCTGAAACCCTCTTCACCGCTCTTTGCGGCAAAAAAGGCAAGGTACTCTTTTGGTGGCTTGTCGCTGATGACACGGTTGGTCTTGCCACCAATGAAGGCCAAATTGGATATGTCGTCGGCCTCGCGTGAAATCACGCCCGCCTTGGTGAGCACAGCCTTTGGAAAAATATGGTGGAACTGAAGGCGATGTTGCATACCGCTGTGATCAAGGGCAATCGTCAGATTGGAATGCCAGTCTTTTGCGCCAGCCGAGCGGAAGGCCAAGAACATCGTCTTGAACAACGCACTACGTTGGTTCCTTCCAGACAGCTCTTCAGGCGAAATTTCCAGCCTACCTACCTGCGAACGTAGCCGGTCAATCAAGTCCTGGATATCTCCTCCATCCCGAATTGAGGCGATGTCCTGGTCAAGCAGTGTTTCACTTGAGCCGCGCGAGAACCGGCCCTTGGCGTTGGCTGCCAGCACCCAATAACGCAGCAACTTGGACTCATCTGGCGAAATTTGGTAGTTGCGCTTGTGACCGAAATACGAAATGGCCACCACCATGGACGGAGAGGAAAGCAATGCTGGACTATCAATCCCGACGTTGCTTTTGAGAAAATTCATGGCGAAATTCATGCCTTCGCAAGCATCAGTCCACGCCGTTTGAAGCCGGGTGATATCAAGCGAGCTCACCGTTTTGAACCGAGATTGTCCAGTGGCCATTGCCACCATATTCTTCAAGTGGATACCCAGTTCAAGGTCAAATCCGACTTCTTTGCACTTGCCTTGGAATGCCTGGAAGGTATGAAGTGAGTTTTTCCACTTCGCAGTGATTTGGGCCAGTGCAAGATCCGAGCTTCGAAGCTTTGCGCCAAGTGAGTTGACCCGCACAAAGATCTCAGTCACCTCGTCATAGGAAAGCGTGCGCTCCAGTACATCCATGCGGTACACGTACTTCTTGACGGCCCTGAGGCGATCAAGACGCTGGCCATAAAGGTCTGCACGAGGGTCATCAAAGGAGGTCACGCCAGCCCGTTTGAGGAATTCGGTGTTGCTTGTGCTCTTGAAAACCTCTGAGACTTTGACCCAGCGCGGACTGCTTTCCAACTTGCGGGTCGATACAACGAAGGTCATTCGGTCAAAACGCTGCTGGAGTTCATCCTCCGATGCGTCCACCTGGTCGGGCTCGGTGTCATCAACGTCACTTTCCTCATTGATCTCCATGAAGCCCTGAAGCTCGTTGGGGTGCTCAAGGTTGAAAAGAATTTCAATCGGACGCTTTCTGCCGCGAACATTCACAGGCTCACCCCGAATCACAGCCGAAAGTGATGTGAGCCGCTGCTGCCCATCCAAAAGCAGCCGTGTGGTCTTGTAGGGGTTACTTTGTTGGCCAACTGCCATCGCCTGCAATGGCACGTCTTCATCGGTTTCCCAAAGCAAGATCGCCCCGGAGGGGTAGCCGCGATAAAGGGAATCGAGCAAATCACGAACTCTGGTGGAGCGCCAAACGTACTGTCGCTGCATCTCAGGCAAACGCAGCTCGCCTCGTTCAATCATTCCGACAAGTTCTTCAACTGATGCTTCTGCTTTTGCCATATCGCGCTTTCTTTGTTTTTTTGGTGCTTAGCGCTTTACGCCTTCGGGTTTCATTCGCACATAAGTAACGTTGAACTCTTTGGATTGCCTATGCTGCTGCATCCGGTTGGCAAAGTTAAAGGCGTCGTTCAGTTCAAAGCGTTGGAATACGTCGAGTCCTCGACTCAAAGCGATCTTCCAGCCATGGTCAGTCGTGATGTCACGGTCATGTTTTGTGCCTGATGTGTCATAAGCCCAGGTGAACTGAATCCCCACGCTCTGGCAGGCATCAGCAATTTTTTGTAGATTTTCTGATTGACGGTCCCCGTTGAATTCGTCTTCTACGGTTACTGCATGAACGGCCACTTCTTCGTCAGGGCCTTTGAACTTGCTGATCGTTTCCATGAGATCCATCAAGTTGCGCAACTGGTGAAACAAGCGCATGTATGGATCCGTGATGATGATCCGTTTGGCACCAGCCAAATAGGAGCCAAACAGGGCGTCAAAACTCACGCCACGCTGATTTTCTTGAAAGACCAGGTGTTGCTCCTTTAAAACCGCTTCAACCGCAGCTGGTGGACTTATCGTGGCTGCGAAGGGGGTCGATGCGGCTTCCGTCGAGGCTGGGCTGGGTGTTGCTGTTATTGGAGAAGATTCAGCCGCTTGTGATTGAACTTCAATGGGCAGGCGACGGTGGTATTGGTTGGGATACTCGTCCTCCTCCAAAGTACGAACCAGCTTCTCTTGACCATCCTTACCTTCATATGCAAAGCGCACTTCAGGGTAAGTGGAGTCGATGCGCAGCAGTTGGTCCTTAACTCGTTTTCGACCCTCAATCGCAGCCCTGAGTAGATCTTCAATTTCAGACTCAGTTGCCGCACCCTGGGGATACAAAATCTTCATGAGTCCTGAGAAAGTTTTGTTAATACCGTCTCGGTCGCGGGTGGAGATCTCTTCAGACAAGCTGAAATGCTTTTTGTACCGATCCGAAAAGTCATGGCTGCGCAAAGATTTGAGAATCTCAGCCAAATAGTCCACAACAAATCCGTAGCCTGTGGAGAACATCTCACCACGAATCACGTCCACTTCCCAGCCTGGAATGTAGCTGTGAACCCGGTCGAGGAATGCTGAGTCATGAAACTTCTCTGGCAGGGGGTCGAACAAGTCAGAGTGCTTGAGCATGTAAGGCACTGTGTGATCCGTGTTTCCCACGAACACCATGCTGGCCTCGGCCCCTAGGGTTTCGACACCCCGGGAGAAGGACTTGTTGGCCATGTAGTTTTTCATGATGTCGACAAGTGCTTTGTCGACTTTCTTTTGCTTGCCCGCAAATTCATCAAAAGCGACCACATCCCAATAGCCGACCAGGCCCAGCTTACCGGAGGAATTGCTGACGAAAAGCTTGGGTACAGTGACCTCGCCACCTGAAATCAGGATTCCGTGCGGTGAGAACTCGGAATACACATGCGACTTACCAGTTCCCTTCGGACCCAATTCAATCAGGTTGTAGTTGCGCTCACAAAACGGGATCAAGCGAATTAGTTGCAAAAGCTTGTTCCGCTTGCCAAACATCTGTGGGTTGAAGCCAATGCTTTGTATTAGCAGGTCGATCCACTCTTCCGTGCTGAATTGTTTGCGTGCCTCAACATAGCCATCAAATTCAAAGCGAGAGATCTGAATCGGTTTAAGTGAGGCAAGAATCCAAGGCGTCACAGCTTTTTCTTCTGTGTGCTCGTACTCCAAGTCCGCAATGCACCAAACACCACCGACCAGCAACTTCTGGTGCGCCTTGACTGTGCCTGAGTCAATCAAAACCTTCTTGATACCAAGGTTAGAGAACTCTGCCTCATAGACATCGTCTTTGTCATTCAGTGAGACGCTGATGCGATCAATGACTTTGTGCCGACCCTTTTCCTTGATGGTCGATCGAACAAGACCTGCTTCATTGCGATGAACGTAATGCTTGCGCAGAATTTCTTTAACCGTATCGATGCCTGTTTGGATGGTCGCTTCGTCGTTGGTGGCGCAATACTGGCCAAGCAAGTACTCGAGCACATAGGTCGGCACGATTGCATTGCCTTTGACAGCTTTCACCAGGTCTTTGCGCACCACCAGGCCAGCAAAGTGCTGATTTATTTTGTCGTCAAATTCGCTCATCGCCTACTCCTTGTACTTATTCTTAAAAATCGTTGCCAAACGCCAAGTCAATTTGAACTGGCTGTCGAAGCACTTCAACTTTCGTCACCGCATCTCGTATGACCAAGTCATAGCGTTTGTGTGATTCGTAGTTACCGCTCAGAATTGTTAAAAAGACAGATCTCTTTCGTTCATCCAGAAGTTGTGAAGTGCTGTCAAAAGTGAGGGTTTGTTGATCGCTGATCAGCTTTTCACCATCCCGCAGGGATACAACTACGGTTCGGGCAAGAACGCGTTCCGAAACGGCATCCGTCTGAATGAACTCAAACCGTTGGGTGTTGGTCACCACTTTATTTGTAGAACCCAGCAGGCTGATACTGACTGAACGAGTTTTCGAACCTTCGGCCTCACTTTCGCGAACGGTCACCAGAGGTACCACAACCTCTTGGGGCATTGCACTGCCGTGCACGAAGCGAGCCCCACCTGCAAAATGGAAACGACTCGCACCTTTGGGGACCCAATAGTCCAGGCTGCCATCAGGTGTTGTACCTGCTGAAATTGCGGTGTTCCCACTCCAGGCTTTTGTTGTCTCGCCTAGATC
>CANFYZ010000013.1 GCA_947451385.1 Comamonadaceae bacterium | reverse complement strand
GCTTTTTCGTTGGTGACTTGAGACTCTTCAACGCCGAGTTGTTCGGCAATGATTTTTTTGACACGTGCTTCGATATCGCTCATGGTTCCCTCTGAGGGTTGTGAAAAAAGAGATTTTAACCGCCTCTGCTCGCCCAATGCTGACGCAACGCGAAACGGTCCGTTTAAATAGGTGGGTCAGGCCATGAACATGCCGCCGTTGACATGCAATTCCTGCCCGGTAACGTAGCCGGCCAGGGGGCTGGCCAGGTAGCTGACCGCGTGCGCAATGTCTGACGGCTGGCCCAAATGCCCAAGCGGAATCTGGTTCATCAGTGCTTTGTGTTGCTCTTCGGGCAGCGCCGCCGTCATGTCGGTGGCAATGAAACCGGGGGCCACGCAGTTGACGGTGATGTTGCGGCTGCCCAATTCACGGGCCAAGGCGCGGGTCATGCCCGCCACACCGGCCTTGGCGGCCGCGTAATTGGCCTGCCCCGGATTGCCGGAGGCCCCCACCACGCTGGTGATGTTGATGATGCGGCCATAGCGCTGCTTCATCATCGGGCGGATCACGCTACGGCTCATGCGAAACACGGCTTTGAGGTTGGTGTCGAGCACGGCATCCCAGTCGTCGTCCTTCATGCGCATGGCCAGGGTGTCGCGGGTGATGCCGGCGTTGTTCACCAGCACGTGCAGCGCGCCCTGTGTTTTCACGATGCTGTCGACCAGCGCCTCGGCGGCGGCGGCATCGTTGACATTCAAATTAGCCCCCTGGCAGCCGGGGTAAGCCGACAACGCGGCGGCAATGCGCTGCGCCCCATCGTCGCTGGTGGCGGTGCCGATGACTTTCAAGCCCTGCTGCGCCAACTGCAAGGCGATGGCGGCACCAATGCCGCGCGAAGCGCCTGTCACCAAGGCCACTTGGCCTGCAAACTGAATCTCGCTCATGCCAAAAGCCCTTTCACTTCATTCAAAGAAGCTGGATCAAACAAGGCCAGCCCGGTCAGGTCCGGGTCGATTCGCTTCGTCATACCCGCCAACACCTTCCCTGGACCACATTCGACCAGGGTGCTGATGCCACGGGCTTTGATGGCCTGCACACACTCCACCCAGCGCACCGGGCCAAAGGCCTGACGGAACAGGGCATCGCGGATGCGTTGCGCGTCCACCTCCACCGCGACATCGATGTTGTTCACCACCGGAATTTGTGGCGCCGCGAACACGGTGTCGGCCAATTTCAGCGCCAACTTCTCGGCGGCGGGTTTCATCAAACTCGAATGGAAAGGGGCCGACACCGCCAAAGGCAAAGCACGTTTGGCACCATTGGCCTTCAACACCTCGCAGGCCTTGTCCACCGCCGCTTTGCTGCCCGCGATCACGGTTTGCGCAGCGTCGTTGAAGTTCACGGCTTCGACCACCTCCAAACTGCCTGCGGGGAAACTGGCCTGAGCCTCTAGGCAGCCTGCGATCACTTGCGCCGAAGGCATGCCCAAAATCGCCGCCATGGCGCCCACGCCCACTGGCACGGCCTCTTGCATGGCCGCCGCGCGATAACGCACCAAGGGCGCAGCCTGCGCCAAAGTCAACACACCCGAAGCCACCAAGGCCGAATACTCGCCCAAGGAGTGGCCGGCCACCACCGCAGGGGCGGCACCGCCTTCGGCCAGCCAGGCCCGGTAAGCCGCCACCGCCGCCACCAGCATCACCGGCTGGGTATTGGTGGTCAGCGCCAAGGCTTCTTTGGGACCCTCATGGATGAGTTTCGCCACGTCTTCGCCCAGCCCGTCGGAGGCTTCTTGCAAAGTGGCTTGCACGGCGGGATGCGCACCCCAGGCATCGAGCATGCCTACCGATTGCGAGCCCTGACCTGGGAATACAAATGCGAATGTCGTCATGGTGTTGTGCATGAAAAAGAAAATCTGCGCGCTCTGACCCGGGGGAAGATGGGCCGCCCTGCGGGCACAAGGTCGCTCAGAGTTTGAGCAGGACCGAGCCCCAAGTGAAACCGCCCCCCACCCCTTCGAGCATCAGCGTCTGACCTTTATGGATTTTGCCGCTGCGCACCGCGTGATCCAGCGCCAAGGGAATCGAGGCTGCCGAGGTATTGCCGTGCTGATCGACCGTGACGATGACTTTGTCCATCGGCATTTTCAACTTGCGCGCGGTGCTTTGCATGATGCGGATATTGGCCTGGTGCGGAATCAGCCAGTCGATGTCCGCTTCGTTCAGCTGGGCCTTGGCCAGACTGGCCCGGGCGGTTTCTTCCAACACACCTACCGCCAGTTTGAATACGGCCTGCCCGTCCATTTTCAGGACCGGGTCGCCCAAAATGGCACCGCCGGACACGTGGCCGGGGACGCACAAGATGCCGGAATGCTTGCCATCGGCATGGATGTCGGTCGCCAAAATGCCAGGGGTTTCCGAGGCTTCCAGCACCACCGCGCCAGCCCCGTCGCCAAACAACACACAGGTGGTGCGGTCTTTGAAATCGAGAATGCGGCTGAACACCTCGGCACCGATAACCAACGCTTTGTTGGCGGTGCCGGTTTGAATCAATGAATGCGCCACGGTCAGGGCGTAAATAAAGCCGGTACACACTGCCTGCACATCGAACACAGGGCATCCGGCCATGCCCAATTTGTGTTGGATCAGCGCCGCGGTAGATGGAAAAACCATGTCGGGCGTCGACGTGGCGACGATGATCAAATCAATTTCTTCGGGCTTCACGCCCGCCGCCTGCATGGCTTGCTGGGCCGCCTGGACACCCAAATCGCTGCTGAACATGCCGGCATCGACAAAGTGACGGGCGCGAATGCCGGTGCGCTCGACAATCCAATCGTCTGAGGACTCAACGCCTTGCGTGGCCAATTCGGCCACCAAGTCGGCGTTGGTCAGGCGGCGTGGAGGCAGGTAGCTGCCGGTACCAGTGATGCGGGAATAGCGACTCATTCGTGAGGGACCGTGGGCGTGGCCTTTTCACCCTGCAAACCCGCCAACAAGGGGGCTGCATGGGCAATGCGGGCCTGCACGCGATCAAGCAATTGGTGACTTGCCGCATCATACGCCCGGTTCAGGGCGGTTTCGAAAGCCAACTCGTCGGCTGAGCCGTGGCTCTTGAACACCAGACCGCGTAAACCCAGCAAGGCTGCGCCGTTGTAACGACGATGGTCGACGCGCGATTTAAAAGCAGATAGAACCGGATAAGCGAAAAAGGCAGCTAGTTTAGTGAAAATGCTGCGCGAAAACTCGGCAGACAAGAAACTGCCAATCATCGTCGCCAAGCCTTCGCTGGCCTTGAGCGCCACATTGCCCACAAAACCATCGCACACCACAATGTCGACAGTGCCCTTGAAAATGTCATTGCCTTCGACGTTGCCGTAGAAATTCAGGTCACCCGTCAAACTGGCAGATCGCAACAATTCACCGGTTTTCTTGATGGTATCGTTGCCTTTAATGACCTCTTCACCGACGTTCAGCAAACCCACGGTGGGATTTTCGTTCTCTTGCAGCACCGACACCAAGGCCGACCCCATCACCGCAAATTGCAGCAAATGCTCGGGGGAGCAGTCCACGTTGGCCCCCAAGTCAAGCATGGTCGTGCCGCCCCCTTTGAAATTGGGCATTTGCCCGGCAATGGCGGGGCGGTCAATGCCGTCCATGGTTTTGAGCACATAGCGCGCGATCGCCATCAAGGCCCCAGTGTTGCCGGCCGACACCGCCGCTTGGGCCGCGCCCTGCTTGACCTGTTCAATGGCCAAGCGCATGGAGGAGTCTTTTTTGCGCCGCAAGGCGACCTCGATCGGGTCGTCCATCCCCACCACTTCGCTGGCGGGTACCACCTGGCCACGGGAATCTTGCCAACCCGACAGCGCCTCGGGCAAGCCCACCAACAATAACCGCGCCTGAGGGTGTTGGTGCAAAAAGCGGCGGCATGCCGCCAAGGTCACGCGGGGACCATGGTCGCCACCCATGCAATCGACGGCCAAGGTGATCACATCAGGATGGGGCATAAAAATTCAACATCCAAAATAAAGGCCCGAGCTACAGGGGCAGTAGCGTCGGGCCCATGAAGTCTGGGGGGATCGATCAGGCTTCAGATTTGTTTTTCAGCACCTGGCGGCCACGGTAAAAACCGTTGGGGCTGATGTGGTGACGCAGATGGGTTTCGCCGGTGGTCGGCTCGACCGCGATGCCAGGCACATTCAATGCGTTGTGTGAACGGTGCATGCCGCGCTTGGACGGGGACTTTTTGTTTTGCTGAACGGCCATGGTGGCTCCTTGAATGCGTTGGATGCCGCGCTTACAAAGAAGGACGCAGCGTCAGGTTAGAGGATAAAACACCCGGCCGTGCCGAGCGAAGCCATCGATTATAGCGCAACTCTGGACTTATGACGACTTCGGCACTTTCCATCCCGCCAAGGCGGCAAAGGGGTGGGGGCGCTGCTCGGTGGCGGTCTCAAATTGGGGGTCGGCGGCCGACATGGGCAAGGGCGCAGGGCAGGTGTCGTGCAAAGGCACCAAGGGCATGGCCAAAATCAGCTCGTCTTCGACCAATTCCAACAAATTGAAGTCACGGCTGAGCACCAGCAAGTCTTCTTGGGCCTCGTCGTCCAGCGCCATGGCGGTGGCCTCGTCGGGCACAAAGCGGAAACTGCTGTCCACCTCAACCGGGATCAGCGCGGGGCTCAGGCACCGCTGACAAACCTGGGGCAAAGCGGCGCTCACTTGCAAATGCAGCCACACCTGGTCCGGACCGCCGGTTTGCGCCCGGGTCTCGCCTTGGGCGCTCCAGCGAACAGCCGGCGGTTGCAGACCAGCTTGCGATTCCTCGACCAGCCGCTCCCAGTCCGCCAAAGGCGCCTCGCCCTGCAGCTGCGCAGACGCACGGGCAAAGGCCCGAACATCCAGTCGTTCAGGCGGCCAAGAGGGGGCAATTTGAGATTCCATGCGCGCAGTGTAAGAGAATTGCGGCATGTCACACACCTTGCCTTTGAATCCTTTGCCTGCTGGACGCCCACTGATTCTGGGCTCCACTTCACGTTATCGGCGCGAGTTGCTGGAGCGCTTGCGCATTCCCTTCAGCGTCGCCGCCCCCGAGGTGGACGAAACGCCGCATGCAGGCGAATCCCCGCGCGATCTGGCCTGGCGGCTGGCGCGGGCCAAAGCCCAAGCGGTGGCGGCTGCGCACCCCCAAGCGGTGGTGATCGGTTCCGACCAAGTGGCCGACCTGGACGGCGAACCCTTGGGCAAACCCGGCGAACACGCCAAAGCGGTGGCGCAGTTGCAGCGCATGCGCGGGCGGGTGGTGATTTTTCAAACCGCGGTGTCCGTGGTCTGCCTGGCCAGCGGCTTTGCCGACACCCAGTTGGCGGCCGTGAAGGTGAAGTTCCGCGACTTGAGCGATGCCGAAATCGAGTCCTATCTGCGCGCCGAAGAGCCCTATGACTGTGCCGGCAGCGCCAAAAGCGAGGGCCTGGGCATCGCGCTGCTCGAATCCATCGACAACGACGACCCCAGCGCCTTGGTTGGCCTGCCCCTGATCCGCACCTGCCACATGATCCGCGCCGCGGGCGTGTCCATTCTATGAACGCACCCAGCCCACAAGGACGCCTGTTTCTGGTGCCCGCGCCGCTGGACTTTGGCTGCGACAGCCTGGCCGCGCTGGACGATGTCATGCCCATGGGCACTTTGCGGGTGGCGGCCCAACTGAGCCATTGGATTTGTGAGAATGCCAAGTCCACGCGCGCCTACCTGAAGCGGGTGGACTCGCTGGTCTCGCTGCACACCCCCATTCAAAGCCAGCAGATCACAGAATTGCCCAGACAGGTGCACAAAAAAGGCGACCACCGAAGCGACTTTGATGCCAAACCCTTGTTGGCCTGCGCGCTGCAGGGCCACGATGTGGGGCTGGTGAGCGAGGCGGGCATGCCCGCCGTGGCCGATCCGGGTAGCTCGGTGGTGCGCGCGGCGCACAGCCTGGGCGTGGTGGTGGTGCCGTTGACCGGTCCGGTGTCTTTGTTGCTGGCGCTGGCGGCCAGCGGCTTGAATGGGCAAAACTTTGCTTTTGTCGGCTATTTGCCGCAAGACAGCGCCGAACGCAGCAAACGACTGAAGGAACTGGAAAGCCTGGCGGCCCGCACCGGCCAGACCCAGATGTTCATTGAAACGCCTTACCGCAACGCGGCACTGGTGCAGGCTTTGCTGCAAACACTGCAGCCAAACACGCGACTGGCGATCAGCAGTGGCTTGACGCTGGCCAGCGCCGCATCGCACAGCGCCACAGTGAGTCAGTGGAAAAAACAAGCCCTTGGGCCGAACAACAGCACCCCAGCGGTATTTGCCATCGGCCCTTGAGCGACCCGCAAGGGGCGCAACGGCGCCAGCGCAATCTCAGGTCAGCGCAGCGTGACCGAGGCGCGCATGGCCTGCCAGACGCTCGCCCCCATGGCCGCGCCAAAGCGTTTGGCCAAGCGCTCCGCCACATTTTCGCGGCGGGTGTAATCGGTGATGTCCTCGGCCTTGACCACCTCACGCGCCACCATGTCCAGGCTGCCCATGCCATCGGCCAGGCCCAGTTCGACCGCCTGTTGCCCGCTCCAGAACAAGCCACTGAACATTTCAGGGGTTTCTTTCAAACGCTCGCCTCGGCCTTTTTTCACCGCCTCAATGAACTGCGCATGGATCTGGTTCAACATCGATTGCGCATGCTTACGCTGCGCCTCGGTTTGTGGGCTGAAGGGGTCCAAGAAGCCCTTGTTTTCGCCCGCGGTCATCAAGCGACGCTCCACCCCCATTTTGTCCATCAGGCCGGTGAATCCGAACCCATCCATCAGCACACCAATGCTGCCGACGATGCTGGCTTTGTCGACATAAATCTTGTCGGTCGCAGCGGCGATGTAGTAAGCCGCCGAGGCGCAAGACTCTTCCACCACGGCGTAAATGGGCTTGTTGTACACCGTTTTCAAGCGATGGATTTCATCGTTGATGATGCCGGCCTGCACCGGGCTGCCGCCGGGTGAATTGATCACCAGCACCAAGGCTTTCGAGCCCGAATCTTCCAGCGCACTGCGCATGGCCAAGACGATGTTCTCGGCACTCGCATCGGCGCCGGAAGCGATCTCGCCCTTGATTTCGACGGTGGCCGTGTGGGCCGAAGTGGGGTTGTTGGCCGGCGCATTGTCGTTGCGCACCAGCCAAAATGCAGCGACCGCAAACAGCAACCAGGCCAAGCGCAAACCGATGTTCCAGCGCCGCGCGGCGCGGGCTTCTTGCAAATTAGAAAAAACCAATTTCTCCAAAATTTGGCGATCACTCGACTGAGGCACCGCCGCCGCCACAGGTTCTGTTGGCGAAGATGCGGCAGCTTGCGCGGCCGTCGACGCCAAGGGGTCCACAGGGTCTGAGTGAGGCTCGTTCATTTCAAAATTCAAAGGGTTTCAAGTTGTATTCAGTATGCCAGTGAACCACGCCACCTTGCTCTGACAAGGTGATTTTCACCAGGCCACCGCGGCAGGGACCACCGGCGCATTCGCCCGTGGCAGGGTGGTAAGTGGCACCGTGCGTGGCGCAGATCAGCCATTGCCCGGTGGTGTCAAAAAAGCGGTCCGGCTGGAAATCCAATTCCATGGCCACATGCGTGCAGCGGTTCAGATAGGCCTGCACCTGCCCTTCATGGCGCACCGCAAACGCGCGGCAGGTTTGTCCGGCGTACACCACATCGAAGGGCACGGCCAGTCCGCTGTCTTTCAAATCGGCGCTGTTGCACAAAGGAATCCGTTCGCTCATGCCCTCTCCTTCAGGCGTGTTGTTGCAGCCATTGGCTCAGTTCGGCCACCGAATGCACCACCGCCAGGGACTTCAGCGCGTGAAACGCATCGGGTTCGTGCGCCCCGTAACTCACGCCAATGCTGGGGCAACCGGCATTCAAGGCCATTTGCAAATCGTGCGTGGTGTCGCCGATCATCAAGGTGCGCTCGGGCGCCACCCCAAACTCGCGCATCAATTCGTGCAGCATCAGTGGGCTGGGTTTGCCAGCGGTTTCATCGGCAGTGCGCGAGCCGTCAAAGACACCTTGCAATGCCACATCTTGCAGGGCATCGTTCAAGCCGCGACGGCTTTTGCCGGTGGCCACGGCGAGCCAGTGATGGCGCGCTTTGAGTGCGGCCAGCATGGGCAAGACCCCCTCAAACAGGCTGATGTCGTCCTGGTGTTTCAGGTAGTGGTGGCGGTAGCGCTGCCCCAACTCGGGGTATTTGTCGGGCGACACGTCGGGCGCGGCATGGGCCAGCGCTTGCGCCAGCGCCATGCCGATCACATAAGACGCGGCTTCGCGACTGGGCTCTTGCCCGCCGACATCCACCACCGCCCGCTGAATGCACTCGGTGATGATGGCGGTGGAGTCGAACAGGGTGCCGTCCCAATCGAAGGCAATCAGATCAAATTGACGGGGTCTGGAAGCGGGCATGGTCTTTAAGTAGTTGCAGTTCGGTCGGTAATTCGGCGTTCAACGCGATGCGTTCACCAGACACAGGATGATTGAACTGTAAACGCCAAGCATGCAAAAACATGCGCTTGTGGCCTTGCTTTTGCAGTTGTTTGTTCCACTCGAAATCGCCGTATTTATCGTCACCTGCGATCGGGTGCCCTTGCGACGCCAGATGCACCCGAATCTGGTGGGTGCGCCCGGTTTTGATGGTGACCTCCAGCAAGGTGCAGCCCTGCAGGCGCTCGGCCACCTTGACCAAGGTGATGGAACGCATGCCATCGGGGTCCTCCGGGGTCGTCACCCGCACCCGGCGCTCGCCTTCGGAGCCGTCTTGGCCAGGCAACAGGTATTTGTGCAACGGCAAATCGATCACTTTGAGGCGCGCGGGCCATTCGCCTTGCACCAAAGCCAAATAGGTTTTGCCCGTTTCGCGTTCGCGGAATTGCGCTTGCAGGTGCTTCAGGGCGCTGCGCTTTTTGGCCACCAGCAAGATGCCACTGGTGTCGCGGTCCAGACGGTGCACCAATTCCAGCAACTTGGCCTGGGGGCGAGCTTGCCGCAGTTGCTCGATCACGCCAAAACTGACCCCCGAGCCGCCGTGCACCGCCACGCCGGCCGGTTTGTTCAGCGCCAACAAGGCCTCGTCTTCGAGCAGCACCGGAAACTCGCGCCCGGGGGCGGGGCGGGCCTCTTTGGCCGCCACCTTGTCAGACAGGCGCACGGGTGGCAGACGCACCACATCGCCGGTGGCGACCCGGCTGTCGGCCGAGGCCCGGCCCTTGTTCACCCGCACCTCACCGCTGCGGATGATGCGGTACACATGTGTTTTGGGGACGCCCTTGAGGTGGCGGATCAGGAAATTGTCCAGGCGCTGCCCGGCCGACTCCTCGTCCACGGTGAGCCATTTCACTGCCAAAGAGACGGGGGCTGGGTTGCCCCCTATAATGTGTTTCACCAGCGTTTGGCCGTAAGTGGTTGATTTGAATGGAAATGAATTCCGTCAACCAGGAGTTTAGTCCACACACCACCCCGTCGGCGCTGGAAGGTCGATGCCACCTTCTCCTTTTTTGACAGACTGCAAGGCCAACGCAAACAGTGGTCAATCTGGAATGAGGATGGGCAGACGCTCTGAAACCCCGATACGGAATACCTGTATTCACCAGCCCTGGGCTGGTGAATGGAACGAAGCGAAATGTTGTTGCTGATGGGAACTTGGATGACTTGGCTGCAGTGGCTCTTAGAGCCCCCCGGCCTGTGCACGCCCATGACCCGACCCCGGACAGTGAAGATACCCTCTTTGCTCGAGCGGCGATTCAGCACCCCCATCCCCTCGCCTCATTCACGCGCCCTCTCCCCTGTTCCTGTGCCGATGCGCAGTTGAACCGCGGACACTTCGGCAATTCCATTCGTTTCAAGCGTCTTCTCCGGCATCGTGTGCCCTTTGTGGGCCGGTGACAAGTCAGTGCCACGCGCAGGCCACAAGCCCTGTGCAAGCGCTGCATCTAGAAGAAGGACTGCATCATGAAACGGATGCTCATCAACGCTACGCAGGCTGAAGAACGCCGCTTGGCCATCGTCGACGGACAAAAACTCCTCGACTACGAAATCGAAATTGAAGGCCGCGAGCAGCGTAAAGGCAATATTTACAAAGCCGTGGTCACCCGGGTCGAACCCTCGCTGGAAGCCTGCTTTGTGGACTACGGCGAAGACCGCCACGGCTTTTTGCCGTTCAAAGAAATCTCACGCCAGTACTTTGCCGAGGGGGTCTCGGTCAGCCAGGCGCGCATCAACGATGTGATCCGCGAAGGCCAAGAACTGCTGGTCCAGGTCGAAAAAGAAGAACGGGGCAACAAGGGCGCCGCCCTGACCACGTTCATCAGTCTGGCGGGTCGTTATGTGGTGCTGATGCCCAACAACCCCCGTGGCGGTGGCGTCAGTCGCCGCATCGAGGGTGACGACCGGGCCGAGCTCAAAGAAGCCATGGACCAGTTGGAATACCCCAAGGGCATGTCCATCATTGCGCGTACGGCGGGCATTGGCCGCTCGGCGCCCGAGTTGCAGTGGGACTTGAACTACCTGCTCAAGTTGTGGAGCGCCATCGATGGCGCCACAAAAGGCAGTAAAGGCGCTTTCCTGATTTACCAAGAGTCTTCTTTGGTGATCCGCGCGATTCGTGATTATTTCAACAACGACATCGGCGACATCCTGATCGACACCGATGACATCTACGAACAAGCTCAGCAGTTCATGAGCCACGTGATGCCTGAGTTTGCGCCCCGGGTGAAACGCTACCGTGACGACGCGCCGCTGTTCAGCCGCTTCCAGATCGAGCACCAGATCGAGTCGGCCTACGCCCGCACCGTGCAACTGCCCTCGGGCGGGGCCATCGTGATCGACCACACCGAAGCGCTGGTGTCAGTGGACGTGAACTCGGCCCGCGCCATCAAAGGTGGCGACATCGAAGAAACCGCCACTCGGACCAACCTGGAAGCCGCGGACGAAGTGGCACGCCAGATGCGTCTGCGCGACTTGGGTGGCCTGATCGTGATCGACTTCATCGACATGGAAGAGGCCAAGAACCGCCGCGAAGTGGAAAACCGTTTGCGCGACGCCTTGCGCCAAGATCGCGCCCGCGTGCAGTTTGGCACCATCAGCAAATTCGGCCTGATGGAAATGAGCCGCCAGCGCTTGAAGCCCGCCTTGTCCGAAGGCTCCTCCATCCCCTGCCCTCGTTGCGGTGGCTCCGGCCACATCCGCGATACCGAGAGCTCGGCTTTGCAGATTTTGCGCATCATCCAAGAAGAGTCCATGAAGGACAACAGCGCCGCCGTGTACGCGCAAGTGCCTGTGGAAGTGGCTTCTTTCTTGTTGAACGAAAAGCGCTCCGAAATTGCCAAAATCGAACTGCAACAGCGCATCAACGTGTTGTTGGTGCCTAACAAGTCGATGGAAACGCCGCACTACAAACTCGAGCGTTTGAAGCACGACGATCCTCGCCTGGACCACATCGAGGCCAGCTACGCCATGGCCGAAGTCATGGAAGACGCCACGACCGTGACCCGCCGCTCTCAAGAGCCGACCAACAAACAAACTCCGGTCATCAAAGGCGTGTTGCCTGACGCACCCGCGCCGATGGCGCCGGTCAAGGTCGAAGCGCCCAAAGCCGCGCCCGTGGCCAAAGCCCCGACTCCCGCACCGGTCACGCCACCCGCATCCGGCGGTTTCTTCGGTTGGCTGAAAAACCTGTTTGGCGCAGAACCTGCGCCCGCCCCGGTGGCGGCGCCTGCCAAAGAAGAAAAGCGTGAAGACCGTCGCGGTCGCGGTGAGGCTGGCGAAGGCCGAAACGCTGAAAGCCGCAGCGAAGGTCGAAGTGGCGAACGCCGCGAAGGCCGGGATGGCCGCCGAGGCGGTAACCGCCGTGGCGAGCGTTCTGGTGAACGTTCTGGTGAGCGCAACGAGCGCCCAGACGGCAGCGCCAGCGAAGCCCGTGAACCGCGCGCACCGCGCGAAGGTCGCCGAAATGAACGCAACGAGCGTCAAGGTGAACGCGAGGGCGACCGTCCAGAACGTGCACCGCGTGAGCGCCGTGAATCGCTGCCTGCACAAGGCGCTGCCGGCCAAGCGGTCGGTACGGAGGTGGCCGAGAACGCTACTAACGAGCGCGCGCCCAGAGGCGAGCGCTCAGAAGGTCGCCGAGAACGCGGTGAAGGTCGCGGTGAGGGCCGCGGTGAGGGACGTCGTGAACGCGGCGAACGCCGTCAAACCGAAACACCACGCCCAGAAGGCGAAGTCAACCCCACGGCCGAAGGCCACGTGGCCGAGGCAAGCAACGACGCAGGCCAAGCCGTGAGCGCAGATGGCGTGACACCTGAACGGCGTGAACGCCGCTCGCGTGACCGTTATGGCCGGGACCGTCGTGAACGTCAAACTGAGGCACGCACCGAGGTGCCCAATGAAGCGACTGCGGAGACCCCGGACGCGGCGGGCAACGTGTCAGCAGACCCTGCCCCGGCAAGCACTGCGGCCACTGAAGCGGCCCCTCGCTCCTACTTTGACCGTGCGACGACCAGCGCGGCTCCAGCGGCCGCGCAGGCCGAGGCCCCAGCACCTGTGGCCCCAGCCCCTGTGGACATCATGCCCGCGGCCGTGACAGTTGCGCCCTCGCCCCAGCCCATGGCTGCGCCCGAATCGGCTCTGCCCAGGGTGCAAGCCTTCGCCTTGCCGGTGGCGGAATTGATCGAAGTGGCCACCCGCTCCGGTTTGCAATGGGTCAATTCCGATCCTGAAAAAATCGCTTTGGTCCAAGCCGCCATTGCGGCAGAACCCCAGCCAGTGCATGTGCCGCGTGAACGCCCGCCCTTGGTGGTGTCAGACGAGGGTCCGCTCATTCTGGTTGAAACCCGCAAGGATTTGAGCGACATGAAGCTGCCGTTCTGAGCAGGTTTCGCTCTGAAAAAAGCCGGACTTGTCCGGCTTTTTTTCATCTTGTCCATACCAGGAAAGTACCCGAAAGCGCCCGAAAGCACGATGTGAAGGCGCTGCGTTCAGGCGGTGGCGGCGCGCTTCCAAGCCAAGGTCGCGGCCGCGGCATCATCGCGTTGCTCCGCCAACAGAGCCAACGCCGACCAAGCTTGGCGCCGCAGGCCGGCATCGTCCAATTGCTTGGTGGCCTGGCTCAGCAACGCCTGTGCCTTGCCCCAGAGTTGGCGCTTCATGCACGCCATACCGGCCAAGTACAACAGCGCAGCGTCTTGGGGCTGAGCCAATTGGGCCGACTCAATGCGCGCCAACCACTCGCGTTCGGCGGGTGCCTCCCCTTGGCCCAGGCTTTGGTCCAACACACGGACCAATTGCATCTTTTGTGACGCGGACAAGGACGACGGCGACTTCAAAAACCGGTCCCAAATTGGCAGTAACCAAGAGCGGGCGACGGACGCATCTCCCTTCAAATTCAACCAGCGTTGGGCCGCTTGCCCTGCCAACTCAGGCATCTGCCGTTGCTCCGCGCCCAGACTTTGCCAAACGCTTTGCAGATGGTCCGTCTCATGGGTGTGCGCCAACAAATCCGAGACCAGACCGCGCACGATGCTTTGCGCCGCCGCCGGAGAAAATGCACGGTGCTTGGCCAACAGCAACGCGGTCTCCAGCGCTTGCGCCGGTTGGTCCGCCAGGCGGGATGCTTTCAGACGCAATCGCATGGCCGCGGTGCGGCGGGCGACACCTTGCGGCAGTTGATCCAGCCACTGCAAGCTGGCCTGGGCATCACGGTCGTCCAGCGACCAACGCGCGGCTCGCAGCAAGCTGCCCTCTTTGAGGGTTTGACGCACACTCGCCGTGGCCTGTTCCGCCTCCTGCAAAGCGCTTTGCAGGTGCGTTTGCCGGGTGTTTTTATCTTGCAAAGCATGCGCTGCTTCAGCCACCATCACATGGGCCAGGGCCTTCAATGACGGGGCATGCACCAAAGAGCTTCCGGCCAAGGCCAATGCATTTTCACGCTCGATCACCAACTCGGCCGCCTTGCGCGCGCGCAAGAATCGCCCGGCCATGAAGTTCGCACTGGCATCCAACAAGGCACCGTAGGCCGCACGCTCTTTTTGCAGCAAACGCCAGCGTTTAGCTTGCGGCGGCAAAGCCAGCATGGCCGACAACGCGCGTTGCGCAAAATGCGCCACGACCAGCACCAAGACCAGCACCAAGAGCACCAAATTCAGGGACACATCGACCCGGTAAGGCGGCCAGAACACGGTCACTGTCCCGGTATTGCTGCCTGCCCACAAAGCGCCAGCCACCGCCACGGCAAATAAACTGATCAGCCACAAAGCAATGCGCATGGGATTACCTTCCTGCAGCCGCAGTGGCCAAGGCAGACAGGGTGCTGTCCAGACGCGGGGGCTCGCCTTTGCGCAATTGGGATTTGGACTGCTCCATCAACTGCAGGGCCTGCTGCGTCTTGCGTGAGTTGGTATCGAAATACTTGCGCATCAAGGCTGCGCAAGCCGTCAGATCCGACTGCAAAGACTCGCTTTGCCGTGCCAACAAACCCATGCGGGCATTCAGCAGCTTGAGCTTCAAGTTTTCACGCAAGAAAAAACTTTGGTCAGGTGACAACAAGGCCGCCTCGGGCGCATCAATGCGGCTGACGCGCAGCAAACCGCGAATCTCTTGGGCAAAGCGCGACAGTCCCACTTGCCACCATTCAGGGCGCGCTGAGGCTGGAACCACAGGACCGGTTTGCAAGGCGGAAGTCGTCACCGCCTGGTTGGCCAAAGGCAACTCGTCAACCAAGGCCACCAGCTCATCGAGTTTGATCAGCAGGCCAGGGACATCGGTCACCTGTGCCGCCTTGACCTGCTCCAGGTCCTTTTCAATCGCCCGCTGCACCGCCATCAAGCGCGATTGACCGACCCGCTGCACGCGTTGCTGCGCGGACTTGAGTGCGGCCAGCAAGGGCTCCACACTGCCGGTCAACTGGGATTGTTGCTGGGCCATGCGCAAAGACGCTTCAATGTCGACCACCAAATTCTCATCGCGCGAGCGCGACAGGCTTTGCATCAACTCGTCCAACTGCCCGCGTTGCAAGGCCACTTCGCCCAAGCGCGACTCCAGCAAGCCGACGCGCGCGGCGCTGTCTTTCACGGTGTCTTGGGCTTGTTTGGCCCAGGCTTTGGCTTCTAAGGATTGTTGCCCCGCATCGGCGCTTTGGCGCGCCAACTGGCTTTGGATGCGCGAGAGTTTCTCCCACAGCATGGCACTGCCTGCCAGCGCGGCCACGGCCAACAGGCTGGGCACGATGACAGCCCAACGCCAGGAAGACGCCGAGGAGCCAGGTGAATGCTTAGACGCGGGGTGTTCTGAATTCATGCAAGGATTTTATAGAGGACGCCACGCTGGAAATCGCCGGTTGCGAAATGGCCACACAACCCCAGCCCGCGGCCTGGGCCTGGGCCGCAATGCGCGGGTGCGTGGCCACAGCCAAAGCCTGTGACCAGTCTTGCTGCGGCAGTGCCGCCGTCAGGTGGGCAATGGCCTCAGAGTTGCTGAACAACCAGACCGAGCCATCGCTCGCTGCCAGCGCTGCGGCCTCGCGTTGCGCAGCGCTGAGTGCGGGCACCAGGCGTTGATAGGCCGCCACTTGCGCCACCTGCACACCGGCTTCTTGCAATTGCGTACGCAACCAGTCGCGGCCAGCCACCTGGCCTTGTGCGTCCGCGCCGCGCACGATCAACACCCGCCGCCCCGGCTGAACCTGGTGCGCGATCACCGCCCACAAAGCTTCTGAGTCCCATTGCGGGGCATCGGGGGCGGGCGCATCCACGGCATCGGCAGGCACACCCGCCGCCCACAAGGCGGCGCGGCTGCCTGAACCAGTGACCCAGGCCCGCGCAGAACCCCACAACGGGCTGGTCACGGGGCGGGCTTGAAAGAAATAACGCACCGCATTGGCACTGACAAACATCACCGCGTGGTACTGCGCCAACTGCGTCCAGGCCGATTGCACGGCCGACACATCTGCCGCGGGTCCCAAGGCCATCAAAGGCAGGGACTGCGGCTCTAGCCCCAAATGGTTCAGTCCTTGGAGCCAAGGGCCCGCATCGGCCGCCGCGCGGGTGACCCAGACACGCGGCTTGGGCGGTGGAGAGGATGTCTGCGGGATCTCGGGCGGCACTGTGGGCACGGTGGGCACAGAAAGCTCGAAGGAAGCGTCAAACGCGCGCCCTCAATGGGCGCCCGCGTGCCGCAGGCGCTCGGCGATCTGCGTGCCCAATTGCTCGGCGGCAGCGTGGTCGGGCTGGTTCAGCGTGGCCTCGGCGGTGACCAAGCGGGGCTCGCCCTCGGGATCGCCCCAGGCGGCTTGCAAAGTCAATGCCCCCGCTTGCAGCGTGGCATGCGCGGCCAGCGGCATGGAGCAGCTGCCGCCCATGGCGCGGCTCACGGCGCGCTCGGCGGCCACACGCAACCAGGTGGCCGGATCGGCCAACGGTGCCAAGGCCTCACGCAGGTCTTGGCGACCCGTACAAATCTCGATGCCCAAAGCGCCCTGCCCGGCAGCCGGCAACATGTCGGTCTCGTCAAAAATGTGGCGAATGCGCTGGCTCATATTCAGCCGTTTGAGACCGGCCGCTGCCAGCACAATGCCGGCGTACTGGCCTTCGTCCAGTTTGCGCAACCGGGTGTCAAGGTTGCCGCGCAAGGGCTCAATCTTCAAATCGGGGCGCAAGGCGCGCAACAACACGGTGCGGCGCAGGCTGGATGTCCCGACCACCGCACCGGGCGGCAAATCGGCCAAGGTGGCGTATTCCGATGAGACCCAGGCATCACGCGGATCTTCGCGCTCCATGACACAGGCCAGCTCAAAACCCTCTGGCAAATCCATGGGCACATCTTTGAGGGAATGCACCGCCATGTCGGCACGGCCTTCTTGCAAAGCCTGCTCCAACTCTTTCACAAACAAGCCTTTGCCGCCCACTTTGCTCAAGCTGCGGTCCAAGATTTGATCGCCTTGCGTGGTCATGCCCAACAAGCTCACGCGATGACCGCGCGCTTGGAGCAAAGCCTGCACATGCTCGGCCTGCCACATGGCCAAACGGCTCTCGCGGGTGGCGATGACGATGTTCAAAGGTGAAACCGAGTGCGAAGAATCAGAAACAGAGGAGGTCAAAGCGGTAACTCATTGGTAATTTTGAGGACGGAGTCAATGCTAGCATGGCCTTGTTCTTTCACCTGGCTTTCCCCACTTCCTTCCCCCCCTTCCTCCTCATTTTTTCCATGAAACAGGCCGCCGCCCCCTCCCCGTCTCGTCAAACCCGCGACAACGAAAGGCCACTGGTCGAGGACATCCGTTTGCTGGGCCGTATTTTGGGCGATGTGATCCGCGAGCAAGAGGGCGCCACCGCCTTTGACTTGATTGAAAAAATTCGCAAACTGTCGGTGGCTTTTCGGCGCGATGCCGACCATGAAGCCGACAAGGCGCTGAAAAAACTGCTGAAAAGCCTGAGCGGTGAACAGGCCGTCAGCGTGATCCGCGCGTTCACTTACTTCAGCCACTTGGCCAATCTGGCCGAAGACCGGCACCACATCCGGCGCCGTGCCGTGCACGAGCGCGCGGGCCACACGCAAGAGGGCAGCATCGAGGTGGCTTTGCAGCGCATGCGCTGGGCGGGCATCACGCCGAAAACCATTGCCCAGACCCTGGCCCACAGCTATGTGGCACCGGTGCTGACCGCGCACCCGACCGAAGTGCAACGCCAAAGCATCTTGAGCGCCGAGCGGGAGATTGCGCGCCTGCTCACGGTGCGTGACGAGATCAAAGACCGTGCCGCCGCCGTCAGCGCCGCCAAGGACGCGTTGACGCCGCGCGAGCTGGCCGCCAATGAGCTGCACATGCGCGCCCGCGTGATGCAGCTGTGGCAAACCCGTTTGCTGCGTTTTTCAAAATTAACGGTGGCCGACGAAATTGAAAACGCGTTGAGTTATTACGAAGCCACTTTCTTGCGCGAAATCCCCAAGATTTACGCCGAACTCGAACGCGAACTCGACCACCAACCCGTGGCCAGTTTTTTGCGCATGGGCCAGTGGATTGGCGGTGACCGCGATGGCAACCCCAACGTCACCGCCGAGACGCTGGACTACGCGCTGCGTCGCCAGTCCGAAGTGGCGCTGCGCCATTACCTGACCGAGGTGCATTACCTGGGCGGCGAGCTGTCGCTGTCGGCCATGTTGGTGGACTTTCCGCCTGAGATGCAGGCCCTGGCCGAGCGCTCGCCCGACACCAACGCGCACCGCATGGACGAACCCTACCGCCGGGCGTTGACCGGCATCTACGCCCGACTCGCCGCCACGCTGAAAACCCTGACCGGCGGCGATGCCGCGCGCCATGCCGTGGCGCCGCAAAACCCGTATGTCCAGGCGCAAGAGTTTCTGGCCGACCTGCGCACCATTGAGGGCTCGCTGCGCAGCCACCATGCCCAGGCCCTGGCCGACCAACGCCTGCATCCGCTGATTCGCGCGGTCGAAGTGTTTGGCTTTCACCTGGCCACAGTGGACTTGCGCCAAAGCTCCGACAAACACGAAGAAGTGGTGGCCGAATTGCTGGCCACCGCCCGGGTGCACCCGGGCTACGCGCAACTGGACGAAGCCGCCAAACGCACGCTGTTGCTGCAGCTCTTGAACGATGCCCGCCCGCTGCGGGTGCCCGATGCCACTTACTCGGCGCACACCCGCTCTGAACTGGCCATTTTCGAGTCGGCCAAACGCCTGCGCGAACGCTATGGCAACGAGGCCATTCGCCACTACATCATCAGCCACACCGAAACCGTGAGCGACCTGCTGGAGGTGCTGCTGCTGCAAAAAGAAGTGGGCCTGATGCACAGCACGCTCGACCACCAAGCCCGCACGGATTTGATCGTGGTGCCGTTGTTCGAGACCATCGAAGACCTGCGCAACGCCGCGCCCATCATGCGCGAGTTTTATGCGCTGCCGGGTGTGGCCAGCTTGGTGCAGCGCTCGGGAGCCGAGCAAGACATCATGCTGGGCTACTCTGACAGCAACAAAGACGGCGGCATTTTCACCAGCAACTGGGAGCTGTACCGCGCCGAAATCGCGCTGGTCGACTTGTTCGACACCCTGGCCAGCAGCCACCACATCCAGCTGCGCATGTTCCACGGCCGGGGCGGCACGGTGGGACGCGGCGGCGGCCCCAGCTACCAAGCCATCCTGGCGCAACCGCCGGGCACGGTGCGTGGGCAAATTCGCTTGACTGAACAAGGCGAGGTGATCGGCTCCAAATACGCCAACCCCGAAATTGGCCGCAGAAACCTCGAGACCCTGGTCGCCGCCACGCTGGAGGCCACCTTGCTGCAACCTACCAAGCCGGCGACCAAGCCCTTTTTAGAGACAGCCGCTCAGTTGTCGCAAGCCAGCATGAACGCGTACCGCGCGCTGGTGTACGACACCCCGGGTTTCAACGACTACTTTTTTGGCGCCACACCGATCCGTGAGATCGCCGAACTGAACATCGGTTCGCGTCCAGCCTCACGCAAAGCCAATCAGCAAATCGAAGACCTGCGCGCCATCCCCTGGGGCTTCAGCTGGGGTCAGTGCCGTTTGACCTTGCCAGGCTGGTTCGGCTTTGGCTCGGCGGTGAGTCAGCTGCTGGACCAACCGACGGCGGCGGAACGCAAAGCCGCCCTGGCCTTGCTGCAAAAGATGTACCGCCAGTGGCCGTTTTTTCGCACCCTGCTCTCCAACATGGACATGGTGCTGGCCAAGAGCGACATGGCCCTGGCCTCGCGCTATGCCGAGTTGGTGGACGACGCGCGGCTGCGCAAAAAAATCTTCCAAACCATTGAAGCCGAATGGCAACGCACAGTGGACGCGTTGGCGCAGATCACGGGGGAAAAAAACCGGCTGGCCAACAACCCGGCGCTGGCCCGCTCGATTCGCCACCGCTTCCCCTACATCGACCCGCTGCACCACCTGCAAGTCGAGCTGGTGCGCCGCTACCGCGCCGGGCTGGCCGACGAACGCGTGCAGCGCGGCATCCACATCAGCATCAACGGGATTGCCGCAGGGCTGCGCAACACGGGTTAATTCCCATTCCTGCGCTGCAGTGTGCTGCCCATAATGAACAGGGTCTTGCCATCTCGGCGGACCCTGTTTGACTATGAAAGCGCTGCATGTCTGCAATTCCTACCCTGCCCGTTCACCCTGCCGCCAAAGACTGTGACCCGCGTGATCTGGGTTGGATGCAAGGCTCCCCCCCGCCTGCCGACAAGCTGATTCGTTTTCAAGACGGCAGCGGTTACCGCTTTCCACAGCTGCGCTGGAGCTTTGCCCATTACCGGCAGATGGTGCCCACGGTGGCTGTGCCCCGCGGCCTGAAAGCCGCCACGGCTTTGCCTGCGTCGGCACAGGCATTGCCCGACATCCGCTACACCCCGATGGGCGGTGTGGGTACCTGCTCTTGGGCCGACATGATGGAGGCCACCTACACCGATGCCTTGTTGGTGATGCGCCAGGGCCAGGTATTGTTTGAGCACTTTGGCGGCGTCATGTCGGCCCAACAGCAACACATTGCCATGTCGGTGTCCAAATCTTTCATGGGGCTGCTGGCCGCCTGCCTGGTGGCCGACGGCGTGTTGGACGAAACACAGCGTGTCGACCATTACGCGCCCGAGCTCAGTGGCAGCGGTTTCGCCGATGCCACGGTGCGCCAGGTCATGGACATGACCACCGGCATCGACTACACCGAAAACTACGCCGACCCGCAAGCTGAAATTTGGAACCACATGCGCGCTGGCGGCGTCATGCCCAGCCCGCCGGACTACAACGGCCCGCGCAACTTTTACGACTACCTGAAAACCGTGCGCAAGCTCGGCACCCATGGCGAGCGCTTCACCTACCGCACGGCCAACACCGACGTGCTGGGCTGGATCGTCACCCGCGTCAGCGGCCAACCCACGGCGCAACTGCTGTCTGAGCGCATTTGGCAGCCCATGGGGGCGGAACTGGACGCGTATTACACCGTGGACCCGATAGGCACCGCCTTTGCAGGCGGCGGCCTGAACACCGGGCTGCGCGATCTGGCCCGCTTTGGAGAATTGGTGCGCAACCACGGACGCGCAGGCGCCCACCAAGTGCTGCCCGCTGCCGCCATCACCGATACCTTGGCCGGTGCCGATCCGGCACGTTTCGCGGCCAACGGACCGGCCACCTTGCCCGGCTGGAGTTACCGCAATATGTGGTGGGTGTCGCACAACGCGCACGGCGCCATGATGGCGCGCGGCGTGCATGGGCAAAACATTTACATCGA
Organism: Comamonadaceae bacterium; assembly: GCA_947451385.1. Lineage (GTDB taxonomy): Bacteria > Pseudomonadota > Gammaproteobacteria > Burkholderiales > Burkholderiaceae_C > Limnohabitans_A. Next base: position 31,418 of record CANFYZ010000013.1, on the reverse strand, counting down.
CCCGAAAGCCGAGATGGTGATCGCCCGCTACGCCTCGCACCCGGTGGCCGCCAACATCGCCAACGACGTGCACACCCTGCCCGCCTACCACGCCATGGCGTTGGCGTTGATGGGATAAATGGCCGATTCAGGCCGACCCGGGCTGGGGGGCGCGAAGCCCGATAAAATCAAAGGCTTATGACAAACCAACTCGACAAAAAATCTCAAGCCTGGTCGGCCCTTTTTTCTGAACCCATGAGCGAGTTGGTCAAGCGCTACACCGCCAGCGTTTTCTTTGACAAACGCCTGTGGCAAGCCGACATCCAAGGCTCGCTGGCCCATGCCGAAATGCTGGCCGCGCAGGGCATCATCGCCGCGCAAGACCTGGCCGACATCCAGCGCGGCATGGCGCAGATCACGCAAGAAATCGAATCTGGCGCTTTTGAATGGCAGCTCGACCTGGAAGACGTGCACCTGAACATCGAAGCGCGCCTGACGCAATTGGTCGGCGATGCAGGCAAGCGTCTGCACACCGGTCGCAGCCGCAACGACCAGGTGGCCACCGATGTGCGCCTGTGGCTGCGCAGCGAGATGGACCTGATCATCGAACTGCTGGTGGACTTGCAAAAATCCCTCGTCGATGTGGCCGAGCAGAACGTGGAAGTCATCTTGCCCGGTTTTACCCATTTGCAAGTGGCCCAGCCTGTGAGCTTTGCGCACCACCTGTTGGCGTATGTGGAAATGTTTGCCCGCGACGCCGAACGCATGAGCGATGTGCGTCGCCGTACCAACCGTTTGCCACTCGGCTCGGCCGCCTTGGCCGGCACCACCTACCCGCTGGACCGCGAACGCGTGGCCCGCACGCTGGGCATGGTGGATGCCGAGGGGCATGCCCAGGTCTGCCAAAACAGTCTTGACGGTGTGAGCGACCGTGACTTCGCCATCGAATTCACCGCCGCTGCCAGCCTGTGCATGATGCACATCAGCCGCATGTCCGAAGAACTGATTTTGTGGATGAGCCAAAACTTTGGCTTTGTGAAAATTGCCGACCGTTTCACCACCGGCTCGTCCATCATGCCGCAGAAGAAAAATCCCGACGTACCCGAATTGGCACGCGGCAAAACCGGCCGTGTGTTCGGTCATCTGATGGGCCTGCTCACGCTGATGAAGGGCCAGCCCCTGGCCTACAACAAAGACAACCAGGAAGACAAAGAGCCGCTGTTTGACACCGTGGACACGCTGAAAGACACCTTGCGTATCTTCAGCGAAATGATCGGCGGCCAAGTGAATGCGGCCACCGGCCTGAAAGAGGGCGGCATCACCGTGAACCCGGATGCGATGGAGACCGCCGTGAAAAAAGGCTACGCCACCGCCACCGACCTGGCCGACTATCTGGTGAAAAAAGGCCTGCCCTTCCGCGACGCGCACGAGACCGTGGCGCACGCCGTCAAAGCCGCTACCCGCCAGCAATGCGACCTGTCGGAGTTACCCCTGGCGGTGCTGCAAGGATTTCATGCATCGATCGAAAAAGACGTCTTTGAAGTCCTGAGTCTGCGCGGGTCCTTGAATGCCCGCGACACCCTGGGCGGCACGGCGCCCACGCAAGTCAAACTGCAAATAGCCCGGCACCGCGCCAGACTGGCCTGATCCACGGGCGACACAACGCCGTCATTTCTGCCCTACCAAGCGGCATCCAAAATACGGCGCACATCCTCGGGGCCGTGGATTTTGCGCGGGTTGGTATGGATCAAACGGTCGTGCATGGACTTGTGCGCAATTTCGTCCAACATGTCCGCACGCACGCCCACCTCGCGCAGGGTGGTGGGCAATCCCAATTCGGCCACCAAATCGGCCACCACCTCACACGCCGCGCGGTGCGGCGCGCCCAGGGCCTCGCTGACCCGCTGCTGCTGCGCGGCATTGACGCTCTGGTTGAAGCGCAGCACATGCGGCAACATCACACACGAGGTGTAGCCGTGCGGCACGCCCGCCGTGCCGCCCAAGATGTGGCCAATGCCGTGGCTGGCGCCTTTGTGCACACCGGCGCTGGAGCCGATGATGGACATCCAGGCGCCCAACTGCCCGTCTAGCCGGGCCTGCAAATCGGTCGGGTCTTTTTTCACCGCGCGCAAGCCTTGACCGAGCAAACGCAAGGCCTGGTAAGCCGTGGCTTCAGACAGCGGTTGGGTGTTGATCGAGCACAGGTCTTCCACCGCATGGTCCAAGGCGCGAATGCCGGTGGACAACCACAGCCACTCCGGGGTGTGCAGGGTCAGCGCCGGGTCCAAAATGACCGAGCGCGGCGCGGCCTGGGGGTGTAAGAAATTCTCTTTCATTCCGCGCACCGTGTCGGTACAACCCGCCAAGGCACTGAACTCGCCCGCCGACAGCGTGGTTGAAATCACAGAAGACGGCACCTGCGGCGCATGAAATTCAGGGCGCTCCACCCGGCCATCGGCATGCACGCGGGTCGCGAGGCGGTCCAGGTCTTCGGGCGTTTCAATGCCGTTACGCATGCACAGCGTGACCATTTTTCCGGCGTCGGTGATGGAGCCGCCGCCCAGAGTCAGAATCAAATCGGCGCGCGCCAAAGCGGCCTGCTGCGCGGCTTGCACCACGGCATGGCGCGGCGTGTGCGCAGGCATCTGATCAAACACCCCCACCGAGCGTGGGCCCAGCACCTGCAACACCTGCTGCACCACGTCGGTGTGGCGGCTCAGGGTGCCGCTGGCCAGCAGGTAAACACGCTGTGCCCCCACCGTTGCTACCTCTTGCGCCAAGGCCTGCGCAAACGGCGTGCCGTAGATGATGCGCTGGGTATGGGGATAGCTGTAAATACCGGACTTCAGCATGAGACACCTTCATTCAAAGTGGCAATAAGCAGAGCCTGCATCATGGCGTAAACACGTACACAGCGAGTCACCCAGATGTCTCAAGCCGCCTTGACATCCCAGGCGGAAGCTTCAAGATAACTGCACCCCATCAGTGGGTCAAGAGAGACAACACATGCATGATTTTGTTTATCCTGCGGTGACCTTGCCAGACAGTGCGCAAGCGTTACGGCAGCAAGTCAGAGAATTTTTACAACGCGAAAAAGACGCAGGCAGCTTCATCCCCAGACAAAATTCCTGGTCCGATGGCGATGCCGCTTTCAGTCGCAAATGCGGCCAGGCTGGTTATATCGGCATGGTCTGGCCGAAAGCCTATGGCGGACATGAACGCACCGCGCTCGAGCGGTATGTGGTGATGGAAGAAATGCTGGCCGGAGGCGCACCCGTGGGCGCGCATTGGGTGGCCGATCGGCAAAGCGGCAACCAAATTTTGCGCCATGGCAGTGAGCGCGCGCGCCAATTGATCTTGCCGCAAATTGCGGCGGGCGAATGCTTTTTTGCGATCGGCATGAGCGAGCCCGATTCCGGCTCCGATCTGGCGGCAGTCCGCACCAAAGCGGTCAAGGCCGAAGGCGGTTGGAAAATTTCTGGCACCAAAGTTTGGACCAGCAGCGCACACCGGGCGCACTACCTGATCGCGCTGGTGCGCACCGCCCCCAAAGAAGACGATCGCCATGCGGGCATGACTCAGTTCATCGTGGACTTGAAGTCACCCGGCTTGAAGCTCAGCCCGATCCTGAACATTTACGGCGCGCACGACTGGAACGAGGTGGTGTTTGACGAGTGCTTTGTGCCCGACGACATGGTGGTGGGTGAAGTGGGCGGCGGCTGGAACATGGTGACCAGCGAGCTGGCGTTTGAACGCTCGGGACCGGACCGTTTCCTCAGCACCTACCAACTTTTTTTGGCGGCCATGGAAACTTTGGGCCCACAACCCGATGCCCGTTCGCTCAACGAGATCGGCCGGTTTGTGGCACACCTGACCACCTTGCGCCGCATGTCCACCTCGGTGGCCGGCATGCTGACGCAAGGGCAAAAACCCATCTTGGAAGCGGCTTTGGTGAAAGACATTGGCACGGCTTTCGAGCGCGAGATTCCTGAAATCTTTCGCCAACTGATTCCTTCCGAACCCCTGATGGAAGAGGACCGCGTGGACTTTGAAGCCCTGCTGGGCATGGGCATGCTGAAAGCGCCGGGCTTCACCATCCGCGGCGGCACCCGGGAAATTTTGCGTGGAATGATTGCCAAAGGATTGGGACTGCGATGAGCGAAATTCGAGACGATCTGGAAAAAACAGTCGACCGCATCTGTGAAGCACACTGCAGCAAAGCGGTGTTCATGGCGAGCGAGAACGGCACCTGGCCGCAAGCGCTGTGGCAAGCACTGGACGAGGTGGGACTGCCTCAGGCCTGCCTGAGCGAGGACCAAGGCGGCAGTGGCCTGAGTTTTGACGACGCGCTGCATGTGCTGCGGCGCACCGCTTTTCATGCCGCGCCTGTGCCCCTGGCCGAAACCTTTTTGGCCACCCGCCTGCTGTCCGCCGCTGGTTTGAAAGTGCCCAGTGGCGTGTTGTCGGTGAGTACCGCGCATGCCCAAGACCGCTTGCAACTCAGCGGCAGCCTGCAAGCCCCAACCCTGACCGGACACGCCCACCGCGTGCCCTGGGGCCTGTCGTGCGATCACCTGATCCTGGTGGCCGAGCGCGAAGGCGCGTCTTATGTGGTGCAGGTGGACCGCGCCCAACTGGCCGCAGCACAACATGAAACCCTGAAAAACCTGGCCGGTGAGCCGCGTGTTCAGTTTGCGTTTGACCAAACGCCGGTGCAAGCCTTTGCGGCCTTGCCCGGTGCCAAGGAGCGTTTGCACAACGAAGGCGCTTTGCTGCGCGCCGTACAAATGGCGGGCGCACTGCAACGGGCTTTGGCTTACTCGCTGCAATACGCCAACGAGCGGGTGCAGTTCGGCCGACCGATCGGCAAGTTCCAAGCGGTGCAACACATGCTGGCGGTATTGGCGGGACACGTTGCTGCCACGGCCGCGGCCGTCGACGCGGGGATTGAGGTGTCGCACCAGGGGCCTGATTTTTTTGGCGTGGCTGTGGCCAAGTCGCGGGCGGGCGAGGCGGCAGGCAAAGGCGCAGAAATCGCACACCAGGTGCATGGGGCGATGGGCTTTACCCGCGAGCACAACTTGCACCACCTCACACGGCGGCTGTGGGCTTGGCGTGATGAGTTCGGCAACGAAACCTATTGGCAGACCCGCATTGGCGAAATGGCGGTGCAACAAGGGGCCGACCAACTCTGGCCTTTTCTCACCCGTTTGTGATTCACCCATTTTCAGGAGAAACAACATGCGCAAAACATCACTCTTGTCTGTAGCCGCTGGGCTGCTGGCGCTGTGCGCCACGGGCGCGGCCATGGCCCAAGACTTCCCCACCAAACCGCTGCGTATTTTGGTGCCCTTCACCGCAGGCAGTGGCTCGGACACCACTGCACGCTTTTTTGGCGACCGCTTGGCCAAACAACTGGGTCAAACCGCCGTGGTAGAAAACAAACCCGGTGCCAGCGGCATCATCTCGGTGCAAGCCCTGCTGGCGCAACCGGCCGATGGCCACACCATTTTGCTGGCCAGCAACTCGCCTATCTCGGTCAACCCGGTGAGCATCAAAAACTTGCCCTACAACCCCATGACCGACCTGACGCCTTTGGCCGGTTTGTCACGCAATATGAACGTCTGGGTGGTGTCGGGCAACTCCAAACTGAACCACCTCAAAGACGTGGTGGAGTTCAGCAAGCACAACCCCAACAAACCGCTGAGCCTGGCCAATTATTCGGCGGGCTACCGGCTGTCAGGCGAATGGTTCTCCAACATGGCGGGCATCAAGTTCAACCACATCACGTACAAGGGAGGCGCACAAATTTTCACCGACCTGATGGGTGATCAATTGGATGTGGGCATCGCCGATTTGGGCGGTGCCGCCGCGCTGATCAAAGGCGGCAAGCTCAAGGCGCTTGCGGTGTCGGGTGAAAAAAGACACCCCGATTTCCCCAACGTCCCCACCTTCATCGAAAGTGGTTTCCCAGATTTCGTCAACTATTCATGGACCTCGTTTTATGTGAAAGCGGGCACACCCGAAGCCATCAAGAAAAAGCTGACCGAGACCCTGGTCAAAATTCGCGATGCGCGTGAAGGTGCTGACTACAACCGCGCCTCGGGCGCCGACAGCATGCCCTACTTTGGCGAGAGCATGCAGAAATTCCAGCAAGACGAGTTAGAGCGTTTTGCACGCATTGCCAAACTGGCCGGGATCCAACCCGAATGACGCTCGCTCGCAACACGCTGTACCGCGACGATCTGCTCGCGGGCCAACGGATATTGATCACCGGGGGCGGCTCGGGCCTGGGCAAAAGCATTGGCCAACGCTATGTGGAACTGGGTGCGGACCTGGTCATTTGCGGTCGCCGCGCCGAGGTCTTGGCGCAGACCGCGCAAGAGTTTCAGGACCTGTTGGGCGTGCGCATCGAAACCCATGTGTGTGATGTGCGCGATGCGCAAGCCGTGCACGCCATGATGGACGCCATCTGGGCCCAAGGCCCTTTGGATGTGTTGCTCAACAACGCGGCCGGCAATTTTTTGGCGCGGACTGACCAGTTGTCAACGCGGGCTTTTGACGCGGTGGTGGACATTGTGCTCAAGGGTTCGGCCTACTGCACCATGGAGGCGGGTCGGCGCTGGATCGCCGCAGGCCACAAAGGCACCGTGATGTCCATCTTGACGCAGTCGGCTCTCACCGGCATGCCCTACACCGTGCCCTCGGCCATGGCCAAAGCCGGTGCACTGGCCATGATCCGCAGCCTGGCGGTGGAATGGGGGCCGTATGGCATCCGCACCGTGGGCGTGGTGCCGGGGCCCTTTCCCACCGAAGGTGCATGGAAGCGGCTCATGCCGCAAGAGCGCATCGGCGAAGCCCCCATCGAACACGGCGTGGCCTTGCGCCGCGTGGGCGAGCACCATGAATTGGCCGATCTGTGTGTGTACCTGATTTCTGACAGCGCCGCCTTCATCACCGGTGAAGCCGTGGTCATCGACGGCGGCCGTTGGCTGCAAGGCGCTGCCGGGGCTTCGGCCTACCACATGCAGCAGTGGCCTGACAGCACCTGGGACAGCCTGCACCCCAAGAAAGACAAAGCATGAGCGAGGCATTGGATCTGTCTCAGGGCCCGCTCAGTGGCATCCGCATCTTGGATCTGACCTCGGTGGTGTTGGGGCCCCTGGCCACGCAAATTTTGGGCGACTACGGCGCCGACGTGATCAAGGTGGAGAGCCTGGAAGGCGATCTGATGCGCTCCAACGGCATCCATCTGGCGCCCGGCATGAGCTCGATCTACCTGTCGATCAACCGCAACAAACAGTCGCTGGCACTGGACCTGAAGTCGGCGGCCGGCAAAGACATTTTGCGCCGCTTGATTCCGCGCATGGACGCGGTGGTGCACAACATGCGCGTCTCAGCAATAGAAAAACTCGGCTTTGGCTACGAGGCCGTGCGCGCATTGAACCCCGGCATTGTCTACTGCGCCGCCACCGGCTTTGACCAGAACGGCCCCGACAAAGACCGCCCGGCGTTTGACGACATCATCCAAGCCGCTTGCGGTCTGGCCAGTGTCAACAGCCTGGGTCGGGACCGACCCGACTACATCTCCACCCTGGTGGCCGACAAAACCACCGGCATGGCCTTGGTCAATGCCGTGTTGGCCGCGCTCTTGGCCAAAGAACGCAGCGGCCAAGGTCAGTATGTGGAAGTGCCCATGCTGGAAACCATGGTGGCCTTCACCTTGGTTGAACACATGGGCGGCCTGACCCGCAACCCCGCCACGCAAGCCGCAGGCTACAGCCGCGTGCTGGGGGGTGGGCGCCAACCCAGCCCCACGCGCGACGGCTACATCGCCATGCTGCCTTACACCAACGCGCATTGGGAGAGCTTTTTCAAAGATGCTGGGCAGGAGGCTTTGGGCCAACAACTGGGCGTGACCAACCGGGTCACGCGCAACGCCAACATCCAAGGACTCTACAAGGCGCTGCACCAGATCACCGCCACCAAAACCACCGCCGAATGGCTGGCGATTTGCGATCGCTTGGACATCCCGGCCACGCCGATTTACAGCATGGAAGAGCTGCCTTCGCATCCGCAGTTGCAAGCGGTGAACTTGTTTGCCGAGACCGAGCATGCCGATGTCGGCCCGATTCGCTATGTGCGCCCGCCGGTCAAGTTCTCTCAAACACCGGCCGGTGTGCGGCACCAAGCACGGCGCTTGGGCCAAGACACCGAAACCATTTTGAGCGAGCTGGGCTACAGCCCCGAAGAAATCGCCGCCCTGCTGGCCCAAGGCACCATCGCCAACGGCAAGTGAGCCCCCGTTAAAGAACCCATTTCACACAGGAACCCCACGCCATGAGTCACCCCGATTTGAAAATCACACACGAAGGCCATGTGGCCTTGATTGAGATTTGCCGTCCACCACACAACTTTTTTGACTTTGAGTTGATCAAACAAATCGCCGACAGCCTGGAGGCCCTGGACAAAGATGCGCAATGCCGCGCGGTGGTTCTGGCCTCCGAGGGCTCGGCGTTTTGCGCCGGTGCCAACTTCAACAGCCCGGACGACAAAATCAGCCGCCCTGAGAACCCCGGCACCAACCCCTTGTACTTTGAAGCGATCCGCATTTTTTCTTGCAAAAAACCCATCGTCGCCGCCATACAAGGCCCCGCTGTGGGCGGTGGTTTGGGTTTGGCCTTGGTGGCCGATTTCCGTGTCACCTGCCCCGAGGGGCGGTTCAGTGCCAACTTCAACCGCTTGGGCTTTCACCCGGGCTTTGGCTTGTCGGTCACCTTGCCGCGCTTGATCGGTCTGCAAAAAGCCAACCTGCTGTTTTTCACCGGTCGCCGCATCAACGGCCAAGAAGCCTTGGACATGGGCCTGGCCGATGTGCTGGTGCCCTTGGCCCAGGTCCGCGAAGAGGCCATGAAACTGGCGCAAGAGATCGCCATCTCTGCGCCCTTGTCGGTGCAGTCCACCCGCGCCACCCTGCGCCAAGGCTTGGTTGAACAATTGCAGCAAGCGGTAGCGCATGAAAGCGCCGAGCAAAACTGGCAATTCAAAACCGAAGACTTCAAAGAAGGCGTCAAGGCCATGACAGAACGCCGCGCCCCGCAATTCCAGGCCCGCTGACGCGGCCCACCCCGCACACACCCCGCACAGGATTGTTCATGCACGACTTGATCATTCGCAACGCCCAGGTCTATGACGGCACGGGCTTGCCTGCGGTGCTGGCCGATGTGGCTGTGGCACAGGAGCACATCGTCCAGATCGGCGAGGTCAGTGGTCCCGCGCGGGAAACCATCGACGCCCAAGGCCTGGCGCTGATGCCCGGCATTGTGGACCTGCACACCCACTACGACGCCCAAGTCACCTGGGACCGCACCCTGTCGCCCTCACCCGCGCTGGGCGTGACCACCGCCGTGATCGGCAACTGCGGTTTTGGCATCGCGCCCTGCCCTGCGCCTTTGCGCGAAACCATGATGAAAAATCTCTCGGTGGTGGAAGGCATGGACTTGCAGTCGTTGTTGACCGGCGTGAACTGGGAGTTCGAATCCTTTGGCCAGTACATGGACCAGTTGCGCCGCATCGGCCCTTATGTCAACACCGCGGTGTTTGCCGGGCACTCGGTGATCCGCACCGCGGTGATGGGCGAAGCCGGCTCCACCCAGGCCGAGGCCACGCCCGCGCAACTGCAGGCCATGCAAAGCCTGGTGCGTGAAGCCATGGACCACGGCGCGATCGGTTTTGCCTCCTCGTTCTCACCCAACCACAGCGGCTATGGCGGCATCCCCATGCCGTCCACCATTGCCTCTGAAGAAGAATTGCGCGCGCTGACCGGGGTCTTGGGCGAACTCAAAAAAGGCGTGTTCATGATGGCCACCGGCACACGGGCCAGCCCCGATGTGATGGAGTCCATCGTGGAGAACACCGGCCGGCCCGGCTACATCTCCACCGTGCTGACCATGTACAACGAGGGCAATCCGGAACTCGGCCCGACCTACTACCAACGCTGTGCCGAGGCCCTGGCCCGGGGCCATGAGCTGTACATCTTGACCAGCTGCCAGCCGCTGTCTTTTGACTTCACCCTGAAAGACCCCTATGTGCTGCTCAGCCATGCGGCGTTCGACCCGGTGAAAAGCGCGCGCGTGGAAGAACTCCCGGCGCTGTACCGCGACAAGGCGTTTCGCGAGGCCTTCCGCGACAACCTGCGCCACCCCAAGGCCGGGATTTTGTTTTTAGGCAACTGGCGACACATCGAGGTGGGCCAGTCCCAACGGCCCGAACACCAGGCTTTTGAAGGCCAAAGCATCCAGGCCCTGGCCGATCAGCACGGCGTGGACCCGGTGGATTTCTTTTTGGATCTGGCCCTGGCCGAAGACCTGGAGCTGCACTTTGTCGGCAAGTTTTTCAACAACAACGACGAGGGCGTGGCCCCCAGCCTGAAACACCCGGCCAGCGTCATCACGCTGTCAGATGCCGGTGCGCATTTGACCTACATGTGTGACGCCGGTTTTGGCCTGTACTTTTTGTCGCACTGGGTGCGCGAGACCGGGCACTTTACTTTGAGCGAAGGCATCCGCCGACTCACCAGCGAGCCGGCAGACCGTTTCCGCATTCCTGATCGGGGCCGTTTGCATGTGGGCGGGCCCGCCGATCTGCTGCTGTTTGACCCCGAAACCGTGGGTATTTCTAAACCGCTACCGCGTCAAGATTTGCCCGGCGGCGGCACCCGCATGGTCCGCACCGCCACCGGGGTGCATGGGGTCTGGGTCAACGGCGTCAAAGTGCACGACGGGCAAAACTACATCGAACACGCGCAAGGCCCTGGCCATGTGCTGGACCATTTCAACGCCTAAGGAGTCACCATGAAACTGAGCCGACGCATTTGGGGGGCTTGCGCCCTCGCCTTGTTGAGCACCTCGCTCTGGGCGCAAAGCTGGCCCAGCAAACCGATCCGCATGATCATCGCGTTCCCGCCGGGCGGGCCCACCGATCTGGTGTCGCGGGTGTTGGCGCAAAAATTGTCGGAACAACTGGGCCAACAAGTCTTTGTCGACAACAAGCCCGGGGCGGGCGGCAACATCGCGGCTGAAATGGCCGCCAAAGCCGCCCCCGACGGCTACACCGTGTTCTACAACACCTCGGCCGTGGTGATCGGACCGGCGCTGTATGGCAAGGTGAATTACGACACACTGAAAGACTTTGCCCCGGTGGCCTTGACCGCCAGTGTGCCCATGGTCTTGGTGGTGAACCCGCAACTGCCTGCGCGATCGGTGAAAGAGTTTTTGGACCTGGCCAAAGCCCGCTCCGGCGCGCTGAACTACAGCTCGTCGGGGACAGGCACCATCACGCACCTGGCCAGCGCCATGCTGTCGACGCAAACGGGCATCCAAACCCAGCACATCCCTTACAAGGGCAGCGCGCCGGGCTTGGTCGATCTGGCGGCGGGCCAAACCCAGTTCATGATCGACACCATGAACACCGTGCTGCCCTATGTGCGGGACAACCGCTTGCGCGGCCTGGCTGTGACCAGCAGCAAACGCTCCGCCCTGATGCCCGAGTTGCCCACCTTGGCCGAAGCGGGTCTGCCCGGCTTTGAAGCGGCCGCCTGGCAAGGCATTGTGGTGCCCACGGGGACGCCCCCCGACATCATTCAAAAACTCAATGCCGAAGTGAACAAGGCCCTGGCCAACCCCGACATTCGGGCCCGTCTGGCCGCACAAGGGGCCGATATTTTGGGCGGCACACCGGCCGAATATGCGGCCTACATCCGCAGCGAAATGCCGCGCTGGGCCAAAGCCGTGAAAGACTCTGGCGCGAAAGCCGAGTGAGCGGCTAAAAAAGAGTGGGCGCCGCCTCAGCCGCGGGTCGCGCCCGACTGTTGCAGTGCCCCAATCGCTTCCTCTGTGAGTCCGGCCTCGCGTAACACCTCGGCGCTGTGTTGGCCCAACTGCGGTGCGGGGCGTTGTTGCGTCAACCCCGGGGTGGCCGAAAAACGCACCGGCACGCCGATCTCCAGCATCGCCCCCTCGGTGGGGTGCTCCACCTGCTGCAACATGCCCACCGCCCACAGATGCGGGTCTTGCAACAAGCTGTCCACATCGTGCATGGGCATGCAGGGAATATCGGCCCGATTCAAGCGCGCCATCCACTCTTGGGTGGAGGCGGTGCGCATGGCCTCGGCCACCAGGCCGTAGAGGTCGTTGATGTGTTGGGTGCGCACGCCGATGTGCGCAAACCGAGGGTCCTCGGTGAAGCGTTCGCCTTGCCCAATCAGCGCCAAAAATTTCTCCCAGTGCTTGTCGGTGTAAATCAAGACACACAAATAGCCATCGGTGGTGGGGTAAGGCCGCCGCTCTTTCACCAGCAGCCGTGCATAGCCAGTGGGCCCCATGGGCGGCTGGTAAGACGCCCCCGCCGCATGCTCGCCCAGCACGTACTGGGCCATGGTTTCAAACATCGGCACCTCCACCGCCTGACCCTCACCGGTCTGGCTGCGGGCAATCACGGCGGCCAAAATCGCGTTGCACGCCATCAGACCGACAGTGCGGTCGGCCAGCGTCAGCGGCGCATAGCGCGGCTCCCCGCCACTGGAGCGGCTCATCAAACTGGGCACCGCAGCCGCGCCTTGGATCAAATCGTCATACGCCGGTTTGCCCGCATAGGGTCCCTGCTCGCTGTAGCCGTACAGGCCCGCGTAAATGATGCGGGGATTGAGCGCTTTCAAACTGGGGTAATCAATGCCCAGACGCAGCATGGCTTGAGGCCGGATGTTGTAAACCACCACATCGGCGGTAGTCACCAATTTGAAAAATGCCTGCAGGCCATCGGTCTTTTTTAAATCCAGCACCAGGCTGCGCTTGTTGCGGTTCACATGCAAAAAATTCGACCCCATTTGCGGGTTGCGCATCGGCCCGATGCCGCGCACCGTGTCGCCGGTGGGCGGCTCGATTTTGATCACATCCGCCCCCATGTCCGCCATCAGCTGGGTGGCATAGGGCCCCATCAAGACACTGGACAAATCCAGAATTCGCAATCCACTCAAAGCACCGCTCATATTGCACCTTCACGCAGTGGGAAAAAGGGTCCGGTACCAGTCGCTGTTGACCGAACCTTCAAAACTTCAGATGGCCAGTCTAGAGGGTCACGCCCCGGCAAGGTGAAACCTAAATGACCGCGGCAGCAGATTCTGCCCGTCTCCCGTCTTCCGTCTCAATGGGCAAAGCCCCATGACGGTCCCGCCCACCCGCTGAGCGCGAGATCAGAGCGATGCCCGGGCCCTATAAAATCACCGCATCTCACTCCAGCGCCCCGTGCGCTGCAACAAAGGAATCACATGGGCGCGCAATGGAAGGCCAAAGGCAAAGAGCTGGCGGCGAATGCCAGGGGGCAGATGTTTGGCAAGCTGTCCAAAGAAATCATGGTGGCGGCACGCAATGGCGCGGACCCGTCGCTCAACTCCAAGCTGCGTCTGGTGTTGGAGCAGGCGCGCAAAGTGTCCATGCCCAAAGACACGCTGGAGCGCGCCATCAAAAAAGGCGCAGGCCTGACCGGCGAGACTGTGAACTTTGAGCATGTGATGTACGAAGGCCACGCCCCGCACCAGGTGCCTGTCATGGTCGAGTGCCTGACCGACAACGTCAAACGCACCGCACCCGAGATGCGGGTGCTGTTTCGCAAAGGGCAAATGGGCACCTCCGGCTCGGTGGCTTGGGATTTCAACCACCTGGGCATGATCGAGGCCGAACCGGCCACCCCCGGCGCAGACCCGGAGTTGGCCGCCATCGAGGCCGGCGCACAAGATTTTGAAGCGGGTGATGAAGGCGCCAGCTGGTTCTACACCGACCCGACCGATTTGGACTTGGTCAGCCGCGCCTTGCCAGCGCACGGCTTTACCGTGTTGTCGGCCAAGTTGGGCTACAAATCCAAGAACCCGGTGGACCCAGCGAATTTGACACCTGCGCAACGCGAAGAAGTTGAAACTTTTTTGGCCGCCATGGACGCCCATGACGATGTGCAAAACATGTATGTCGGCCTGGCCGAGGAAAAGAAATGAGCACCCCTACCCCACCAACCCTTGCCCCCACCGTGCCCACCATGCGTTGGTCCGATGCACTGCAGACCGGCGACCACCGCATGGACGAGACGCACGAAGAGTTCGTGACCCTGCTGAATGACATTTTGGCCACGCCGCAAGACCAGCAATTGCCGCTGTACCAGGCATTTTTGTCGCACACCGTGGAGCACTTTGCGCAAGAAGAGCGCTGGATGCTGGCCACCGGTTTTTCAGCCGACAACTGCCACGCCAGCCACCACGCCACGATTTTGGAAACCATGCGGGCCGTGCAAGTGCACTATGAAGGCGGCGACACCGAAATCATCACCCGCCTGGCCGAGGCCTTGGCCGAGTGGTTCCCCGGCCACGCCAACAGCATGGACGCGGGTTTGGCACTGCATCTGAAAGCGGTGCAATTTGACAGCGTGACCGAAACCTTGGCCGACCCCTCGGTGATCCAAAGCGTCACCATGTCGGGCTGCGGCAGCGTCAGCTGCAGCTGACCTCGCCCATCACAACCGCCACAACGCCTTAAACCCGTTTGCGCAACTCGGTTTTCAGCACCTTGCCGTAGTTGTTCTTCGGCAAAGCGTCCACCACCGCATAGCGTTTGGGGCGCTTGAAACGGGCGATGTGTTCGAGGCAATAGGCATCGAGCGCCTCGGTCTGCAAGTTCTGCCCTGGCTGGGGCACACAAAACGCCACCACCACCTCGCCCCACTCGGCGTCGGGCGCGCCCACCACCGCAACCTCGGCCACGCCGGGCGCTTGCAGCAAGACTTCTTCGACCTCGCGCGGGTAGATGTTGGAGCCGCCGCTGATGATCATGTCCTTGCTGCGGTCTTTCAGGGTGAGCAGGCCATCGTCATCCAAAGCGCCCATGTCGCCGGTCCACAGCCATCCCTCGCGAATCGCCGCCGCCGTGGCCTCGGGGTTGCGCCAGTAACCCGCCATCACGCTGTCGCCTTGGATCAACACCTCGCCCACTTCGCCCAGTGGCATGTCCACGCCGTGCGCGTCGGTCACGCGGATGCGCACCGAGGTTTGGGCAAAACCCACCGAGGCCAAACGCGCCGCATAACGCGGATGCGCGCTGTCTTGCAACTGGGCGCGGCTCAGTGCGGTGCCCACCATCGGGCTTTCGCCTTGGCCAAAAATTTGCACAAAACGCGGCCCCATGATGCGCAGCGCACGCTGAATGTCGGCCGCATACATGGGCGCGCCCCCGTAAACAATGGTTTTGAACGCCGCGGCGCAGCGCGCGGGCGCGACCTGGGCCGCTTCGGCATGGTCCACCAAGCGCTTGACGATGGTGGGCGCGGCAAACAGCGACAAGGGGCCGACCTGCTGCCCCAAGGTAAACAGCTCTGCCGCGTCTAAGCCCCCCGACAGCGGCACCACATGGCGCGCACCCGCCATCAGGTGCGGAATGGCATACACCCCGGCGCCATGCGACATGGGCGCGGCATAAGCAATCGCATCGCCGGGAGCGATGGTGTCCACGTCATTGAAGTAACCCATGCCCATGGTGCGCAGATTGCGGTGCGTGATCATCACGCCCTTGGGTCGCCCGGTGGTGCCGCTGGTGTAAAACAGCCAGGCGGTGTCGTCGCCAGCGCGCGGTGTGATGGGGTGTAAAAAAGCCCCAGCTTGGGCCGGCGTAGGTTCCTCCCACGGCGGCGCATGCGCCACATCGCTCACGCCTTGCAGGCCGCTCAACGCCGACCGATCAGGCACCACGTCTGCGCTGACAAAGGCCCAGCGGGCTTGGGCGTTGTCGATAATCCACTGCATTTCTTTCAGGTGCAGTTTGGCATTGATGGGCACCACCACCAGGCCAGCCCACCAAGCCCCGAGCATCAGCTCCAAATACCGCGGGTGGTTGCGCATGAACAAAGCCACCCGCTCGCCCGGGACCAACCCTTGGGCTTGAAACCACTGCGCCCAGGCGGCGCTGCGGGCGGCCCATTGGCCGTAGGTGGCCACGCAGTGCGGGCCATTGAAAATCGCGGGCCGCAGCGGGTCCGTGCGGGCAATGCGTTCGAGCAAATAGGCCAAATTCACGGTTTTGGTTCTCCACACAATTAATTTCAAGCCCGCTGTAACTTGTTTCACAAGCGCTGCGGGCAGACAAGGCTAACATCGGCGGTAGCCCCAGCCTGTCACCCAGGCAGAGGGCTTCGACTGATTCCATCCTCCACGGAGACACTGCTCTATGTCCGTCATCACCACCATCGAAGACCTGCGCGTTTTGGCCGAAAAACGGGTGCCCCGCATGTTTTACGACTACGCCGACAGCGGCTCCTGGACCGAGAGCACCTACCGCGCCAACGAAAGCGACTTTCAAAAAATCAAGCTGCGCCAACGCGTCGCCGTGAACATGGAAGGCCGCAGCACCGCCAGCACCATGATCGGGCAGAACGTGGCCATGCCCGTGGCGATTGCCCCGACCGGCCTGACCGGCATGCAACACGCCGACGGCGAAATCTTGGCCGCCCGCGCTGCGAAAAAATTTGGTGTGCCCTTCACCCTGTCAACCATGAGCATTTGCTCCATCGAAGACGTGGCAAAACATGCGGGCGAGGGCTTTTGGTTCCAGCTGTATGTGATGAAAGACCGCGCCTTCATTGAGCGCCTGATCGACCGCGCCAAAGCTGCCAACTGCGCGGCCTTGGTGCTGACGCTGGACCTGCAAATTTTGGGGCAACGCCACAAAGACTTGAAGAACGGTTTGTCCGCTCCGCCCAAGCTGACATTGAAGAACATGATCAACATCGCGACCAAGCCCCGCTGGGCGCTGGGCATGTTGGGCACGCCCCGGCGCCAGTTTGGCAATATCGTGGGACACGTTTCGGGCGTGGCCGACATGAGCAGCCTGAGTTCTTGGACCGCGCAGCAATTTGACCCCTGCCTGAACTGGGGCGATGTGGAATGGATCAAAAAACGCTGGGGCGGCAAGCTGATCTTGAAAGGCATTCAAGATGTCGAAGACGCGCACCTGGCGGTGCAGTCCGGTGCCGATGCGCTGATCGTCAGCAACCACGGCGGTCGCCAACTCGACGGCGCGCAAAGCAGTATCGAAGCCCTGCCAGCCATCGTTGACGCGGTGGGCTCTCAGATTGAGGTGCACATGGACGGCGGCGTCCGCAGCGGCCAAGACGTGGTCAAAGCCCGCGCCCTGGGTGCGCGCGGCGTTTACATTGGCCGGGCATTTTTGTACGGCTTGGGGGCGATGGGCGAGGCCGGCGTGAGCAAAGCGCTGGAGATCATCCACAAAGAACTCGACCTGACCATGGCGTTTTGTGGCCGCACGCAAATGGACACCGTGGACCAGAGCATCTTGTTGCCCGGCACATTCCCGCGCTGATTGTGTCGCCGCCAAGGGACGCCGGGCGCGTTATCCTTGGTGGGTGACTGAACCCGAGCTGCCCCCCAGCGCCTTGCCCCGGCGCATCGCCCACCTCGACATGGACGCTTTTTACGCTTCCGTCGAGCTGCTGCGGTATCCGCAGCTCAAAGGCTTGCCGGTGGTGATTGGCGGGGGCCGCCGTAAAGAAGACGACCTCTTGGGCCGCTTGGCCGTGGCCTACCCCGGGCAGAGCTGGGGCACAGAAAATTTGGCCGACATTCCGGTGGATTTTTTTCCGCGTCTGGCGGGCTACACCGGCCGGGGCGTGATCACCACCGCCACCTACGCGGCGCGGCAATTTGGCGTGGGTTCGGCCATGGGCTTGATGAAAGCCGCCAAGCTCTGCCCCGACGCGATTTTGTTGCCGGTGGACTTTGAGCAATACCGGCACTATTCGCGCCGCTTCAAAAGCATCATCACCGACATCGCCCCCCTGATGGAAAACCGGGGCGTGGACGAGGTCTACATCGACTTCACCGACGTGCCCGGTGGCCAACGCGACGGCGGGCGCGTGCTGGCCCGCTTGATCCAAAAAACCATTTTTGAAGACACCGGGCTGACCTGCTCGGTCGGTGTGGCGCCGAACAAGCTGATCGCCAAAATGGCCAGCGAGTTCAACAAACCCAACGGCATCTCCATCGTGCACGAGGCCGATCTGCAGACCCTGATCTGGCCGCTGGCCTGCCGCAAAATCAACGGCATCGGTCCCAAGGCCGACGAGAAACTGCAACAACACGGCATCCGCACCATTGGCGACCTGGCCGCGCGCGACCCGATTTGGCTGAAAGCGCATTTCGGCAAAGCCTATGGCGCCTGGCTGCATGAGGCCGCTTGGGGCCGCGACGAACGGCCGGTGAGCCTGGAGAGCGAACCGGTCAGCATGAGCCGCGAAACCACGTTTGAAAAAGACCTGCACGCGGTGCGCGACCGCCAAACGCTGGGGCAGATATTTACCCGGCTGTGCGAGCAGGTGGCCGCCGACCTGCAACGCAAAGGGTACGAGGGCAAAACCATCGGCATCAAGCTGCGTTACGACAACTTCAAAAGCGTGACGCGTGACCAGACCTTGGACCTGTACACCGCAGACCCTGCCACCATCCGCCAGGTGGCCGGGCAATGTCTGAAGCGGGTGGATTTGAGCCGCCGCCTGCGGCTCCTGGGCGTGCGTGTGGGCTCACTCGTCAAACAAGGGACAGCCCCCGCCGAGGGCCAGCCCAACAAAACCTCCGAAACGCCGGACCTTGACCCTCAAGCGCAACTGCTCTTCACGGACGAGTGATGCGGTCAAGCTCTCAGTGACTGTGCAGTTTCTCTTGCAGCCAGACCTTGATGAGGGACTGATAAGGCACATCGCGGGCATTGGCAGCCACCTTGATGCTGTCAAGCAAGTGCTGCGGCAATCGCAATGAAATGGTCTTGGTCGTGGGGCGCAGGTTGGGTAACCTGACCTTTTGCGCTTTTGCCCAGTCCAGGTGCGCGGTGGAATCATGCGACTCCCAATAAGCGCGCTCCTGGGCCTCGGTCTTCAATTCGGGTATCGGTTGTTTAGCGGTCTGCTTGGTCATAAACACGGCGCTCCTTTCTGTGCATGTCTCGCGATGAAATGACGCGAATCAACTCGTTCGATCGGCGCAACGTGAAGGTGATGTGCAAGCGACGCCCTTCATCGGTGACGCCCAAAGCATGCAACCGAACCTCGCTTTGGCTGTGCGCAAAATCATCCAATAAAAGCAAAGGCGCATTGAAGAAAACCTGCTCAGTCTCCGCCATGCTGACCTCGTGCTTGTCGTTCTTCCGCCCGTTGCCTTCATCCCATTCAAAACCGACGATGGTTGAAAGATCAATCATGATTTGTATATTACTATCATTGACATTTTCCAGCCAATTTGATCACGTCAGGTCAAAAACGGGACACTGGCACCACGGTCCAAAGGCTACATTGCTTTCAAAGGAGACACCCCATGGACAAACTCAGCTGCTTTTCCCTCTCGATTGAGCGCCACGTTGCGCATTTGGTGCTGAACCGCCCCGAGGCCATGAACACCATGGGCCCGACGTTTTGGAAGGAGCTGGACGCGGTGCTGAAACACCTGCACAAAGCGGGCGAGGCGCGGGCACTGGTGATTTCCAGCACCGGCAAACATTTTTCTGCCGGCATGTCTTTGGACACCTTCAGCAGTGCCATCCAAATGGACGATCACAGCCCCGAAGGACGCGCCGCGATTTTTGATTCGCTCACCGACATCCAGGCCACCTTTACCCTGCTGGAAACCTTGCGCATGCCGGTGATCGCCGCCATCCACGGTGGTTGCGTGGGCGGCGCGGTGGACATGGTGACCGCCTGTTGCATCCGCTACGCCACAGCAGACGCTTTCTTTTGCATCCAAGAAATCAACATCGGCATGGTGGCCGACGTCGGCACCCTGCAACGCCTGCCCAAGCTGTTGCCCATGGGCTTGGTCAAAGAGCTGGCCTACACCGGCCGCCGCATGCCCGCCGCCCAAGCCCTGTCGCAAGGCCTGGTCACCGAGGTGTTTGACACGCACGAAGCCCTGGTGGCCGGTGCGCTGAAAGCGGCACAAGAAATCGCCAGCAAGCCCCCGGTGGCGATTTGGGGTACCAAACAAGCCCTGAACTACGCCCTCGACCACAGCGTGGAGGACAGCCTGCGCCAAATGGGCTGGCTGCAAGGTGCGATCTGGAGCAACCCGCATGTGAAAGAAGCCATTACCGCAATGAAGGAAAAACGCCAGGCCAGCTTTCCAGATCTGACCCCATTGCAGGGCTTCAAAGAATTTGGTTGAACGGGGCACATGGCTGGCTGAATTGGGGCCGAGGCAGCGCCCTGTTCAGGACCCGTCATTGAGCCAGGACCCGTCATTGGGCCGATATTTTCTGGTCCTTGATGATCTTGGCCCAACTCGCAGATTCGCGAGCCAGGTCGATCGCCAATTCAGCTGAAGTCATGAAGGTGGGTATGGCCCCCAGTGCGTTCGCAGACTTGATCACGGCCGGGTTACTGAGCGTGACACGCACAGCCTCAGAGAGTCGCTCGACGATGGCAGAAGGCGTCCCCCCGGGCGCCAGCAGCATCAGCCGTGGCGCGACACTGAAGCCAGGTAAGGTGTCCGACAGCGGTGCCACATTTTCTGCTCCTGGCAGATTCACCGAGCTCATCATCGCGATGGGCGTCAGTTTGCCGGCTTTGGATTGCGCAATGGCTGAGGTTGCGCTGACCACGCCCAGTGCGATCTGGCCTCCGATGACATCCGGCAAGATCTGAGCTGCACCGCGGTAAGGCACATGGACCACAAAGGTGCCGGTCTGCTTTTTGAGCATTTCAAAACTCAGATGCTGCACCGTCCCAACGCCCGGACTCGCGAAGGAATACTTGCCCGGATGGGCCTGCAACAAGGTGATGAGCTCCTTGGCGTTTTTGGCCGGAACCTCGTTGCCCGCAACGATCATCAGAGGTGAGTTGAACAGACTGGCGATGGGGACAAAGCTCTTGATCGGGTCAAAAGTCAAGTTGGACTGCAAGTGCGGCGCAATCAGCATCGCACTCTCGCCGAGCAACAGGGTGTAACCGTTGGGTGCGGCCTTGGCGACCGCATCGCCTGCAATCAGACCCGCCGCGCCGGCGCGATTTTCAATCACAACTTGCTGGCCCAGCTGAGCCGACAGATAGGGGGCCAGCAACCGCGCCATCGCGTCAACACCGCCGCCCGCAGAGTACCCGACCACGATGTGCAAAGGCCTGTTGGGATAGGTCTGCGCATGGCCGGGCAGCCACACGCTGAGCAGAACCACCCACACCAGGACGCGAAGCTCACAAAATTTATTCAGCACTTTCATTTTTGCCTCTCTTTTGTCGGTGACTGCAGGACGATGGAACAGCCCGGTCCAAGGCGCCCTGATTTGGATGAATTCAGTTTTGAATCTGAGCCGCCAACCCGTGTGGACATCCGCAGCGTCTTCTACTGCCTTGCCGTACGCACGTTCTTCGGCACCGCCCCCGGGTGGCTGGTGCGCCAGGGGTTGATGTCCAGGCCGCCGCGTCGGGTGTAGCGTGCGTAGACCGTGAGTTGCGTGGGTTTGCAGCGCGTCCAGATGTCCATGAAGATGCGCTCCACGCATTGTTCATGAAACTCGTTGTGGTTGCGAAAGCTCACGATGTATTGCAGCAAGCCCGGCTGGTCGATCTGGTGCCCGGTGTAGGTGATTTGCACGCTGCCCCAGTCGGGCTGGCCGGTGACCAGGCAATTGCTTTTCAACAAGTGGCTGACCAAGGTTTCTGTCACCGGCGCTTCGTCCCAGGTGGCACTCAGCAAGTCGGGGGCAGGTTCGTAGCGGGTGCATTCCAGGTCCATGCGGTCCAAGTTCAAACCGTCCAGCTCGTGCACCGGCTCTTTGTCAAAGTCGTCGGGCATCAGCAGCTTGACCCCCACCGTGGCTTGCACCGACCCGCCATGCCAGACCGCCTGACTGATGTCACGGCTGATGCGTTGGCGCAGCTCGTCCACCGTGTCGATGCGGGTGTTGTTGAAGCTGTTCAGGTACAGCTTGAAGGACTTGCTCTCCACCATGTGCGTGCTCTCGGCGGGCATGGTGATGTGCGCCAGCGCCACCTGCGGCTTGCCTTTGGGGTTGAGCCAGCTCAGCTCAAATGCGGTCCATAAATCGGCACCCACAAATACCGGCTGGCCGACGACGCCGATCTCGGCGCGCTTGGTGGCACGGGGAATGGGGAACAGCAAAGCCGGATCGTATTGGTCCGTATAGGCGCTGCTTTTGCCCAGTTGAGATTGTTCAGGCGTGTTCATGTTCAAGCCACCTGTTTGCGGCGATACACCAGACGCTCCGGGCTGGAGGCGGCGGGCGCGTAGGCATAGCCGTCCAGGTCAAAGGCGCGCAAGCCGTCAGGGTGGTTGATTTGATGAAGGGTGGCGTAACGCGCCATCAAGCCGCGTGCCCGTTTGGCAAAGAAGCTGATGATTTTGTACTGCCCACCCTTGTAGTCTTCAAACACGCACTCGATCACGCGGGCCTTGAGGGTTTTCAGGTCCACCGCCTTGAAATACTCTTGCGAGGCCAGATTCACCACCACCGGCACGCTGTCTTTGGCCAGGCGTTGGTTCAAATGCTCGGCAATCTGTGCGCCCCAAAACGCGTACAGGTTTTTGCCTTTGGGGTTGGCCAAAGCGGTGCCCATTTCCAGGCGGTAGGGTTGCATGCGGTCCAGCGGGCGCAGCACGCCATACAAGCCACTCAAAATGCACACATGCTGCTGCGCCCATTTCAAGTCCTCGGGGCTCAGGGTTTTGGCGTCCAGTCCGTCGTACACATCGCCATTGAAAGCCAAGATGGCCTGCTTGGAATTTTTGGCGGTGAACTTGGGCGACCAGGCGGCATAGCGGGCCACGTTCAGCGCAGACAGCGCGTCGCTCAAGTCCATCAACTCGGCAATTTGTTGCGGCGACTTCGGGCGCAACACCTCGATCAATTCAGCCGACTGCGGCACAAACTGCGGCAAGGTGTGGGGCACATCGCCCACAGGGGTTTCGTAGTCCAGCGATTTGGCGGGAGACAATAAGAACAACATGCTCGACATCCTTTACACCGACGATTATCTCGCCATCGTGCACAAGCCTGCAGGCTGGCTGGTGCATCGCACCCCTCTGGACAAGGGTGAAACCCGTTTTGTGCTGCAAACCCTGCGCGACCAACTGGGCCGCCCGGTCTGGCCCTTGCACCGGCTGGACAAAGGCACCAGCGGGGTGCTGGCTTTTGCGTTGGACGCGCAGACCGCGCGCACCCTGGGCCTGCGTTTTGAAAGCGGCGAGGGATTGCACAAAACCTACCGCGCCATGGTGCGCGGCTGGCCTGAGCGCGACGGCCTGATCGACCACGCCTTGAAGCGCATGCCCGACGACATGCGCAGCGAACGCGAAGCAGTGCAGGCTGCACAAACACGCTACCGGACCTTGCGCCGGGGTGAGTGGCCGCTGCCGCAAGGTGGCTTTGCCACGACGCGCTGGGCTGAGCTGGAACTGCAGCCACTCACCGGTCGCCGGCATCAACTGCGCCGCCACATGAAGCACATCGCGCACCCGATCTTGGGCGACGCGACCCACGGCAAAGGGCCACTGAACCGGGCTGTGGCCGAACACATCGGTTTCAATCGCCTGTGGCTGCATGCCTGGCGCTTGGAACTGCGCCACCCGGTGCACCAGGCAGCGCTGCAGATTGAAGCGCCGCTGCCGGCTGAATGGGCGCTGTGGCCCCACCAGCCCGAAGCGGCTTAGGGTCTCTTAGGGTCTTGTCACCCATCGGATAGCCGCGCGTGAGGTTCTGCCTAAGATAACGGCATGAGCCTTCTCTTTACCCCTTTCACCTTTGACGCCCCCAGCGGCCCCCTGACCCTGCCCAACCGCATTGTGGTGGCGCCCATGTGCCAGTACTCGGCCGTCAATGGCCAAGCCAACGACTGGCATTTGGCGCATTGGACCCAGCTGCTCAACAGCGGCGCGGGCATGGTCACACTGGAGGCCACCGCGGTTTCGGCGGTGGGGCGCATCAGCCCCGGTTGCTTGGGCTTGTGGGACGATGCGACCGCTGCCGCCCTGAACGACAACCTGCAACGCGCCCGGCGTTTGGCCCCTGCGGTGCCGGTGTGCATTCAGATCAGCCATGCGGGCCGCAAGGCCTCAAGCGCCGAGCCTTGGAACGGCGGCATGCTGCTTTCTGCCGCGCAAGGCGGCTGGCCCACGGTGGGCCCCAGCGCTTTGCCGCATTTGCCACAAGAGGCGCCGCCCACGGCATTGAGCTTGGCAGACATCGCGCAATTGAAAGCCGATTTTGTGAAAACCGCCCAACTCAGTCAAGACATGGGCATCGAGGCGCTGGAGCTGCATGCCGCGCACGGTTACTTGCTGCACCAGTTTTTGTCACCCATTTCCAATCAGCGCACTGACGCGTATGGCGGCGCGTGGGACAACCGCATCCGTTTCCCGTTGGAAGTATTCCAGGCGGTGCGCGAAGTGTTCAAGGGCGCTTTGGGTATGCGTATTTCGGCCACCGACTGGGTCGACGGCGGCTGGACACTGGACGAGACGGTGGAGCTGTCTGTCCGGCTCAAGCAGGCGGGGGCGCAGTTTGTGCATATTTCATCGGGCGGGGTTTCGCCCTTGCAAAAAATCCCGGTCGGCCCCGAATACCAGGTGCCCCTGGCCAAGGCAGTGCGCGAACGCTCGGGCCTGACCACCTTTGCCGTGGGTCTGATCACCGAGCCCGCACAAGCTGAGGGCGTGTTGCAACGCGGTGATGCCGACCTGGTGGCCCTGGCCCGCAGCTTCATGTACAAGCCGCGCTGGGGCTGGGAGGCGGCCGTGGCCCTGGACGGCCATTTGCACGCGCAACACCAGTACTGGCGCAGCCTGCCGCGTGAAGCAAAAAACATTTTCATCGACGCGCAAATCGGCATGCGTTGAGTACAGCCCCATCGGAGAACTTGGATGTCACACCCCCCTCGACCCAACCCACGTCATTTTTTCTGCGCCACAGCGCTCACCGCACTCACCACTCTCGCCGCGCTCACCGCAATAACGCTGCCCTTTAGCGCCTTTGCGCAAACCTTTCCAAGCAAACCCATCACCTTGGTGGTGCCCAACCCGCCCGGCGGCTTGGTGGACACCTCGGCCCGTTTGGTGGCCGAACCCCTGGCCCGTGTGATTGGCCAGTCTGTCGTGGTGGACAACAAACCCGGCGCCAGCGGCAACCTGGCTTACCAAAGCGTGGCCAAGGCCGCCAAGGACGGCCACAGCTTGCTGGTGTCGTACTCGGGTTACCACATTGCCAACCCGATCCTGATGGACAAGCTGCCCTGGGAGCTGAAAGACCTGACCCCGGTGGGCCTGATCACCGTGGCCACCAATGTGATTGCGGTGCATCCTTCGGTGCCCGCCAACAACCTGAAAGAATTCATCGCCTACGCCAAGCAACACCCGGGCAAACTCAACTACGCCTCGCAGGGCAACGGCTCGGTCTCGCACATCGGCACTGAAATCTTCAAACTGCAAACCGGCGTGAACATGGTGCACGTGCCCTACAAAGGCTCGGGCCAGGCCATTGCCGATGTGTTGGCGGGTCAGGTGGAGGTGTTCATCACCACGCCGCCTTCGGTGATGCAGCACGTGCAAACCGGCAAGCTCAAGGCCCTGGCCGTGACCGGTAAAACCCGCCACCCCGGCATGCCCAATGTGCCCACCGTGGCCGAGGCCGGTTTGGCCAACTTTGAGCTCGAATCCTGGGTGGCCTTGTACGCCCCCGCAGGTACCCCGCCCGCCGTGCTGCAAAAACTCTCGGCCGATGTGAAGCGCAGCATGGAGCTGCCTGAGACCAAGCAGCGGGCTGATGCGGCAGGCATCGAGGTGCGTTACCTCTCGCCCGCCGACACCACCAAGGTGCTGGAGCGCGAAACCGCGGATTGGGCCAAAGCCATCAAGACGGCTAACATCAAGATGGACTGAGGTCGCGCCCCATGGGGAATGGGGCGTCGCGCATCAGTCCTTCAATTCGTCCAAAGCTTTCTGAAAGCGCTGCACATGCGAGCGCTCGGCTTTGGAAATGGTTTCAAACCAGTCGGCAATGTCGTCAAAGCCTTCGGTCCGGGCGGTCTGGGCCATGTTGGCGTACATGTCGGTGTGCTCTTGCTGCTCGCTGGCGAGGGCCGACGCCAAGCTCTCGCGGGTGCTGGTAAATGGCAGGCCGGTGGCCGGGTCGCCGGCCGCTTCTAAAAATTCCAAATGCCCGTGCGCATGACCGGTCTCACCCTGCGCGGTAGAGCGAAACAGGGCCGCCACATCGATCTGCCCTTCAATGTCAGCCTTGTTCGCGAAGTACAAATAGCGGCGGTTGGCCATGGACTCGATCGCAAAGGCGTCTTTCAGACATTGTTCGGTGCGTGAGCCTTTGAGTGCGGCCATGAGAATCTCCTCGGGGTAAACAGCGCTGACACGATCGGTCAGAAGGTGCACAGCTTAGCGCCTAACCGTGAAGGCCTGCGCTCACCCCCTGCCAGGCGTTTGAGATTTGCCACAGCAGTTTCGGTATAGTAAACTCGTTACGCATTAGTAAATAATCTGGAGACCCGATGTCCACATCCACGCCAGCCCCCGCGCTTTCGTCTGCTCAGGCCTCGGCCCTGCCCGCACCGGCGGCCATTCACCAGTTGCACCACTATGCCTACCGCGCCAAAGACGCGGAGGAAACGCGGCATTTTTACGAAGACATTTTGGGTCTGCCGCTCTACCACATCATCCAAAGCGATGTGGTGCCCAGCACCGGCGAGTACTGCCCTTACACCCATTTTTTCTTCCGCCTGCGTGACGGCTCTTTCATCGCTTTTTTTGACCTGGGCGACGACGTGGCCGCCCTGCCCTCGCCCAACACGCCACTGTGGGTGAATCACATTTCCTTCCGGGTCGATAACCTGGCCGATCTGCAAGCCATGAAAGACCGTTTGCAAGGTCATGGCATCGAGGTGCTGGGCATCACCGACCACCACATTTTTGACAGCATTTATTTCTTTGACCCCAACGGCGTGCGTCTGGAATTGACCGCCCAACGCGCCGATGAATTTCAAATGCTGCAAGAAAGCAAAACCGCGCACGCCCGCCTGCAAGAGTGGACGGCGCGCAAAGCACAATGGCGCCAAGACCGCGCCGAAGGCCGCGCCGCCCAAGCGCTCAAACCCCAACAAAACGACCGCCCCGAATACAAAGCCGTTTGATTTTTTGCCATGACAAGCTCCCCATCCGCATTCGCCCCGGTGAACTACACCAACGGCTATGAGTTCACCGAAGGCTCAGGTTACGCCCTGCCCGAATACCCGTTTGTCTCGCCCCCCGAGTTACACACCCCAGAGACCCTGCGCCACGCGGTGGTGATTGTGGGCGGCGGCATCACCGGGCTGACCCTGGCGTGCTCCCTCGCCAACCAGGGCATCAAAGCCATTTTGCTGGACGAAGACAACACCGTAGGGGTCAAAGGCGCTTCGTCGCGCGGCATTTGCTACACGCAAAAATCACTCGAAATTTTTGACCGCCTGGGCATCTACACCCGCATTGCGCGCAAAGGCATTCAATGGAGCGTGGGCCGCACCTTTGCTGGGCAAGACGAGGTGTACTCGTTCGACCTGGGCCAGCAAAGCAACTTCAATTTGTCAGCGCAGCCGCCTTTTATCAACATCCAGCAGTTCTACATCGAAGGCTATTTGGTCGAACGCATTGTGGAGCTCGGCGGCGTGGACCTGCGCTGGAACTCACGCGTCACCGCGTTTGAACAAAACGACGACTTCGCCACGCTGACGGTGCAAACCCCCGAAGGCAGCTACCGCATTCAGGCCGATCATGTGATCGATGCCACCGGCTCGCACACCCCGTTCCATGCCTGGACCGGCGTGGGCATGCAAAGCACCAAAGGCGATGACCGCTGGTGCATTGCCGATGTGCGCTTTGGCACGCGCCCGCCCCAGGAGCGCCACACCTGGATCGAAGCCCCCTTCAACGAGAACCGCGCCGTCTGGCAGCACCTGATGGCCGACGACGTGTGGCGCATCGACTACCAAATGGCCCCCAACGCCGATGCCGCCTACGTGAGCCGCGAAGACGTGGTGCGCGAGCGCTTGCAGCGCCAGTTTGGCCAAGACGCGCAGGTCGAAATCGTCTGGGTCGGCCCCTACGCCTACAAGAGCCAATGTGTGGACGCGCTGCGCATGGGGCGTGTGTTCTTCATGGGCGACACGGCCAAAATCGTCAGCCCGTTTGGTGCCCGCGGTGGCAACACCGGCGTGGCCGATGCCGACAACCTGGCCTGGAAGTTGGGCGCGGTCCTCAAAGGCTGGGCCAGCCCTGAGTTGCTGAACAGCTACAACGCCGAACGGTTAGAGGCCGCGCAAGAAAACGTCAAGGTGACCAACCGCACCGCCCGCTTTTTGCGCGCGCCGGAAGGCGCGGAACGCAGCCTGCGCAACGCCACCATCAGCCTGGCCAAGCAATACCCGTTTGCCCGCAGCTTGGTGAACACCGGCCGCATGGCGGTGGCCAACACCTACACCCGCTCGCCCATTTGCGCCGACAGTGGCGGACTGTCGCTGCAAAACGTGGCGTTTCAATGGCGCAAAGGCAAAACCGGCGTGGTCAACGAACTGCTCAACTGGGCCGAAGGCCGCTTGCTGCTGATGGTGTTTGGCGCGCAAAGCCAAGCCAGCCTGAAGCGGCTGAAAACCCTGACCGAAGGCACACCGCTGCGCTGCGTGCAAGTGCTGGACAAGCACACGCCCGCTCAAGCGCGTGAACACCTGATCGACCCTGCCCAGCGCCTGCGCAACGCCTGCCAGTTGCAAGGCGACGGCTGGGCCCTGGTGCGCCCCGACGGCTACCTGGCCGCGCACGGCAGCCGGGTGGATGGCCAATTGGTCGAAGCCCTCGCCAACACCTTGGCGCTGTGAACCCCACTCGACTCCATTCAGTGCACGACACCATGCAAACCTTAGCCAACTTCCAAGACGCCGACGGCTTTTACGAACAGCTGATCAACGCCCACGCCGGCCTGAGCGCCGAGCAGTCCGAGCTGCTGAACAACCGCCTGATCCTGATCCTGGCCAACCAGATTGGCGACGCGGCGGTGCTGCGCGAATGCATTGAAGCGGCGCAGGACCTGCCGCAGTAACGCACCGCCACGGCAGCGACCCGGGCTGGGTAAAATCAGGGTAGTCCTCTTCTTGCCCCCACAACGTCGCCGGAGTGCGCCGTTGATTTTGAAATACCCCATGAGCAACGCCTCCACGCCCCTTGAGCAGCCCGGTCTGCAGTCCCTGTCCAAATCGTTCGAGCCCGCCGCTTTAGAAGCCCACTGGGGCCCCGAGTGGGAAAAGCGCGGTTACGGTGTGGCCGGTTTTCGCGGCACCGGTGCGCCAGCGGCCGAGGCCCCTGCGTTCGCCATCCAGCTGCCGCCGCCCAATGTGACTGGCACGCTGCACATGGGTCATGCTTTCAACCAAACCATCATGGACAGCCTGACGCGTTACCACCGCATGTCGGGCTTCAACACCGCCTGGATTCCCGGCACCGACCACGCCGGCATCGCCACGCAAATCGTGGTCGAGCGCCAGCTGCAAGGCCAAGGCATCAGCCGCCACGACATGGGCCCCACGCCGGCCGAGGCACGCAAGAACTTTGTCAGCAAGGTGTGGGAGTGGAAAGAGCAGTCGGGCAACACCATCACCAGCCAAATGCGCCGCATGGGCGACAGCGTGGACTGGAGCCGCGAGTACTTCACCATGGACCCCAAATTGTCCAAAACGGTGACCGAGACTTTTGTGCAGCTGTACGAGCAAGGCCTGATCTACCGTGGCAAGCGCCTGGTGAACTGGGACCCGGTGCTGCAAAGCGCGGTGTCGGACCTGGAAGTGGAAAGCGCCGAAGAAGACGGCAGCATGTGGCATATCCGCTATGACCTGGCCGATGGCAGTGGCTCCCTGACCGTCGCCACCACGCGGCCTGAGACACTGCTGGGCGACGTCGCCGTGATGGTGCACCCCGAAGACGAGCGCTACAGCGCGCTGATCGGCAAGCAGGTGAATCTGCCGCTGTGCGGCCGCACCATCCCGGTGATTGCCGACGACTATGTGGACAAGGACTTCGGCACGGGCGTGGTCAAGGTCACGCCCGCGCACGACACCAACGACTACCAAGTCGGCCAACGCCACCAACTGGACATGATTTGTGTGCTGAATCTGGATGCGACCGTCAACGCCAACGCGCCCGAGAAGTACCGTGGCCTGGACCGCTTCGTCGCCCGCAAAGCCGTGGTCGCCGACCTGGAAGCCGCAGGCCAGCTGGTTGAAGTCAAAAAGCACAAACTCATGGTGCCGCGCTGCGCCCGCACCGGCCAGGTGATCGAACCGATGCTGACCGACCAGTGGTTTGTCGCCATGAACAAAGTCAGCCCCATCGACCCGACTGGCAAAAGCATCGCGCAAAAAGCCATCGACGCGGTGCACTCGGGTGAAGTGAAGTTTGTGCCCGAGAACTGGGTCAACACCTACAACCAGTGGATGAACAACATCCAGGATTGGTGCATCTCGCGCCAGCTGTGGTGGGGCCACCAGATTCCGGCCTGGTACGACGAAGATGGCCAGGTGTATGTGGCCCGCAACGAAGCCGAAGCGCAAGCTCAAGCTGACAAGATCGCCCCGGGCAAAACACTCCAGCGCGACGAAGACGTGCTGGACACCTGGTACTCCAGTGCGCTGGTCCCCTTCAGCACCATGGGCTGGGGCAACAACGATGCGAACGTCAACGACGCAGCTGGCGAGCGTACCGGGACCGGACGCAGCGACTTGGCGAGCGCAGCGAGTAGGAGCCAGACCGGTTCCGGTACGCTCGACAGTGACGCCAGTGCCAACAACAGCGACTACGACCTCTACCTCCCCAGCAGCGTCTTGGTCACCGGCTACGACATCATCTTCTTCTGGGTCGCCCGGATGATCATGATGACCACGCACTTCACGGGCCGTGTACCGTTCAAGCACGTCTACATCCATGGCCTGGTGCTCGACGCGCAAGGCAAAAAAATGAGCAAGTCCGAAGGCAATGTGCTCGACCCGGTGGACCTGATCGACGGCATCGCCTTGGAGCCCTTGCTCGACAAACGCACCCAAGGCCTGCGCAAACCCGAGACCGCACCCAAAGTGCGCAAGCAAACCGAAAAAGAATTCCCCGAAGGCATTCCGGCTTACGGCGCCGACGCGCTGCGCTTCACCTTTGCCGCGCTGGCCTCACTGGGCCGCAGCGTCAACTTTGACAGCAAGCGCTGCGAGGGCTACCGCAATTTCTGCAACAAGCTTTGGAATGCCACGCGCTTTGTGCTGATGAACTGCGAAGGGCAGGACTGCGGCCTCAACGAACACACCGCCGCGGAGTG